>JAAZAA010000233.1 GCA_012514535.1 Myxococcales bacterium | reverse complement strand
CTCGCAGTAGTCCCGCAGGATGGGCGAGTCGGGGCGACCGAGATCGCCGCTCACGATCACGCGCGCCCCCTCACTCTCGAGGTCCACACTCGCCGAACCGAGAATGTGCCCCGCCTCCCGAAACGTCGCGGTGCCCGAA
Source organism: Myxococcales bacterium (assembly GCA_012514535.1). Classification (GTDB taxonomy): domain Bacteria; phylum Myxococcota_A; class Polyangia; order Polyangiales; family Polyangiaceae; genus NIC37A-2. The sequence continues at coordinate 3,041 of JAAZAA010000233.1, read as the reverse complement.
AAGCCGGGCACCTGAACGGCTCTGTCGTAGGGCACCGCGCGGGCGAGCTCCTGAAACCTCCGCCGAAAAGTCCGGATGTCGCGCTCGGAGGCGCCGCTGAGGGAGAGCCCATCGCGCAGCACGAGCTCGGCGACTTCGAGCGTGGCACGAGTGCCGTAGATCGGACCGTCGAAGCCGCCGTCGAGCAGGATGGGGAGGCTCCCCACGTGATCGTTGTGGCCGTGGGTGAGGAGCACCGCTCCCACGTCGCGCGCGGCTTCGGGAAACACCCAACGCGCGGCTTCTCGGCCCTGGGCGATGCCGCAATCGACGAGGAGCGCCGCGCCGCCGGATTCGACGCGCGTCATCGCGCCGGTGACGGCGTCGACGGCTCCGAGCAGCTCGAGTCGTCCGTCGGGGAGCGGGTGGCGGGCGGTGGTGATCTCGATCATGTGAGGGGACTTTCATCTTCAGGCGCCGTAGTCGCCAGCGCGCGACTTGCCGCGGAGGTGGGCAACGGACCTGGTCGGGGACGGTGTTCCACCGCCCGCCATCCGGACGACACCGAGCGCGTTCGCCGCTACCCGACGCGCTCGGTGTCTCCCGTCCGTCACGCCGTCACTCCGTCACTCCGTCGCCGCCTCCGCCAGCTGCCGCGCCTCCGGCTGCCCATCGAGCTCGGCCGTATCAGCCTCCGGCGCGCTGGGCTCTCCGAGGTCCGCGACTTCGATGGGCTCTTCGTCCGGGCCGGAGGTGCGGCGCTTGAAGAAGCCGAGCTTGCGGAGAGTGGCGCGGCTCTTGATGGCGACGCGGGCGATGGCGCTCCATTCGAGGTACCAGGCCCAGAGGGCGCTCTCGGCGGCGGCTTGCTCCTCGGCGGTGCGGGGCGGGTCCGCCGGGGTGCTCTTCAGGTCGCGGGCCTCGGCCATGAGGGCGTGCGCCTCCGCTTCGCGCGCTTCCGTGAGGCCGCGCTCGGCGAGGAGCTGACGCGCGGCGGGGCCGTCGGCGCCGAAGGGCTCCTCGCCGCGGGCCATGTCCTCCAGGCGGCTGAGGAAGGTGAGGACGGTGATCACCACCTCTTGCCCTTGGGTCTGCACGAGGTTCACGAAGAGCTGCCTGCCGACGTCGGGATAGTGACGGGCCAGCACGTTGCGAGCGACGGGGAACCAGGTGTTCTCGAACTCGTCGATGCGCTGCAGGAGGCCCGGCTGGGAGGGCGCGGCGTCCGCGATGCCGGCAAGCCGCGCGCCAGTGGCGTCCGCCAGGAGGCCCCAGCCTTCGTCGAGTTTGTCTTTGGTGAAGCCGAAGGGCTCGAGCTCCTTCGCGACGTCTCGGTTGCGGAGCCCGAGGAGGAACTCCACGGAGCGGTAGGTCTTGGGTCCAATGCCGAGCTTCTTCATGATCGACTCACTTTCTTTGCAGGCTGCTTTCGTGGGGGTTGGTTCGAGGAGGCGGGTCAGCGTTTGACTCGCTTCGTTCGTCGTTGGCTCGGCCCGAGCAGGCGGGCTCGGGGCTCCGAGCGGGGGGAACGCGACCCGGCGGGCCGATCGCGGCTCTCGCGCACGGAGACGGTGACGCTCTCGAGAGCCTGCTCGGCGGCGCGCGGCGGCTGCGCCCTGGCGCGGGGCGAGAAGCCGAGGAGCTTGAGCAGCGTCTGGTTCTTGATGGCGGTGCGCGCGATGACGCTCCACTCGAGGTACCAGGCCCACATCGCCTCGACGTTCACCGCCTCCTCCTCGGCGGAGAGCACCGGGAAGACCGAGGCGCTCTCGATCTCGCGGAGCCGATCGAGGAGCGCGCGCCCGGCACGCTCCCGCTCCCGGGTGAGGCCGCGCTCGGCGAGGAGCTGGCGCGCGGCGGGACCATCGGCGCCGAACGGCGCTTCGCCGCGCTCCATGGCCCCCAAGCGGTCCAGGAAGTGGAGCACGCCGATCACGCTCTGGGGCCCGCGGGTCTGCGACACGTTCGCGAAGAGGAGCTCCGCGATCCGCGGGTAGGGTTCCCGCAGGGAGGCCCGCGCGATGGGGAACCAGAGGTTTTCGAAGGCGTCGAGCTCGGGCACCGGGCGCTCCTCGGCCCTGTCGAGCACGGCGGGGGGCTCCGCTCGGGCCGGCGCCAGGGCCGTAGGGTGCTCGGAGGTCCCCATGCCGACCGCGCGCAAGCGCGCCCAGCCGTCTTCGAGCGTCTCGCGTCGGAAACCGTGGGGCATGAGCTGCTGCGCGACCCGCGGGATCCGCATCCCGAGCAACAATTTCAGTGTGCGTTCAGCCTTCTGGACGTTCGTGAGCTTCGCCATCTCCAATCCTTCCCCGCGCCGGCGCGTCGAAGACGCCCCGCGACGAGACTTCGGCCCCCAACGCCGCCCCGTTGCGCACTTTCGACGCGTAGGGCTCTTCTTTCGGGCCACGACGCGCTCCTCTCGGCGCAAACGAGCCGCGCTCCTGCGCAAACGAGCCGCGCTCCTGCGTAAACGAGCCGCGCTCTTGCGCAAACGAGCCTGGAGCCCCCTCGAACAAAGCTGGGGCCCCCTCGAACAAACCTCGCCCCCCTTCGAGCAGAACCCGGGGCCCCCGCGAGCAGAGCTCGCGCCCCCTCGATTTTCCCGGGGTTTCCATCGATCCGAGCCCCGCCCCCCGTCGAGCAAGACCTCGCGCCTCCTCCAGCGAAGCCGGGGCCCCTTCGAGCAGACCCTCGTGTACCCGCCAAAAACAGCTGCAATCCCCTCGGGGGGGCCAGCGATGTTCGAGGGGGCCCCAGTGATGTTTGAGGGGGCCCCAGGGTTTGCACGAAGGGGCCCCAAAGATGTTCGATGGGGCTTCAGTGCTGCTGGAGGGGGCTCGATGGTTTGCACGAAGGGGCCCCAGATAGTGCTCGACGGGGCCCCGGCTTTGTTCGACGAGGCTCGAGGTCGTGCACGAGGGGGCCCCCGGTTTGTTCGAAGGGGCCCGAGCGCTGTTTGGAGATTTCGGGGACGGAGTTGCTCCGTGGAGCGGGATTTTTGCTGTTCGAGCGGGCGCGGTGGCTTCGGGCGGACGGCGGATTGCTCCGGTGGACTGGGCGAT
>JAAZAA010000008.1 GCA_012514535.1 Myxococcales bacterium | reverse complement strand
CTCCGAGCCGGGGATCAACCCGAAAGGGCCGCGCTCCCTCGTCGAGCTGGTGCAGACCGAGCGGGGCCGCGAGCAGGTGCGCGCGTGGCTCGTGGGTGGCTCGTGGGTCAGGAGCGGGTGCTGCGGAGCCTACGGCAGCCGGCGCAGATCAGCCTCGAACCGCTCTGGAGGGAGCTGGGGCTCGACTACGAAGGGTGAGGTGTGTCCCTCGCGGGAGGGGCTCGTTTGTCGCGGCGTGTTCAGGTGGTAGTTTCCTTTGCGGGCATCCTGCCCAGCCGCGTCCAGGAACTAGCTGCCATGCTCGACCGCGTTCACTTCGAGAACTTCAAGAGCCTCGAGAACGTCACGATCGACCTCGAACGCCTGACGGTGCTCACGGGGCCGAACGGCTCGGGCAAGAGCAGCATGCTGCAGGCGCTGCATCTGTTGTCGCTCACCGGAGTGCCGCGCCCCGAAGATGGATCGAACACGTGGCGGCGCTTCGGCGGGATTTATACGGGGGCCTTGGATCCGGCGCGCCTTGCAAGCCACGACCTTCCCGCGAACATCAAGCTCGCTGCTCGCCGGAAGGATGGCGAGGAAGTGGAGCTGGCGATCCGGGTGGAGAAGCCCGTCGGTCGCGCGCCCAACGGGGACGAGTGTGAGTTCGCGGTGATGGTGCGGACCCCGACGGGTTCCGGTACCGGAGTGACGATTCCTTCGGACGGGCTCGGTCGAAAGGATGAGTTGATAGTCCTCGACAGTCCGGCAGTGCGCCGGCTGGCCTCGACCGTGTACCTCCACCTCGACGCCACCGTGATGGGCCAACCTTCGGTCCCCGAAGAGGAGCGTCCTCGGCTGAGCCGGAACGGCGACAATCTCGCGTCGACCCTCACCTGGATGAAGGGAGCCGCCGAGGAGAGCTTGGATGCGGTTCGGGAGGCGTTGCGTCGCGTCGTCCCTGGGGTGCGGCGGATTCGGACCGCACGGGGATCCGTGCTTCGGCGCAGGATCACCAGGATCGACGTGGACGGGCAGCCCGTCTGGAGGCCCGTGGACGAGACGGTCCTGGCCGACCAGTTCGAGATCGAGTTCGACGACGGCCGTCGGATTCCTGCGGACCTGCTCAGCGAAGGAACCCTTCTGGCTTTGGGGCTGCTCACGAAGCTGCACGAACCCGAACGGCCTCGATTGCTGCTGTTGGACGATATCGACCGAGGCCTTCACGTCGAAGCGCAAGCGGAGCTGGTGCGGGTCCTGCGAGAGCTGCTGGACTCCGACCCCGAGCTCCAGATCGTGTGCACGACCCATTCACCGTACCTGCTGGATCGGTTCGAACCGAAGGAGGTGCGTGTTCTCGGCCTGGACCTGGAGCGACGCACCCGAGCACGGGCGCTCACCGAACACCCGGAGTTCGAGAAGTGGCAGTTCGGGAGCCAGACGGGGGAGCTCTGGGCAGCGCCTCACAGCGCACCCGAACGACGCCGCCACGGACGCCAAGGTGGTTCTGGAGGTGCTGTGCGCGGGGGACCCCGAGCGGGAGCAGGCGTGCTTGGACGACTTGTCCTGTCTGCGTGAGCGCGGCCGAGAGAACGGCCTCTGCGCTTTCCTGGGTGAAGTGGACGAGGTGATCGTGAGGAGGAGCGTTGGCCTCGCGCGCTCGAGGGCGAAGGGACCATGACGAAACCAGAAGTCGGACGGAGTTACCCGGGCCATCCAGTTCACCAGGGACCTACTCCTCGCCCGTGATCCATGCCCAGTAGTAAATGGCGCCCGTGACGGCGTTGTAGAAGAGGAAGGCGTAGGGGGGCTCGATGGAGTGAACCTCGGGCGGCTCGTCGATGAACCGCGCCCGGAGGGAGCGGAGCTGATCGAGGTTTGCGCTCGAGCAGAACGGGCCAGTGCGGGTCCTCTTGAAGGGGCGAATTCGCTTCGGCAGTGGCGGGTTCTCCGGAGGCAGGTTGATGCGCGCGCCTTGGAAGGACAACGCCACGGGGTGGACGATGTCTTCGATGCGCGGATCGTGCCCGCGGCCTTCCAGCAAGCAGGATGGAGGCGACACCGCGTCGCCTAGGAAGGCGGACAGAGGGTTCTGGTCGACGAGGGCCGCCTCGGCGTGCTCGGTCCAGTTGTTCGTCGTCGAGACGATGATCCGGAGGGGGAAATGCTTCCTGCCCGAGGCGGTGAAGAACGAGTCGATGTCGCTCTTCTGCAGGCGGTAGTCCTCGGCGTAGAGCTTGCCCTGGATGGCGTGGGACTCCCCGGTGCCCTGCGTCCGGGCGACGAGGTCGATGCCCGCGTCCCGCGCGTCGTAG
>JAAZAA010000232.1 GCA_012514535.1 Myxococcales bacterium | reverse complement strand
GTGCCCAATGCTCCTCCGCCCCGCACCATGAGCTCCACCACGCCTCCCCGGAGCAACCCACCTCCAGGGAGCAGCGCATCCACCCCTTCGAGCCCCAGGGGTAGAACGGAACGTGCGCCACCGACCACCGGCTCTGCGGGAGACTCCATGGAGGCCGTCCCGGAGAGCGGGCTCGCTCCGCCGACAATGACCGGCCGCTCGGCCGGTGTCGTGGCCAGGGTGACCAAACGCCGGGCACGCAGCTCGGCCGGGAGTCGCTCGAGGATCTGAAGAGGGGACGGGCTCACGCTGAACAGATTAGCAGCCCTCGACTCCACCGCTAGCGCCCACTTCGCCTAGCTCGGACAGGTTATGTCCGCCGCCCTCATCCCTCCGAGGTCTCCAGGCGCTCGGCGATCACGTCCCCGTACCGGTCCAGGTACCAGCGCTCGACCCCCTTCGCGCCCATCGCGCTCACCACCTCGCGCCTCCCCTGCCCGTCCTCGATTTCCCAGCGGCCCCCGCCGACTCCGCGTACCCGAACCCGATAGGCCTGCCCCAGCCCGTACCGGTACCGCAGCCCCTCCACGATCCGCTCGGCGGCGCCCGGAGCCAACGGCCCCCACAGAGACACGACGCGCCCGTCGCCCCTCGGCTCCCTTCGTTCCATCCCGCCTCCTCCCTCCAGTTTAGCACCGACGGTCGCTGCGCCTCCGCGTGTCCCGACCCGCCGGAGGCCCATGCCGGCTGATGCCCACCTCTGGCGGCACGCCTGCAGGATGTTATGTGAGCCCCGTGACTCAGCCGCCGACGTCCCCGAGCGTTCCCACGAGCTCCACCGCGCCCGGCTCTACCGAGCCGCGCCCTGCTGCGAGCCCTGCTGCGGGCCCTGCCGTGGGCCCCGCCGGGGCAACGACGGCTGCGAGCTCCGCCGCGAACGGCTCCGCCGCGAGCTCTGCCGAGCCGCGATCCGCCGCGGCGAAGCTCGACGCCCTGCGCGGCATCCTGCGGGAGCTCGGCTCGGTGCTGGTCTGCTTCTCGGGGGGCATCGACAGCGCCTTCGTCCTGGCGGTCGCCACGGAGCAGCTCGGCGATCGGGCAGTGGGCATGACCGCCGTGAGCCCGAGCTTGCCCCGCTCCGAGCGGGACGCCGCCGCACGCCTCGCAGCCCAGCTCGGCGCCCGCCACGAGTGTGTCGACTCCCATGAGCTCGCTCGCCCCGGTTACGCCGCGAATGGGCCCGATCGCTGCTTCCACTGCAAGTCGGAGCTCTACGAAATCGCCGAGATCAAGCGACGCGAATGGCACCTCGACCACGTCCTCAACGGCACGAACCTCGACGATCTCGGGGACTACCGCCCGGGGCTCGACGCCGCCCGGGAGGCAGGTGCCAGGAGCCCTCTGGTGGACGCGGGCATGACCAAGGCGGACGTGCGTGAGGCCGCCCGCCTGATCGGCATGGAGATCTGGGACAAACCGGCCGCGGCCTGCCTGTCGAGCCGCATCCCCTACGGCACCGCCGTCACCCCCGAGCGTCTCCGCCAGATCGAGGGGTTCGAGGCGGACCTGCGGGAGCTGGGCTTCCGCCAGGTGCGCGTGCGTTGGCACGATCAGATCGCCCGCATCGAGGTGGATCTCTCCGAGTTCGAGCCGTTGCTCTCCGCCGAGCTGCGGCAAGAGGTCGTGGAGCGGGGCCAGGCCCATGGCTTCCGCTATGTCACCCTCGATCTCGGCGGGTACCGCACGGGATCCCTCAACGAAGTGCTCGTCGGGCGGGCCCTGCGCGTCGTGTAGTGCCGTGTCGTGACGTCGACGACGGGCAGTTCCGCGGCCTCGCCCCGCCGACTCCCCGCGTCGGGCTCGACGTGAGTGATGGCGCCATGGCCGGTATCCTGACGCACCCGATCGATCTGCCCGGCTCCCCGCATCGGGCTCGACGTGAGTGATGGCGCACTACCTCGGACTCGACTGCAGCACCCAGAGCCTCTCCGCCCTCGTCATCGACGCGGAGCGAGGAAAAATCGTCGCCGACGAGAGCGTGCCCTTCGCCGCGCTCCCGGAGTTCCGCTCTCCCCACGGGTTCCTCGAGCACCCGGATCCCCGGATCAAGCACGCCGATCCACTCCTGTGGGTCGCCGCCCTCGAGGTGCTCTTGGGCCGCCTCCGGCAGCGCGGCGTGGACTTGGCGCGGATCCACGGCGTGAGCGGCGCCGGGCAGCAACACGGCTCCGTCTACCTGCGAGCGCCCCTCGACTCCACTCCCCCCTGGCGGGACGACGCACCTCTCCACGAACAACTCGCCCCCTTGCTGAGCCGGGCCACGGCTCCGATCTGGTTGGACAGCGCAACCTCCGAGGAGTGCCACGAGATCGCCGCCGCGGTCGGCGGTGACGACGAGCTGGTGCGCGTGACGGGGTCCCGCGCCATCGAACGCTTCACCGGACCGCAGATCCGGAGGTTCTTCAAGCAGGAGCCCCGAGCCTACGCGGCGACGGCGGAGATCCACCTCGTCAGCAGCTTCGTCGCGTCGGTCCTCACGAAGACCTCCGCGCCCGTCGACCGGGGCGACGGCGCGGGCATGAACCTCCTCGACCTCCAGACGCTCGACTGGAGCCCCGCGTTGGTGGCGGTCACGGCTCCCGACCTGGCCTCGCGGCTGCCCCGACCGGTCCCCTGCGACACGATCGTGGGCACCGTCGCTCCTTACTTCGTGCGCAGGTATGGCTTCGCCCCCCGCACCCCCGTCGTCGTGTTCACCGGCGACAACCCGAGCAGCCTCGTGGGCATGGGAGCGACCACCCCTGGTACCGCGGTGATCAGCCTCGGCACGAGCGACACGGTGTTCGCCGCGATGGAACGGCCGCGCACCGATCCCCGTGGTTTCGGGCACGTCTTCGGCCATCCCGCGGGGGGCTTCATGTCCTTGATCTGCTTCGCGAACGGATCTCTGGCCAGGGAGACCGTGGCGCGACGCGTGGGTCTGGACTGGGCAGGTTTCGAGCGCGCGATCCTGCAAGACACCAAGCCAGGCAACGACGGGGCATTGCTCCTGCCGTACTTCGTCCCCGAGATGACCCCGCGCATCACCGCGCCGCAGCCTCTCCTCCGCGGTGACGCCGCGTTCACCACGTGGCGCGATCCGGCGCGGTCGGCGCGCGCGATCGTCGAGGCGCAGGCCCTCGTCATGCGCCGCTACTCCGACTGGATCGGGGGCACCCCGGAGCGTCTCCTCGCCACGGGTGGGGCCTCGTCGAACCAGGGCATCCTCCGCGTCATCGCGGACGTCTTTCAAGCGGAGGTCCATCGGCTCCGCGTGAAGAACGCCTCGGCCCTCGGAGCCGCGCTGCGAGCCGCACAGGTCGTCGGTCAGCTCGACTGGGCCTTCCTCTTCGAGCGCTTCGCGGCGCCCGACCCCGCCGTCGTGGTGCGTCCAGCGCCGGAGACGCGCCCGATTTACGAGGAAATGGGAGCTCGTCTGGCGGCAGAGATCCATCAGCTCGCGGATCGATGACCCGCGCGCCCGCCGCTCCGAGCCGTCGCCGGCAGAGCAGGCGACGGGCTCGCCCGAGCAACAGACTCCCAGAGCGACGAAGGCGCACTGCCCCCCCCGCAATCGAACCCCCGAACGACGAGGCCTCCCTGCCGGCCCCTCGAACTGCACACGAACCGAGCTACCGGCCCGCGAGCTCGTCGTTCCACAAAGCGCAAAGAGGAGCGCGAGATGCGCTCCTCTTTGCTTCGAGGTCGGCAGCAGAGTCCCCTTTGCGTCAGGGCACCGCCGCCTCCTGCGTCCGGTGAGCTCGACCGAAACCCGCGCTGCGGATTTCCGCGAGCTCGGTACTCACCTCAGTCGCGCCGCGGACGGCGCTCCCCGCGGTCGCGGCCGCCACCAGGGCGCCCACGGCCCCCTTCGCGTCGTCCGCCGCCCTCACCACGGCCACCGCCTTCGCTGCTGCGCGGCGGCCGGGGCACGTAGCCCTCCGGCACGGGCAAGAGCTCCTTCCGGGAGAGGCGCGTCTTGCCATCACGCTCGACGCTGATGCACTTGACCTCGATCTCCTGCCCCTCCTCGAGCACGTCGGAGGGATGCTCCACGCGCTCGTAGGCGATCTCCGAGACGTGCAGGAGCGCCTCGTTGTTCGGGAGGATCTCGACGAAGGCGCCGAAGTCCACGATCCGCTTGATCGTGCCCTTGTAGACCTTGCCGACCTCGGGCTCCGCGGTGAGGCCCTCGATGATCGCCAGGGCGCGCTTGACGGCGTCCGGGTCGACACCCGCCACGGACACGGTGCCGTCGTCCTCCACGTTGACGTCGCAGCCCGTCTGCTCGGTGATGCCCTTGATGGTCTTACCGCCGGGCCCGATGATGACGCGGATCTGGTCAGGCTTGACCTTCATCGTGGTGATGCGCGGCGCCCACTTGCTGATCTCGGCCCGCGGCTCACGCAGGGTCTCGAGCATGCGATCGAGGATGTGGAGCCGCCCGTCCCGGGCCTGCGCGAGCGCCTCCTCGAGCACGCGCCGCTCGAGGCCTGCGATCTTGATGTCCATCTGGATCGCGGTGATGCCCTTGTCGGTGCCGCAGACCTTGAAGTCCATGTCACCGAGGTGATCCTCGTCACCCAGGATGTCGCTGAGGATCGCGACCCGCTCTCCCTCGCTGATCAATCCCATGGCGATGCCGGCCACCGGGCGCCGCAGCGGCACGCCGGTGTCCATCAGCGCGAGGGTCCCGCCGCACACCGAGGCCATCGAGCTCGAGCCATTGGACTCGAGCACCTCGCTCACGACGCGGATCGTGTAGGGGAACTTGTCGTGCTTCGGCACCATACGCACGAGGGCGCGCTCCGCGAGGGCCCCGTGCCCGATCTCGCGACGCCCCGGGCCTCGCATGGGCTTCGTCTCCCCCGTGGAGAAGGGCGGGAAGTTGTAGTGCAGCATGAACTGCTTCCAGCTCTCCCCGGTCAGCGCGTCGATCTTCTGCTCGTCGCTGGCCGTGCCTAACGTGGCCGTCACGATGGCCTGGGTCTCACCGCGCTGGAACAGCGCGGAGCCGTGGGTGCGGGCGAGCAGGCCCACCTCGCAGGTGATGGGGCGCACCGTCTTGGTGTCGCGTCCGTCGATACGCTTGCCGGTGTCGAGCACCATGCCGCGCACCACCTCGGCCTTGCGATGCTCGATCTCGGCCTTGACGAGCTTCTCGACCTCCGCCCACTGCTCCTCTCCGAGCTCACGGGTCAGGGTCTCGACCACCTCGGTCTTGATCGCCGCGTAGGCGTCGTAGCGGGCGTGCTTGTCCTTGATGACGCACGCCTCGCGGAGCTTGCCGTCCGCCAGCTCGGCGACGCGGCGGGCGATGCCTTCGTCGAGGGTCGGCACCGAGAACTCGCGCTTCGGCTTGCCGACGGCGGCCTGCATCTTCTCGATGAGCTCGATGATCGGCTGGCTCTGCTCGTGGGCGAACATCAGCGCATCGATGATCTCCGACTCGCTGGCTTCGTCGGCGCCGCCCTCCACCATGATGATGGCGTCCTTGCTGCACGCCACGACCAGGTCGATGTCCGCCATCTCCGACTGGGCGAAGGTGGGATAGGCCGAGAACTGGCCGTCGATGCGGGCGACGCGGATGCCGACGATGGGGCCGGCCCAGGGCACGTCGGAGATCGAGAGCGCGGCGCTGGCGCCGGTCAGGGCGAGCACGTCGGTGGGGTTCACCTTGTCCGCGCTGAGCACGGTCGCGATGACCTGCGTGTCCTTCTTGTAGCCCTTGGGGAAGAGCGGGCGCAGGGGGCGATCCATCAGCCGCGAGGCGAGGATCTCGTAGTCTCGCAGGCGACCTTCACGCTTGAAGAAGCCCCCGGGGATCTTCCCGGCGGCGTAGGTCTTCTCCACGTACTCACAGGTGAGCGGGAAGAAGTCGAGCCCGGGTCGCTCGGAGCTCGACACCACGGTCACGAGCACGGAGCTCTCGCCGAAGCTGATGAGCACTGAGCCGTGGGCTTGCTTGGCCAGGCGTCCCGTCTCGAAGGTGAGCGGACGCCCATCGATCATCACTGATTCACGTACGAACATGGATAAGGCGCTCCTTGGCGCAACGTTGCTGCTGCGTGCAGCCCAACGCCGACGGCGAGCGCCTATTCAGCCTCGATGCCTGACAGCGGCCACCCAGCCGCTTCCGGCCCTTCCTCGAGCCCTACCCCCTCTTGGAGCGAGTATCCTCGCGAAAGAACCAACCGCTCACGGATGGATCGTCGTCACGAAGCGAAGTTGAAGAAGGCGCCTCGCTATCGGAACTACAGAACGGAGACGAAACCCGCCCCCTCCCTGGACGACAAAGACGGCCGCAAAGGGGGCGAGAACCGAACCAGAGCGGTCCAGCGGAGATCGGCGCTCGCCGACCTCCGACAAACCACCCGCGGCGCCGGTTACTTCCGGATTCCGAGAGACTCGATCACCTTGCGGTAACGCTCGACGTCCGAGCGCTTCAGGTAGTCGAGCATACGACGTCGCTGACCGACCAGCTTCAGCAGGCCACGACGAGAGTGGTGGTCCTTCTTGTGGACCTTGAAATGCTCGGTCAGGTACACGATGCGCTGCGAGAGCAGGGCAATCTGAACTTCGGGAGATCCCGTGTCCTTCTCGTGCTGCCGATATTCGTTGATCACGCGCTCTTTGGCGCCGGGTTCCAGAGGCATGTGCTGAGTTCCTCGAGCCGCTTGTGGTTCTAGGGGCGCGAGTATACGCAGCGTCCCCCCTTGGTCAACCGGAGACCGGACCAACTCCTCTACGGATGACCAGGTCCCCGAGGCACCGGGCCCCACACCCGTGCAGGTTGGGCCAGCCGCCAGCTCCAGGCAAGGTCGACGTGCCGACGAGGAGCCCTTCAGCCGGTCGGGGCGCTCACGGGAACGACGGGGACGTCCCCCTGGTCGAGGAGATCCGCCAACCTCGGGGCGAAGCGCTCGGCGAGCCCCTCCTCGAGCTCCTGGGCCGTGATGGCCGTGAAGGCGGTGACGACGGCCTCCTTCGCCTCCTCCAGGGTGACCCGGGCCAAGGCCGCCTTCACCTCGGGGATGGCCGACGCCTCCATGCTGAGGCTCCGCAGCCCCATACCCACGAGCAGGATCGCAGCCAGGGGATCGCTCGCCATGGCCCCGCACAGGGACACCGGGCGCTGACGCGCCGCGCCCGCCTGGATCACCCCGTCGATCAGGCGAACCACCGCGGGGTCGAAATAGCTCGCGAGCCGCGCCAGCTCCCGGCTCGTGCGGTCCACGGCGAGGGCGTACTGCACCAGATCGTTCGTCCCGATGCTCATGAACGCGCTCACGCGCCCGAACTCGGAGGCGAGGATGGCCGCGGCGGGCACCTCGATCATGCACCCGAGCGGGATGTCCTCCGCGTGAGCGTGCCCCGCGCGCTCCACCTCCTCGATGGCCTCGGCGAGCAGCTCCCGCACCGCGTGCATCTCCGCGATGGAGGCCACCATCGGCACCATGATCTGCACCTCCCCGTGGGCGGAGGCCCGCACCATGGCCCGCAGCTGGGTCTTGAAGACCTCCGGGCGCTCGAGGCCCAGGCGCACCGCGCGCAGCCCGAGCGCCGGGTTCATTTCCCGGGGCAGCTGGAAGGTGGACACGAACTTGTCCCCTCCGATGTCGAAGGTCCGGAGCGTCACGGGCAGGGGCGCCATGCGCTCGACCACCCGGCGATAGGTCGCGTACTGCTCCTCCTCGTCGGGGAGCGTCCTGCGATCGACGTAGAGGAACTCCGTCCGATAGAGCCCGATGCCCTCGGCGCCGTGGTCGAGGGCGATGTTCGCTTCAACGGCCAGCTCGATGTTCGCCTGGAGCTTGATCGGAGTGCCGCAGCGGGTGACGGCGGGATCCTTGCGACGCTCCCGCAGCCCCCGCGTCATCGCGTAGTAGCGCTCGGCGCGCCGCTGGAGCGTGGCCAGCGCCGCCTCGGAGGGCGACAGCACCACCCGCCCGTGGACCCCGTCGACCCCGATGGTGTCGCCGTTCGCCACGTGATCGAGCACCCCCCGCGCCCCCACGACCGCGGGGATCTCGAGGGCGCGAGCGAGGATCGCCGTGTGGCTCGTGCGGGTCCCGACCTCCGTCACCAGGCCCAGGACTCGATCCTTGGACAGCGTCGCGGTCTCCGCCGGGGAGAGATCGTGGGCCACGAGCACGACGGGCTCCGGACCCTCGGGCACGACGAAGGAGCGCCCCCGCCCCGTCAACGCCCGCATGATGCGGTCCCGGATGAACTCGAAGTCGTGGCTGCGCTCCACGAGATAGGCGTCCTCCGCGTCGCGGAGCTGCGCCGTCATCTCGTACATGGCGTTGTCGAGCGCCCACTCGACGCACTGCCGGTCCAGACGCACGCGCCGCTCGATCTCCTCGCGCAGGGTGCTGTCCGTGACCATCAAGACGTAGGCCTCGAGGATCGACGTCTCCGCCGCCCCGGCGCGGCTCCGCACCTTCTCGGCGACCTCCCGCAGCTCGGCCGCCGTCTTCTCCACCGCCGCGTCGAAGCGCCCGAGCTCCTCCTCCACCTGGTGGCCCTTGATGCGGCGATGGACCACTCCGGCGCGGCCGCCCTCCACCACCACGACCTGCCCCACCGCGATGCCCGGCGAGCCCCCGATCCCTCCGAGGGTCATCTCTGGCGGGGAACTCGGCTCCCGAACGGGCTCCCGAACGGACTCCTCCGACCCGCTCATCGTCACTCCCCCTCGCCGAACCGATCCGCGATGAGCTCTCCGATGCGGGCCACCGCCTCCTCCGCGCGCTCCCCGTGCGCCTCCACGCGGATCCTGGTCCCCTTGGCCCCGCACAGCAGCAGCACGCCCATGACGCTCTTGGCGTTGGCCTCCTGCCCCTGCTTGCTGACCACGATCTCACAGGGAAAGCTCGAGGCCAGATGCACCAACTTGCTCGCGGCCCGCGCGTGGAGACCCAGCCGGTTGACGATCTCGAAGGTGCCCGAGGCGCGCATCGAAGCGGAGCTGCCGTCCTGGAAGTTCATGTCACTCGCCCTTCGTCCGCGAAAGCGCCGGGCCGCCGAGCCCCAGCGCGGGCCCTTCGGCGGCAGGATAGCGCGAGGAGGCGTCCCCGCGGTGCAGGTCGCGATGGACCGCCCTGGGGTTGAGCTCCAGCCGGCCCGTCAGCTCCCCGGCGAGATACTCGGCCAGCGCCACCGAGCGGTGCCGGCCTCCGGTGCAGCCGACCGCGATGGTGAGGTAGCTCTTCCCTTCGCGCTCGAAGCGCGGCAGGCAGAACTCGAGCAGGGGGAGGGTCCGCTCGAGCCAGGCCTGGGTCTCCGGGTTCTGCAGCACGTAGTCGCGGACCGGCGCGTCGAGGCCCGTGAGGGGCTGCAGATCGGGCTCGAAGTGCGGGTTCTTCAGGAAGCGCACGTCGAGCACGAGGTCCGCGTCCGTGGGCAGGCCGTACTTGAAGCCGAAGGACTCGATGCGCGTGCTCATCCGCGCCTCGCTGCCGGCGCCCGGCCCGAACATCCCGGTGATCTGACGGCGCAGATCGTGCACGCTCAGGTCCGTCGAGTCGATCTCCGCCGTCGCCAGGGCGCGCAGCGGAACGAGCAGCTCGCGCTCCCTGCGGATACCGTCCAGCACCGCGGGGGCGGGCACGCCCGCGGCGCCGGTGCTCAGGGGATGGCGCCGTCGTGTCGTGTTGAAGCGTCGCAG
>JAAZAA010000231.1 GCA_012514535.1 Myxococcales bacterium | reverse complement strand
ATATCACGTCTGGCTTGACAGCTGCCTAAGAACTCACAACCATCGGGCGCTAAGCGTGGGGGAGACCGCGCTCTCATCGAGCTCTCCCTGTCGTGAGTGCTTCCTGAACTCCAAGGCTCACATGTTTCATCCATTCGACTCGCACCCGCGCCTGGCCCGCTGGGCGCTGCCGGCCCTGCTGGCGTTGTGGGCCGCCCCCGCCACCGCGCAGGTGAGCGATGGGGCCCTCGCCGAAGAGCTGTTTCGTCAGGGGCAGGGCCTCATGGCGGAGGAACGGTACGACGAAGCCTGCGCCAAGCTGGCGGAGAGCCAGCGCCTGGATCCGAGCACCGGCACCCTGCTCAACCTCGCCGTGTGCCATGAGAAGCAGGGCAAGCTGGCGACCGCCTGGAACGAGTTCAACGAGGCCTTGGCGGCGGCGCGGCGAGATGGGCGCGAGGACCGGGTCGCCTATGCCCAGGAGCGCATCACCGCGATCGAGCCCAACCTCTCTCGGCTCACCATCGAGCTCCCCGCGGAGCACGACGTGCCGGGCCTCGAGGTGGAGGTCGACGGGGTGGCGGTGGGGCGCCCCGCCCTCGGGGTCGCGCTGCCGATCGATCCGGGCGTCCACACGGTCGTCGTGAGCGCTCCGGGGAAGAGACCCTGGCGAGCCGAGGTGGACATCGCGGAGGGCCCCGCGGCCCAGTCGGTGGCGATCCCCCGCCTCGTCGACGCGCCCGCGGAGGGAGGCGCCGTGGCGGCGACGTCGTCCACCGTGGACACGTCGGAGGCGCCCAGCGACGGCTCCACTCAGCGCTACGTCGCTTATGGCCTCGGCGGGCTCGGGCTCGTCGGGGTGGGGCTCGGCGCCTTCTGGGGGCTCGACGCGAAGAGCAAGCTCGACGAGTCGAACGAGCGCGGCTGCAACGGCAACGACTGCACCCCGGCGGGCGCCGAGCTGCGCAACTCCGCGCGCGACGCGGGCACCCTGTCGACCGTCGCCTTCGCCGTCGGCGCGGCGGCGCTCGGCGCGGGGGTCATCCTCTACTTCACGGCGCCTTCGACGCCGCCCGATGCCGCCGCAGACGTCTCCACCCGCCCCGGCGGGTGGCAAGCCCGCTTCCGAGGCACGGCCCAGGGCGCCACAGCCGAGCTGGTGACGACATGGTGAACCTCCGACTCTTCTCCTCCGCGCTGCTCGCGACGGCGGCGTCCGCGCTCGCCTGCAACGTGCTGCTCGACATCGACGTCCCGAACATCGTCGAGACCTCCGAGTGCGTGCTCACCACCGACTGCCGCGAGGGGTACGTCTGCCTGTTCCGGGTGTGCAGCCCGCCGTGTCGCGGCGACGCGGATTGCGACGAGGGCGCCCGTTGCCTGGCGTCGGGCGAGGACACGGCCTGCGTCAGCGCCGGGGCGCGTTGCGGGGGAGACGAGGACGAGGCCTGTCCCGAGGGCACCGCGTGCGTCGGCGGGTCGTGCAGGATCGAGTGCGATCCGAGCGAAGAGGACGAGTCGCCCTGCCTGGAGGGCCAGGTGTGCGCCGACGGCGTGTGCGTCGGCACCGACGCCACGCGGGATCCCGTGGGAGGCAGCTGCGAGCCGGGCGAGACGCGCTGCACGTCCGAGGGGGCGCAGCAGACGTGCTCGAAGGCAAAGGTGTGGGGCGCGGCGCACGACTGCCCGTTCGTATGTCGGGACGGCGCCTGCGCGGGGGAGTGCGTCCCCGGCGACGAGCGCTGCGGCGGCGACGGCGTGACCCGCCTCGAGTGCGACGACTCGGGGGAGTGGCGCGAGCTGGAGGAGTGCCCGGCGGTCTGCTCCGACGGCAGCTGTGAGGAGACCTGTGAGGTCGACGCGCGCCAGTGCGCGTCGGGCAACGTGCTCCTGCGCTGCGGCGACGAGGGCGTGTGGGTCACGGAGGAGACCTGTGAGTTCGTCTGCGATGCGGAGGCGCGAGCCTGCGCCGGCGAGTGCGAGACGAACGCTCGGAGCTGCGCGGGCAACACGCTGCGCGTCTGCGACGCGGCGGGCTCCTGGGAGACCGTCGACGAATGCGCGGGGGCGTGCATCGCCTTGGAGTCGGCGCAGGGCGGGCATGCCTGCGTCGACTGTGAACCCGGCGCCGAGCGCTGCGCCAACAACGAGGTCCAGAGCTGCAGCGAGAGCGGCGCGTGGCAGAGCGAGGCCGACTGCACGGATCTCGGTCAGACGTGCCAGGTGAGCGGGGGCGCCGCCTCCTGCGGGGGCGACTGCGTCCAGGGCGAGGTCGCCTGCGACGGAGCGGACGTCGTCACCTGCGACGGCGGGACCTACGTGACCTTGATGGCCTGCGACACGCCCGAGGAGATCTGCCGCGACGGCGCCTGCGAGACGAACGAGCCCTACGACGTCGGCTACTCGGAGAGCACCGGGTGGTCGTCGTTCACGGCAGCCGCCAACAGGATCTACGCCGTCCCCGTCACCGTGCCGCGACGCGCGGCCTTGCAGAGCCTGCGCCTGGCCGGCACCGGCTCCGGGGTGAGCGCGGTGATGGCGCTCTACGCGGACGACGGCGACCGCCCCGGCGTGCGCCTCACGGGGACCTCGGCGTTCAGCGTGGGAACGACGCCCAACGTCGCGCCGCCCCTCAGCGCCGTCACCCTCGAGCCCAACCAGACCTACTGGGCGACGGTGACCTTCAGCGGAACCGTGAGCTTCCAACAGAAGGCGGGGAGCGGATACGTCACGACGACGACCTTCCCCACGATCCCCGACCCGTTCCCTCTGGGCCTCGCCGAGCCGGAGGTCAACGTCTGGCGCATCTACCTCCGCGTCGTCGACGCGCCGGAGTGACGCGTCCTCACAGGATCCTGGCCCCCCGGGGCTCGTAGACGGCTCTCAGCCAACAACAGTCAACCGAGGCTCTCCTCATGCAAGCCATCCCCCTCCTTCGTTCATTACGGTCCTACGTCACGGGCGCGGTCCTCGTTGGCGCCGCGCTGTCGCCTCAGGCCGCGCGGGCCGATTTCTGCGCGCCCCCACCCACGCCCGTCCCCGGCTTGCCCGGTGCGCCGAGCTGGTCCGGGCCACCGCCCGTCCGTGCGGATCTGAACGAGCCGCGCTGGGCCGCAGGTCCCTTGACCCCCTTCACGAGCGACCTGACGCAGAACGAAGGGCGCTTCCGCCTCATGACCAACGCGGCGGGGGATCGCCTCTACGTCTCGATGCAGACGAGCAATGAACACGGTGACCCGACCCCGACGGATCAGGTGTTCTTCGGTATCTCGAAGGACGTCGGGGCCACGAACCCCGTCGGCACCGCCGTTCGCATCCGCGTGAACCCTGGGGCCGCTCCGGGGGGCTTCGTGGCAGCCAATGAGTTTCGGGTGTACTCGTTCCTGGACAACCCCCCCTGGACGACCGAGGACATGGTCGTGCCCCCGAGCTGGGTGATCGATCCGGCGGTGTGGAGCAACGCCCCGGGGGACGGGGTGGACTGGGGCATCAACTTCATCGTCAACCTCACGGAGCTGGGGATCGGTCCGAGCGACACCTTCAAGGTCGTGCTCGCGATGACCATCCGCGACGAGACGAACGGGAACGACTCCACCATCGCGACGCTCACCCCGACGAACCCGTCCATCGGCTTCCAGACCCAGCTCATGGCGTCCAACCCCGCCAACTGGAAGCAGACCCGCGCGACCGGATCCGGCTGCGTCGGTGGGATCCGGCTGTCGAGCTCGGGCATCCGCACGAACAACGCGAGCCCGCACCACATCGATACCACGCCGGGGCACGTCAACGTCTTCTCCGCGCAGCCCGACTACGGGGCCGTCGGGCTCTTCGACAACATGCTGCAGGCGGAGTTTCGGATCGCCAACTGGGGCTCGATCGCCGATCCGAACGCCGGCTGGATCCCGATCCCGAACGCGACGGGGATCCCCAACCAGGGCCCCGCAGGGCTGATCCAGTTCACGTGTCCCTCCAACACCGTGGCCCAGACCTGCGGCATGGCGGTGCCCGCGCAGAAGCATCAGTGCATCCAGGTTCGGTTGAACTACGGCCCCGGCTCGAACCCGGACATCGCGCCGATCACGACCGCCTCGGCGTACCGCAACATGGACTTCGTCCCGCTCTCCTCCCACGAGCGGACCGCGGAGATCTCCGTGAAGGGGCTGAGCGCCATCCTCGGCAACGAGCAGGATCGGGAGGTCTACCTCTACGTGTACCCGGGCAACCTGCCCGCCCACGGGAACGAGCAGATCTTCCTGGCGACGGACCGCATGGCGGAGACGAAGCGCCAGCTCCTCGCGCCGCCCCCGCCGCCCGTCCAGGTGAGGGACCCGAAGGGCGCGCTGGAGTACATCAAGACCAGGCAGCAGCGCCAGCTCGCCGCGTCCAACGGGGTTCGACCCGGTGTCGCGACCCACGTGCCCCAGAAGCCCGTGGCGGACCCGAACCTCGCCGCCACACAGCCGTCCTTGGTGGACCCCGAGCTCGCGCTGAAGCAGGTGTGGCCCCACTACGAGGTGCGGCCCTACTACCACACGGGCAAGACGGTGAACGAGGACGGCAAGGAGTACCGCGCCCTCGTCGCCATGCACCCCTTCACCCTCTACTACTCCCACGAGGGGCCGCTGTTCGGGTTCAGTCACCAGCTCGAGCTCGTCGAAGGCGGGCGGCTCGAGGAGCTCCAGGCGCCCACCGCCACCAAGCCCGGTCTGTACAAGCTGACGATCCCGAACGAGGGCGTGGCTCGACTCAAGACCGCCGTGGAAGCCCACGAGAAGCCTCAGCGGGAGCGGGACGCGCAGGAGACCCCCGCGGACTGCCCCCCCTGCAAGGTGGAGCGGAAGTCGCACTGCAACTGCTCGTTGCCTGGCCTGACCGCTCCCCTGAACCCGCTGCTGCTGGCGTCCTTCGGCCTGGGCGCTGCGGCGTGGCTCCGTCGCCGCCGCCGCGCCAGCTGAGCGCAGGCCCCCGACGGGCCGCTGTCACGCGCCGGCACCACGCGCTCCGTCGAGAGCGCGTGGTCGCTGGCGCGTCGTTTTTGTGCTGGGTGCGGCGAGCCCGCTTCGCGGCGCAGTTTGCGCCTCCGCGTCGCGGGAGCCCGCTTCACCTCGGCTCGGGCGTCAGCGGGTGAAGAAGGAGCGCTGGAGGAAGCGCAAGCCATCCAGGATCTGGTCGACGCGCTCCTGCGACAGCGCGCCGATGCGCTCGCCCAGGCGGGTCTTCGCGACGGACGAGATCTGCGAGACGACGACGGCGCTCTGCCGGGGGAGCCCGCCCTCACCGGGATCGAGCAGCACGTTCCCGGGCTCCGTCCCCTTGGCGAGGTTCGTCGTCAGGGCGCACACGACCACGGTGGAGATGCGCGATCGGTTGAACACGTCGTCCTGCACGACGACGTGGGGGTGGGAGTACGCGGGCGCCGGCCCGCGGGAGTCGTCGGGAGCGATCCAGAAGATGTCGCCGCGCTCGATGCGTCGATCGCCCATGGTGGCGGATCGTGCGTCAGGGGACGCGGTGCGGCAAATCGCGACCGCTCGATTCGTGGGGCGGCGACGATACGACACGCGGTGGAGAGCGGAGCCATGGGTGTAAGCTAGGCCGATGACGACGACTCCCCGGCCCTTCGAGGTGTGGACCAACGAGCGCGGAGAGGAGGGCTTCCTCCATGGGACGAAGGCCGATCGGAGACCAGGCGATCCGATCGAGCCCGGGTTCGCCTCGAACTTCGGCAAGAGGGAGGCGGCGGCCTTCGTGTACTTCACGGCGACGTTGGACGCCGCCACGTGGGGGGCCGAGCTGGCGATCGGTGAGGGGCGGGGCCGCATCTACATCGTCGAGCCGACGGGGCCCTACGAAGACGACCCGAACCTCACCGACCAGCGGTTTCCGGGGAACCCGACGCGGTCCTATCGCACGCGCGCGCCGCTGCGGGTCATCGGTGAGATCACCGACTGGCAGGGACATTCACCCGAGCAACTCCAAGCGATGAAGGAGGGGCTCGCCCGCCTGGAGGCGCAGGGCATCGAAGCCATCGACGAGTAGCCGCTCGGGGGGGGCCGGGCGGTGCCGGTCGGGCGGTGCCGCGCGGCGCTGGTCGGGCGGTGCCGGGCGGTGGGGGCATTGTTGACAGTCGGTGTCATGAATTCGCCGCCGGGGTGCCGCGGGGTGGAGGTTCGATGGCCGTCGTTCGTGGTGGCTCCGTGGTGGTGTGGGGTGCCGGGCGGTGCTGGCCCGCGGGAGCGGACGGAGAGCGTGGGCAGGGTCGAGGCCCTCCCAGGAAAACT
>JAAZAA010000230.1 GCA_012514535.1 Myxococcales bacterium | reverse complement strand
GGCTCCCGCTGCCAGATGGACTGCGCTCACTTCGCCGAGTGCTCCGTCCGCTGCGCGCCGGGGGCGACCTGTGACGTCGATTGCAACATCAATACGGGAGGGGGGTGTGCGCTCGACTGCGCCGTCGGCTCGAGCTGCAGCCTGGTCACGGGCTTCAAGGTGCCGGTGAGCGGCGAGGCGCACTGCGCTGCGGGCGAGACCTGCCGCTACGTGTGCAACAACCAGACGGACTGCAGCGCCTTGACGGTCACCTGCGCCGCGGGCGCGACGTGCGAGTTCTCTTGCACGGAGCACGAGACCATCTGCCCGGAGGCGATCTGTGAGCCCGGGTCCACCTGTGTGTTCGACTGTCGGTCTCCGGAGGCCTGCGCGGACGTGACCTGCCCCGAGGGCGCGACCTGCACCGGCCTGTGAAGGGCGGGCAGGGCGGCCCCAAGGAGATCTTCCGGAACCTTCACCGGAGGAAGACGTCGATCTGGCTGCGAGAGCTCGTCCCGCCGCCGACGGCCTCGATCCGGCTCGGGTCCACGCCGTTGTCGATGAGCCAGTCCCGCACGGCCTCGGCGCGGCTCTGAGCCAGCTCGCGGGTGTCGCCCGTATCCGCACCGAAGGCGTAGCCGCGGATCTCCACGAGCCGCTCGGAGTTGTCCTGCACCAGCTGCAGGAGCGTGTTCAGACGGTTGCCGGGGCCCGCTTCGAGCTCGCTGCTGCCCGCCCCGAAGAGGGTGCCCAGGTGCACGGGGTCGTCCCCGAGGGCTTCGTTCAAGGCGCCCTGGGGTGGAGCCACCGTCATCGCCCCGTCGTTCTCCGCCCCTTCCCAGGAGTCCGCGGCGCGGCGTCCGGTCACGGCCCCGACGCGACCTTCGACGGCGCTGCCCGGCTCGACGGCGTCGTTCGGGGCGCCTGGCGCCATGCCCTGGGGGCCCTGCGAGTCCTCGGGGGCGGGCGCGCTCCTCCCGTCCGCAGGGGTCCCGGGCTCGCCCGGGGATGTGCCCTCTGTGCCCTCTGGCTCGGCGGGCTGCTCGCGCGGCTCGAGCCGTGGTGGAGGAGTCTCCTCCTGACCCTCGCTTCCGGGTCGCTCTTGAACACCGTGCACGGAGGGATCGATCGTGTCGACGCCGTCCCCCTGGCGGTGCCGGAGGAGGCCGTAAACGAGCGCCACCATGGCGAGCAGGCCGAGCAGCGGCACCAGCCAACGCAGGCCCATGGAGCGCTCGCCGCGCGGTCGCGGCCCCCCGCGCACCGGCCCGAGCTGCTCACGGTGCAGCGCGCTGGGGCCACCGCCGCCGTGCCGGGGGTGCATGCCCTCCGCTTCGGCGACGGGCTGTCCGCCAGGGCGTGTGTCGTCGGCCGCGGCGGCCCCTGTCGGGAACCCTCCCGCGCCGCCGGGATCGTAGCGATCGGCGCGCTCACGATCCTCTCCGATCCGTTCGCCGAGCTCCCCGGAGCGCCCCGGACTCATCCCGAAGAGCCCCGCCATGCTGGAGGGCAGCGCAGCGTCCACGTCGCGCCGCTGATCGTCGAGGAACTGGGCGAGCCCGTCCGCGTCGAGGCGCTCACGTCGTCGATGGCGCGACAGGACGGCGAGGACGATTGGCGCCACCATCTTCATCACGGAGCTCGTGCCCGCCTCGCCGAGTCCCGTGGAGGGGGCGAGGCGCGCCAGCACGTTGCCGAGATCGGCGCCGAAGATGTTCCCGAGGATCCCCGTCCCGGCCTGGGTGACGTGGCTGGTGTTGCTGGAGAGATAGCCGGGGATGTCGTCGAGGATCGAGTCGTCGACCCGGTCGAGGCTTTCGTTCAGCTCTCGAGCTCCCTCCCGCGTCGAGGATTTTTGCGCCAACCCGCCCGCGAGCGTCGGGATGACCTGATCGATCGCGGAGTGCATGGTCTCACCCGACTGGCTCAGCAAGCTGGCCATCGTGTCGACCGTCGTCCGGTCGACGTGCTTGTGCACCATCTCCAAGAGATTCCCTGACATCATCCCCTCCTGGTCTCGTGGGCTGGCCGACCGCCGAACGGAACCCTTCGCGCGCGCCCCGACCCCCTGGTGCCCAATGGCGCTCCAGCGCAGGCCAGGTGAGGGCCAACCACCTCATAGCGGCTCCCCCGATCGACGTCCCCCGTCACGGTCCCCGCGACTCGCGCGCTGAAGCTCGAGCGCCAGCACATCGTCGCATCGACCAAAAGTGTGGCCCCGATCTCCAGCGGCGCAAACGCTCATCGAGGGTTCTTCCGAGCGCGCGAGGCGACGGCTCCCTCCAACGAGTCAGCGCCGAGTCATGGGCAGAGCAGTGGGCAGAGCAGTGGGCAGAGCAGTGGGCAGAG
>JAAZAA010000229.1 GCA_012514535.1 Myxococcales bacterium | reverse complement strand
TCGACTTGTCAGGTCGACTTGTCAGGCCACTCGCCCCTCAGGGGAGCTCGGCGTAGCAGCCCCCGGACCAATCCTCGGAGCAGTCGTACACGTCGTCGTGGATCGTCACCTTGCCGCTCGGCCACTCGATGGTCCCCGCGGTCCAGACGTTGTACGGCGCGAGGTTCTCCATGCGGGCGACCACGACCTCACCGGCGACGTTGAAGATGACCTGACCGCTCGAGGTCGGATCACCCGCCGCCCAGTGTTCGACCATCACCGTGTAGATCCCGGGCTCCGGCTTGGCCAACCAGATGTTCTCGGGGCCGTAGGCGCCCGTGTTGTCGACGTCCTTGTGGGGGTCGTCCGAGGGATCTCCCTCCACGCCCCAGTCGGGGCTCGAGCTGATGCACGAGGTCCAGGTGCAGTCCGTGGCGTCGTCGTTGATCCTGCCGCCCGGCTTGATGAGGTGCAGCTCCCAGTCTCTGCCGACCGCGTCCCAGGAGAGCGTGACGCGGATGTCGGCCTCGACGCAGTCCTCGGTCGTGATGTTCACGACCTCGACGGTGGTGCCGCTCGCGTTGGTCCACAGGAGCTTGAGGAGCTGCTGACCACAGAACAGGGGCAGCTCGATGGAATAGCTCCCTTCGTCGTCCACGGGGACGATCCCCTCGAGGGCGGCGCCGCCGGGTCCACGCAGGTAGTAGGTTCCGTCCCCGTCGATGCCGGTGACGATCCCGGTGAACCGGGCGCTGGTGGCGGGGCCAGCGTCCAGCACGAAGGACTCCCGATCGGACTCCGGGCACCCATCACAGACGTACGCCCCGGGCTCGGAGTACTCCGGCGCGGGATCGGGGATCTGCGGCTCTGGATCGCTGCCGGTCTCTCCTCCAGCTCCGCCCACGTCCTTCCCCGGCGCGCCGGCCTCGTTCCCCGCACCGCCCGTGTCACCGGTGTCGTTTCCGGAGCCGCCCGTGCTGACGGGATCGGAGGGAGCCTCGATGGTGCAAGCCCCGAAGAGCGCGAGCGGGACCGCCGCGGTGAGGAGCAGAGAGAAGCGTTTCATTCTTGAAATCCCTTTCGAAAATTGGAGCCCAGGCGGACGAGTATGCGGACCTGGCTAGTCATGAGTCAAGCTACCGGCCTCTGAGTCGGATCCTTCCCCTCGGCCCCGGCTCCCGAGCCGCCCCTCCCAGAGCGCTCTTCTCGCCCCACACCTTCCCCGCCCGACTCACCAGCCCATCGGTCGAAGATGAGCTCTCCCTGAACGCTCCCCCCACGCCCAGGAGCCCCTCTTTTCTTCTCGACGCCGAACGTCTCTGCCCGGCCGCTCCCGCGGACCAGCTCCGGGCGACCGCACCCCTGCGCGGCCCCGAGCAAAGCCCCTTCGCGAGCAAGCACGCCGAGGAGACGCTCAGAAGCCCGTGAACCGGTGCTCGATGCGCCCGCTCTCCCCGTGCGTCACCGTCACCTTCTCACAAAGAACCTGCTGCTCCTCGGGCGCTTCGGGGCGGGGTCCGTCGAGATCGAACCCTCCGTCGGCGACGCAGAACTCCACGTCGATGCTCGCCCCCTCGCTCACCGGCGTGCGCACGGAGCAGCCGCTCGGCTCGGACACCCAGCTCGCCCCGTCCCAGTCGAACTCGATGCTCTCGCCCACCTCGAGGGGCTCGTACTCGTCCACCAGGCAGATCGCCGGGCAGCCGATCGGGCCCCGATCGGGGTCGTAGGTAGCGCAGTCCGTGACGCAGGAGCCCACCACGGTGAGCTCGTCCCCTCCCTCGGAGATCGTGAACCAGACGGGGATGTTCGCGCAGCGACCGGCGGTCTGCACCCACACCGTCTCGTCACTGTCGTTGGTGAGCACGATCGTCGCAGGGAACGCCTCGCCGCCCCCGCTGCCCGCCGTGCCCCCGCTCGAACCGCCGCTCCCCGTGTGCGCGCCACCCGAGCCGGCGCCTCCGTCTTGCGCGCCTCCGCTCCCCCCCGCGCCCGCGTCGCTCGCCTTGCCGGCACAGGCCACGCTGCACAGAGCGACGGCGATCCACGGAAACGAGCGGCGAACGAGGATCGAGGGCATCACCTCCCCAGAATATCACGGACTCCCTCCGCGCGGGGGCGTTCCTCGCACGCCGCGACGCCGGTCCACGACGACGCCGGTCCACGACGACGCCGGTCCACGACGACGCCGGTCCACGGCACGCGCGGAGCAGGCCCCGGCCCCCCCTGCTCGGCTCCCGCGAGCACGGA
>JAAZAA010000228.1 GCA_012514535.1 Myxococcales bacterium | reverse complement strand
GACGGAGGCTGGGGCTCGTGGGGCACGGGGTTCGCGAGCGGCAGGTCCTGGGTCCGCTGAGCGCGTCAGGCAAGCCTGAGCAGGTGGTGCTGTTGGTGCGGCGCTACCGGTGCCGGGGCTGCGGGGCGCTCGTGATGTCGATGCCCCGCGGGATGTTGAGGCGCATGTTCTACGGAGCGGTGGCCGTCGGGATGGCGTTGGCTCTCTGGGTGCAGGGAGCGGCGAGCGCCGCGGTGCGCCATCGAGTGAGTCCGTGGCTCAGCGCCGGGTCGCAGAGGTTTCATGGGTGGCGCTCGCTGAGGCGATGGGCGGCCCGGGCGGCAGGGCTGTGGCGGGGGCTCCGCCTCGACGCCACGCAGCTGCTCGGGCACGCCAACCGGGAATTCGGCTCACATGGGCAGTTGGCCGAGGCCATCCGCGCGATCGCCGCAGAGCCCGTGCGCCCGCCGGGGCACACCACGAGCCGCACCTACGGGCCTCGACGATCGAGCGCTGGTACTACGCGTTCCGCAAAGAAGGGCTCGGCGGGCTGCGGCCCCGAAGCAGCGAGCGCGGCTTTGCGCTGGGCCTCGACGACGCGCGGCGAGAGCTGCTGCGGGCGATCCGCAAGGACCACCCCCAGGCGAGCGCCGCGTCGATCCTGCGACCAGGTCGACGTCGTCTCGCAGGTCACTCCCTCTCAGGCCCGCGAGACCGACAGTGAGTGGAGCGCTTCCACGACGAGCTGTGCGGCCAGTTTCCTGGCAGAGCCGAGGGATCCCGCCCCCCGCAGGCGCCGCGGATCGTCCTCCTGCAGTGTGCCAAATCCTCCTTGTCAGGGAGACAATCAGGGACAGTTCGGATCGAATGCGAAGCGCACGTCGTCGATGTAGTGGGTGGAAGGGCTGCCCGAGTTGAGCGAAGAGAACGCCAACGTTCGTACCTGGCCCTGCTCACGCGGTTGAAAGCACGTCGTGTACTCCGTCCACGTGGCGGAGCCTACGATCCCGCTCTCCGCGGGGGAGGAAAGGGTTCCGCTGCCGCTTCCCACCTTCCGGTACCAGAATTTGAGGGCGGGGCCACCAGCGCTGGTCGCGAAAGGGATACGCGCGAACGTTTGAGCTCTGGGCGACCCAGAATCCTCGATGCCGGCGAACTCGAGCGCCAACACGCGCGATCCCGAACGTGCCAATTCCGAATCCGAAAGGATGCGCGCCGTTCCTTCGCAGTTGCCGCAGCTTTCGGTCCCGTCGATCAAGTCCCACGAGGACAGGCCGAGCTGCGTCCCCAATTCGAAGCCCCCGTCACGCACGCCTTCATGCTCGCAGGCGGGGTCACTCACGAGCTGCACGTTGTCGAAGTAGAAGGTCCTGGCATCCGCCTCGCTACAGGAACGTAGTCCGTTCATCAGCTCGAATCGGTAGTCGTTCACGAGCCCGCGCGCGAAATCCGGAATGCAAATCGTGGCTTCGGACCAGTTGCTGAGCCCTGCGCCCGTGAGCTCATCGGTCAACTGGTGCTCGATGCCGCCGCCCATATACAAAAGGCGGGACCGAGCGCCGTTCGTTCCCGCATAATCGAACCGCAGAGCGGCGTTGGGAAGCGTGCTGTGCTGCGGAACCGAGAGTAGCGTAGTGGCTCTCACGTTCGAGCAACTGTATTGCCCTTCGAGTTCCAGCCTGCCGTCTACGACTTCGGCACGTGCGCCGCCGAGGCCATTGCTTTGATTGGCTACCAGAACCCAGCCCTCGGCGGAATTGAAACGACCGTTCAGGACTTCGCCGAGCGGCGAGCGGCATTCGTCCGCGAGGGCCTCGCGGATTGAGACCTCATGAAGGATGGGCGGCGGACACGAGGGGTCGTAGTCACATCGGTTCCTTTCCGTATCCACAATGAGTCGGAAGTCGACGTCGCGGCCAAAGGCCGCCTCGCCAAGACAATATTCGCGTTTGAACACTGTCTCCGTCGCCATGTTCTGGTGGAGGCCGAGCTGCAGCACTTGACCTTCGAGCCACAGGTTGATGCCGGTGAAGCCTCCGCCCATCAAACAGTCGTTGGTGAGTGGAAGACGTTCTGCGCGGAGCTCCAGTACGAGCGGGGCAGCAACGCTCATGGGCGGCATGGTCACGGTCTGCGAAATTGCGCCGCCGCCACACCAAGCTGACTCATTGAACCTTGCCGAGCCGGCGTTGGGGCCGAATGCGGTCGGATCTATCGTTGCCTGCGTCAGGTTCCACGCGTCCGGATCGGTGAAGCGAGTCGACACCAAAGCTCCTGAGAAGACACACTCCTGAGTCGAGGCATCGACGACGTAGGTCGGAGCGCAGGCGCATGCCGGTGGGCCTGGGTCGCGCTGACACAGTTGATGCTCGCCACAGGACCCGCAGTCCATGATGCAGTCCTCGCCCGCGGGCGCGTATCCGTCCGCACATGCCTGGCAGCCCAAGCCCGTGTAGCCCGGGTCGCAGTTCGAACCGATGCTGGATCCGCCGAGGCCGCCAAGCCCCGCACCTCCACCGCTATCCGAGCCCCCCGTGTTTTGGTCACCTTCGCTCTCGAAGTCTCGCTCGACTACTTTACATTGCAAGAAGAAGAGCGATAGGAGCAAGCACGGGGTTAGCGCACGGGTCGTCATTCTGGCGCAGAGGGTAGGCTTGCCGCGACGTGCTCGCAAGACCCGGTGTCGAGGCCCGCGCATGGCGCTCCAGCGTCTGATGGACGGTGGGGATTACTCGGGCCTGGGGGGACGGATTCGGTATGTGCGAAGCACTGAGGAAAACGAGGCGTCCGCGTCCGCGTTGCGCCCTGCTGGGCAGATGTGGGAAGAAGCTCTGTGGATATCGAGGATTAGCACTCCGGTCCGGTAGGTGAAGTGAGGTGAAGTGCTCGATTACTATCGGCGAACTCTACTGTGTTGATCGACGGGCGAAGACCGTGGCTTCGGGTGCGGCGTGTTGCAGTGCCGGCCTGACGGGGCCCATCGCGTCCCTGAGAGCCAACAGCTCACTGCTCCAAGGTGGTGGTCACCTGTCTCCGCCCGTACTCTCGCTTGCCGGAGGCCGTGGAGGCGCGGAATGCGCCGTTGTGGCGGTTGTGCTGCCCGCGCGTTACCAGCCAGACCCCAATACCTTGGCCCCTATCCTCCCACTATCCTCCCCTTGGGGAAGGGGCCAAGGTGGGGAGGATAGGGCGAAGCCAAAACCCGAGATCGGCGGGCGTCCTGGTCCGTTAAGATACCGGCGATGGGCCAGACCGCGCGGCCGTTCTTGGCCGCCAACGACCTTTCATCTGGCCGTCCCGCAGGGTGCGCGAGCGGATGGCGCCTCTCACCCGCAGCGACCTCGAGCCTGGGGCGGCTGGCCACATGGCTCCAGCAAGCTGAAGCTTGGCGGAGTGGAGCCGGCCCACGCCCGAGCTGCTGCCTTGCCCTCGGGCACCTGCTCCTCCACGGGAGTGGAGGGCGGCGCTGATGCCCCAGCTGATCGAGGTTTCCGGGCGGGAGGTTCTTGGCTCGGCTCAGTACGGGAAGCCGGGCACGTTCAGCTCCACCGAGTAGAGGCTCGGCGGCTGCATCTTGGTGATGTAGAGCGTCTTGCGCTCCGGACCGCCGAAGGCGACGTTCGTCACCCCCGAGCCGACCTGGATCCGCTTGATCTGGGTGCCTTCGGGGGAGAACACGAGGACGTGCTCGCCGCTGGTGGTGTAGAGGTTGCCAGCGCAGTCCATGCCGAAGCCATCGGAGCCGCCGGTGCCGAAGGGCTGGCCGTTGCTCACGGAACCATCCTGGGCGACGTCGTACTTCATGATCGAGTCACCTCCGATGTACAGCACCGTCTCGTCCGCGGAGAGGATGATGCCGTTCGGTTTCGTTGGGCTCGGGCTGATGGCGCGCACGGTCCGTTGGTGATCCACCCAGTAGGGGCGCTCCTCGGTCTGCCGCGGCGATTGAGTGTTGCCCGCCTCCTGCCACTCGGGATCCGTGAAGTACAGGACGCCGTCGCTGCGGATCGCCAGGTCGTTGGGCGACTTGAAGTAGGCGCCTTCGTACTGATCGACCACCACCGTGGGCGGAGCCGCGGGGTTGCCGATGTCGAAGGTGGACACGGAGCCGTTGGTTTGGCGCGCCGCGTAGAGGGTGCCGTCGCCGTCGACCGCGAGACCGTTGGTCCCGGAGTTCGGAATGTGCTCCTCGAGGGTGCCGCCCGGTGTGTACTTGAGGATGCGGCCCGGGCCGTTGAAGGCGAGCTGAGACGTGTAGAGGGCGCCGTCGATCCAGACGGGGCCCTCGAGGTTCACGTGTTGACCGTCCGAGCCCAAGTCCGGGGGCGTGGCGATGGGGGTCCCCGCGCTCACGTCACCGGGCTCGAGGGTGAGGGACTCGGACCCTGGCGGGCAGATGCTCACGGGTCCCGGGCCACCGCCGCCCGTCCCGTCCATGCCGCCGCCGCCCTGGACGACGCCACCGGTCCCGGGCGCGCCGCCCGTCGTCGAGGTGTCGCCGCCGCTGGCTGCCGTGTCTCCACCGCTGGCCGCCGTGTCGCCGCCGGTGCTGCCGGGCGCGGTGCCACCCGTCCCCGAGGATCCGCCGTTCTCCGAGTCGCTACCACAGGCGACGACGGACATCAGGGTGAGCAAAGCGCAGGACACTGTGAAGCGATGAGTCATGGGCGGCATCCTACTCGGTGACGGGGGGCGTCCCAACGGCTCGTCCTCACCTTTGTCGACGTCCGGCTGCGCGGAGGCGCTTCCGTTACGGAAGTTTCCGCTCAGGGCGCCAGGGAACGTGACGACGAGCGCGCGGGTCACGTCGGTGAAGCGCCAGGCGAGGTCGGGGGGGAGCCAGCGTCAGAGACCGGGGTGGGGGCGGGACAGCGGACCTCCCAGGTCGCGAAGCTCGCGTCCAGGTGGGTGATGAACGCCCGTGTCTTGGCGGGGAGGAGCTCCCTGCTGGGATAAACGAGGTAGAGGCCCGTCGAGCGGGACGAATGGTCCGGGAGCAGTCGCTCCAGCTCGCCCGTGTGCACGTCCGGGCGCGCCAGGAAGTTGGGGAGCAGGGCGATGCCGGAGCCGAACTTCGCCGCGCGGTGGAGCACGGCGAAATCCCGGGCCA
The DNA here is from genome assembly GCA_012514535.1 of Myxococcales bacterium. GTDB lineage: Bacteria > Myxococcota_A > Polyangia > Polyangiales > Polyangiaceae > NIC37A-2. The sequence goes on along the minus strand of JAAZAA010000228.1, from coordinate 3,582 downwards.
GGAGCCTCCCTCGGACGGGCACCTGGACGGTCCCGTCCCGACTGGACAGCTTCCAGGTGGTCGCAGGATCGGCGCCGAAGATGAGGCATTGGTGATCGGTGAGATCGTCGACGTTCTCGGGGCGGCCCCTCCGCGCGATGTACGCCGGGCTCGCATAGAGCTCGAACCTCGCCTCGAAGACCGGGCGGGCGATGTAGGACGAGTCCTCGAGCCGCCCCGCGCGCAGCGCCAGATCGTACCCCTCGGCGACCAGATCGACGTAGCGATTGGTGAGATCGAGGAAGACGTCCACGCCGGGGTGGCTCTCGAGGAACTCACATACGATCCAGTTCAACAAAGATCCCATGTCGCCGGGCGCGGTGATGCGGAGGATCCCCCGAGGGCTCTCGCCGGAGTCGATCACCTCTTGCTCGGCCTCGGCCAGCGCTTGGGCGGCGCGGCTCGCTCGCTCGTAGAAGGCAGCCCCCACGTCCGTGAGGCTGAGCTTGCGCGTCGTGCGCTGCACGAGCTTGGCGCCGAGGCGGCTCTCGAGCTCACCGAGCTTGCGGCTCACGGTGGACTTCGGGACGCCGAGCTGCCGAGCCGCCCCCGTGAGCGAGCCCTGGCGGACGATCTCGACGAAGAGGTGGGTGGCGTTCCAGTCCGGAAGTTCCATGGGCGGAACAGTGTGTCTCGTGAACAGCCGCTAGTCTGCCCCCTGGAACGGCCACAGGTTCCTCCCCGCTGGACCGCGAGGGGCGCCGGCTCCGCCCGGAGACGCCGCTCGCGCCGAAAACGAGGAAGTAAGATGGCGATATCAAAGAAAAATGCGTGGGTGGTGGGGAGCCGGATCCTCTTGGGGGCGCTGTTCACGGTCTTCGGGCTGAACGGCTTTTTGGGATTTTTGCCGGCGCCTGACCTGCCGGCTCCGGCGGGTGCGTTCTTCGGGGCGCTGGCGGCGACCGGGTACATGCTGCCCCTCGTCAAGGGCACCGAAGTGGTCGCGGGGCTGGCGCTGCTGAGCGGTCGAGCGGTCCCGCTGGCGCTCGTGGTGCTCGCGCCGATCACGGTGAACATTCTCTTGTTTCACCTGTTCCTGGCGCCGGGCCTGGGGGTGCCGCTCCTGGTGCTGGGATTGCAGCTGGCGCTCGCCTGGGCGTACCGGGGCTCGTTCCGCGGTGTGCTGAGCCTCTCCGCGCAAGCCGAGGTCGTTCGGGAGGCTCCCTCAGTCGGGCACGAACACGGCGTAGCCGTGAGCAGGTAGATCGATCGTCAGGCGGCCGCCCTGCGCGACGAGCTTCCTGGAGCTCATCACGTCCTTCAGGCGCAGGGCGGCGCCGCCGGTGAGCGCGGCGGGCAAGCGCAGCTCAGCGGTGGCCCGCTCGTCGCCGAAGTTGAGGGCGACCAGGGCCACGTCGCCGTCGGGTCCGCGCGGCTGAGCGAGGGCGGGCCCGGCGAAGCGAGCGTAGACGTACAGGTCCGAGTCGGCGCCGACGTGGAGGGGGAGGAAGCCCGAGCCGTGGAGGGCCGGGTGCGTCCGACGAAGGTGGATCAGGTCGCGGTGGAGCGCGAAGAGCTCCGGGTGGCTGGGGCGCGTGAGCGGGCGGAGCTCTTCGTAGGGTTCGAACTCGGCGCCGACCTCGTCGAAGGAGTAGAGACAGGGGAGGCCGGGGAGGGTGAGCAGCGCGGTGGTCGCCACGCGGGTCAGCGGCGCTCCGTGCCGCGTGACGAAGCGCGCGCCCGTGTCGTTGTTGTTGAGGAAGCGCAGCACGCGATCGACCCGCGGCGTCGCGGCGGCGGTGTCCCGCAGAGCCTTGTCGAGGCGCGTCGCGATGCCGTCCTTCGAGTCGAAGACGCCGCGCCACGACCACTCACCGAGCTCCTCGGTCCAGTCGTAGGCGGCGCCGAAGCCGCTCTCGAGAAAGACCCCGTCCCGCGCCGAGGCCTCCGCGATCATCAGCGCCTCGGGGCGCAGGCGCCGAAGCTCCTGGATCCACGGCGTCCACAGACCCGGTCGACGCCGTTGGACGCCCCAGGCCACGTCCACCCGATAGCCGTCGACGCCCGCCCGCGCGAACCAGTGCGTCGACACGGCGGTCATCCAGCGCACGACCTCCGGGTGGTCGTAGGCGAGGTTTGGTAGATCGTCCCAGTCGAAGTAGTGGGTGGGACGGCCTTCCGCGTCGCGCTCGTAGAAGTCGAAGTAGTGGGACCTGCGCCCCAGCGCCGCCGCCTGTTCGAAGTAGGGATGTCGATCGGAGGTGTGGTTGGGGACGAGATCGAGCAGGACGCGGAGCCCGAGCTGGTGCGCGGCCTCCACGAGACCCTGCAGGTCCTCGACGGTGCCGTAGTCCGAGCGCACGTCGAAATAGTCCGTGACCGCGTAGCCGAAGTTGCCGGGCGGGGTCGAGAAGAGGGGAGCCATCCACAGGGCCGTCACCCCGAGCTCGGCGAGGCGCGGCAGCGCCGCCCGCACGGCGCGCAGGGGAGGATCTCCAAAGAGGGGCGGGAGCACGCCGTAGACGACGGCAGCGTCCGCCCAGCGGTCGGCGCCGGACGTTTCCCGGAGGGGCGCTGCTCGCCCGCCACGGACGCGCAGGGGGGCGCGCGCCACGTCCCGACGTCCCCGCTCGTCGGTGACCTCGAGCTCGTAGACGTAGTCGCCGTCGAGGGTCGGCGCCGTGACCGTCGCGGCGGCCCCCGTGGCGAGGGGTGTGCCGTGGATTTCGACGCGGCGCGGGGTGTCGTCGTCGGCGCGAGCGGTGCTGCCGGCGCCGTCGACGCGGTAGCTGGACCAGGAGTAGCGCTTCAGGGGCGCCGGGGTGCGTTCGCTCGGCGTGCTCGCGGAGCCGTCGAGCAGAAGCGTCGCGCCGTCGACGCGCAGAGAGATGCGCGCCCTGGGGGCGTCCGTCACTCGAACGGTGTAGGTGACCGTCCGTGAGTGGATTGGTTGCGCGCCCGGGGCCGTGCAGCGCGTCGAGACCCTGTGGGGGCCGGGCGTGAGCTTCAGCCGCGCGGAGAAGCCCGCGGCCTCTGCTCGGACGGGGAGGACGTCGGAGCCGACCAGGAGCGCGCAGTCCTGAGCGCGCAGGCCTCCGTGGAGCGCTCCGCTGACGATGATCTCATCGCTCCACAGATCTGCGTCCGAGGGCGTCAGCTCCACGCGTCGGGCCCGCGCCGCCTCCGCGGGCTCACCATCGACGGGCGCCCCGGACCGCGGGGCGGGAGCACAGCTCGGGGCGCCGACCAGCGTCGAGACGAGGGCGATGAGCAGCGACTCGTGAAGTCTCACCCCGATCTCGGACGGCCAGGAGCGCCCCCGAGCGAAGCCGGAGCCGCGGGCAGGGGCAGGCAGGGGGTTCGGGGCTTTGCGGGACCCTCGGCTGAGCGCAGCCGCGCGCAGGCGCGCGAGCGTCGCGCGGCGATGTCACGGATGACGTTCAGCGTCGGCGCGCCGAGCACGCGAGCACAGCCAAGAGGTTGCGCCTGGCATGGCGCTGAAACAGCGGGTGCAAGTCCCGCGAGAAAGGAGCATCGATAATCTCAATCATAAGACAAGGGTAGGCTCGCGAGGGCCTGCCTGATGGAAGTCGAAAGGAGAAG
>JAAZAA010000227.1 GCA_012514535.1 Myxococcales bacterium | reverse complement strand
GTCCGTCTCCAGCCAGACCCCCGCGCCCGCCTCCACCTTGCCGATGGGACGCGCCTCCGCCGGTCGTCGCGAGGTCGGCCCCGTCGCGAGGAGCGCGTAGTCTTCCCCACCCCAGAGGGCGAGCTCGAGCGCCGACCGCCCCAGACGACGCGCAGCCCCTGCGAGCGCGACGAGCACGGGGCCGAGCCGCTCTTGCTCGAGCACCAGGGCCACGCCGCTCGCTCGAGCGAGATGGCCCGCGTCCCCGACGAGACCGTCCGAGACGTCGATGCACGCCGTCGCGCGCCCCTGGAGCGCGAGTCCGTCCGTGACTCGAGCGTGAGGTCTGCGCCAGGCGGCGACGCACGCACCCAGACCGCGCAGGGACACTCCCGCCTGGAGTGCCCGCTGCCCCGCCGCCGCCAACCCCACGTCGCCCAGGAGCCAGAGCTCATCGCCGGGCCGTGCCCCTCCCCGCGTGAGCGCCACCCGGCGCGGCGGCACCTCCCCCAGCACGGTGGTCGCGAGCTCGAGCCGCGGCCCGGAGGACACGTTGCCCCCGATCACCGGACAGGCGAGCTCCTGCGCCGCCGCCGCCTGGCCCCGCCCGAGCTGCTTCAGCTCCGCGGCGGTGAGGGTGGAGGGCAGCACCAGGTGGCACAGGGCAGCCACCGGGCGCGCGCCCATCGCGGCGACGTCGCTGACCGCCGCGTGGGTGGCCCTCCAACCGACGTCCTGGAGGGACAGCCAGTCCCGGCGAAAGTGCACCCCCTCGACGCTGCCGTCGATCGTCCACACCAACGTGGGGCCTCGAGGCGCAGCGAGGATCGCGGCGTCGTCCCCGATGCCGAGCAGCGGGCGCGTGCGCGCGTGGCTCGTCGACGCGGTCGCCAACAGCCCACGGAGCACCTCGATGCTCTGCCACTCGCGCCCCCGCGGCGCAGAGCCAGCAGAGCGCTCGCCGGCCGAGCGGGAGCCGCCAGCCCTGGATCGACGTGCGCTGGACCGGTCCGCTCCAGAGCGCTCCACGGAGGCTCCTGCGCGCTCGTCCTGGGAGCGCCCTCGGGGCGTCGCCGCACGGCCGGGGGAACGTCGCGCCATCCCGATCAGGTGGACTCGCGCTCCACGGGCAGCGTGACCACGAACACGGTCCCGCGAGGTTGGTTGCTCTCGATGCGGATCGTGCCCCCGTGGGCCTCGACCAGGCGCTTGACGATGGACAGCCCGAGCCCCGTCCCCCCTTGCTCTCGGGTCGCCCCGGAGTCCACCTGATAGAAGGCGTCGAACACCCGCCCCCGCTCCTCCTCCTCGATGCCCACGCCCGTGTCGGCCACGAGCAGCTCCACCGCGGGGCGCCGCGCCGGCAGCAGGAGCACGCTCCCCGCGCCCTGGCCCCCGTCGAGCGGCACCGAACCAGCCCGCGCGATCAGGGTCACGGATCCGCCCGCGGGCGTGAACTTGATGGCGTTCTCGCAGAGGTTCAGCAGCACCTGGCGGAGTCGCTCGACGTCCGCCCACAGGGGGGGCAGCTCGCCGTCCTGGTGACCGCGGAGGTCCACCGACTTCTTGCGGGCGCTGGGCGCCAGGGTCGCGAGGATGTCCTGCACGAGGCTCGCGACGGAGACGTTCGTCCGGCGCAGGCTCATCGTCCCGCTCTCGAGCTTCGAGAGGTCGAGCAAGCTCCGGATCAGCCCCAGGAGCTGCTCCCCTTTGCCGTGGATGGTCGAGACGAACTCGTGCTGCTCCTCGCTGAGCTCTCCCGAGATTCCTTCGAGCATCATCTCGGAGTAACCGATGATCGACGTGAGGGGCGTGCGGAGCTCGTGGGAGATCGTGGCCAGGAAATTGCTCTTGAGCCTGTCCAGCTCCTTGAGGCGCTCGTAAGCCGCCTGGAGCCGTGAGCTCTTCTCCTGCAGCTCTCGGTAGCTCTCCCGGACCGTGGCGAGGTGCATGTTGCTCGCGAGCAGCGCCTTGAGACCGCTGAACAGGAGCAGATCGAGGGTCGCCTGCAGGTGGCGCTCGATCCCCTCGACGGTCGACGGAGACAACACCGGCAGCTCCTCGAGGAGCTCGGCGACGCGCTCGCGGTCGAGGCCCGGCTCGGCCTCGAAGAGCGCTGGCGGCGTCTCCGTATCCTGCGAGGCGCGGTAGGGCCCGAGGATGACCCGCCCGATGGGGCGCCCCTCGTAGCTCACCGCGACGATCCGATAGTGCGCGCCGCTCACACAGCGCTCACCCAAAGGTCCCGACGCGGGCTGAGCCCGTCGCACGCGCGCGACGACCTCGTGCAGCGCCGCGCGGCTCTTGCCGTGCTCCTCGAGGTACTCGTAGAGCCGCAGGCGGCGCCCGGTGTCCGCCAGGAGTCTGCCGTTCGTCCCGTAGAGCCGCAGGGAGACGCCGAACAGGTCCTCCAGGGACCGGGTCACCTCGGCGAGGGCCTGGCGATCCACGAGCTCGTCGAGCTCGAAACGATCCGCGAGGGTCAGATCGTCCAGGGACTTCTCGGCGAGGTCCATCATTGTGGGGCGACCTCCCGCGCGACACGGGTCGCATCACCGAGGGTCCGCCCCAGCAGATCGGTCACCGGCGCGCGCTGCCCCAGCTTCTCGGCGACGCGCCGGACGAAGTTGTTGCCGTCGAAGCCGAACTTGCGCTCGAGCTGATGCTTGGCCTCGAGATCCGCCCAGGTGAGGTGGAGCAAGCCCAGGAAACACTCAACGACGCCCTGCCCCTTGGTCGCCACGGCGAGGTACACGGGCTCTCGACCACGGCGCGCCATGGCGGAGATCTCCTCCTCGCGGCGGATGTCCGGCAGGTCGCGTTTGTTGAACTGGATGACCAGGGGCATGTTCTCGAGCTGGATGCCCTGGGCCTCGAGGTTGTTTCGCAAATCCACGAAGGCCTCGGCGCTCGCGGCCGTCTGCGACCGCCGTGAGTCAGCCACGAAGGCCACCCCGTCGGCTCCCTGGACCACCAACCTGCGGGTCGACGCGTGGATGACCTGCCCAGGGACGGTGAAGACCTTGAGCCGCACCGCGAGCCCGCATTCGTCCTCGAAGCGCAGAGGTAGGAGATCGAAGAACAATGTGCGGTCGTCCTTGGTCTCCAGGGTCATGAGACGACCCTTGGCGTCCCCCGCCGCCGCCATGTGCAGGGCTTGCAGGTTCGTCGTCTTCCCGCTGAGGGCAGGACCGTAGTAGACGAGCTTGATGGTCAGCTCGCGCGAGGTGAAGTCAAGCTGCACGGCTCTCTCCAGCTCCAGGGGGACGGTGCGCGTGAGGAGCGGTGCCGACTTCCGTCACGTCGACCAGATTATCATGGGGAAGCCGTGAACCAAGGGTGGGTCTTGCTGTGGCTCGCGATGGACCCCGCCTCCCCGGCGGAGGAGGAGCTGCTCCAGGGGTGGGCGGCGAGCCAGCAGATCCAGCTCAGCGCCCCCGCGCCGAGCCGCTACGGCGTGGACCGCGAGGACGCCGGTGCGACGGTCGCTCACATCGAAGACCTGCTCGAGCGCGCGCGCGTCGCGCGCGACTCCCTCGACGACTCCACCGCGGCCGCCCTCATCGCGGAGGCCTGCAGCACCCTCGCCGTGCGTCCCGATCTCCCGCAGGCGCCTTGGCTCCTGGCGGACGTGGCGAGCATCGCGGCGGCGCTGGCGACCGGCGCCGGGGACGCGGAGCGCGCGACCGAGCGCGCGCAGGCCGCCGTGCTGCTCGAAGGGCCCCGGAGCGCCTCGAGCGCGAGCGCGTCCCCCGGTGGATTCAGCGCGGGACGCCCGGAGGCGACACTTCACGGGGCCCCGCGGGGGATCCCCTCGGCCAACGGAGCACCGACGAGCGCGGAGCAGGACGCGAGCGGTGCGGCCCCACGCGAGCTGCGAGGCGCGCGCCCCGGCGACCGCGTGTACTGGAACGGTGAGCTCCTCGCTCCTCCGGAGCGCGGCGAGTGGACGGTCCCCCTCGAGCCCGGCCTGCACCACGCGCGCGTGCTCCGCGGTCGGCACACGGCGTGGACGGGCTGGGTCGACGTCACCCCGGACGTCGCCGCGATCGAGCTCTTCATCCCAGCGCCCGCCCCCTGCAGCACCGACGACCTCGAACCGATGCGTTCGCCCGACGCGGACACGCCCGTGCTCTGCGATCGCTGGGTCGCCGCGCGACCCGCCGCACCTCTCCCGGGCGAGGCCTCATCCCACGCCGTCGAGCTTGCCTGGTGTCACCGGAGTCAATGCGGGCCCTTCGGGCGCTGGCCGAAGCCCGCCGCGCCGCCCCCTGCCCTCGCCGCCACCCCCGAGGAGGCGGACGGCGGGCTCCCCTGGTGGGGCTATGCCCTGCTCGGCACGGCGGTGAGCGCCACGGCGGCGATCCTGATCCTCAGCGTGACGCAGCGGGAGCGCCAGGAGCAGCCGGTCTGGATCTACGGCGGCGTCCAGCCGTGACACCGCCGTGGAGCGCGCCTCGACGACAGGCGCGTGACGGACGCGTCGCTCCCTCGAGGCCCGTCGCCCGTCACACCTTCCAGCGGGCGCGCGCGTCCTCGATCTCCGCGAGCACGCGCTCCTTGGCGGGCCCACCGACGAGCCGCCGGCGCTCCACGGCCGCCTCCGGATCCAAGGCGCTGCGCACCTCTGGACTCCCCAGAGAAGGATGCGCCGCGCCGAGGACGTCCGCGGGGAGCTCGCCGAGTTGCACACCCCGCGTCTCCGCTTCGCGCACGAGCCCGCCGACGACGTGGTGCGCCTCGCGGAAGGGCACCTTCTGCAGCACGAGGTAGTCCGCCAGATCCGTCGCGCACACGTGCCCTGCGTCCAGAGCCCGGCGCAGGACGTCCGCGTTGAAGGTGCAGGTGGCGAGCGCGCCCGTAAGGGCTCGGAGGCCCTGCAGCGCGTCCTCGAAGGCGTCGAAGATCGGCCGCTTGTCCTCCTGCAGATCGCGCCCGTAGCCGAGGCCGAGGCTCTTCTCCAGCGCCAGCAGCGTGGTGACCCCGCCGATCAGCCGCGCGCTCTTTCCGCGCACGAGCTCGGCCACGTCCGGGTTCTTCTTCTGCGGCATCATGCTGGAGCTCGTGGCGAAGGCGTCGCTCAGAGTGAGGAAGCCGAACTCGTAGCTCGACCAGATCACGATCTCCTCACTGATCCGGGACAGATGCACGCCCAGGATGGCCAGCGCGGAGGCCAGCTCCATGAGGAAATCCCGGCTCGCCGTGGCGTCGATGGAGTTGCGCATCGGAGCCGAGAACCCGAGCTCCTGCGCCACGCCCTCCCGATCGAGGGGGTAGCCGCTGCCCGCGACGGCGCCAGCTCCCAACGGCGACTCGTTGAGGCGCCGCAGCGCGTCCTCGAGGCGCCCCCGATCGCGCCACAGCATTTCCTGCCAGGCCATCAGGTGGTGCGACAGCCGGCTCGGCTGGGCGCGCTGGAGATGGGTGTAGGTCGGCATGAGGACGTCGATCTCGTCCGCCGCGCGATCCAGGAGCACGGCCGCCAGCTCGCTCAGGGCCTCGATCGTCTCCTCACCGCGACGACGGCAGAACAGGCGCAGGTCCGTGGCCACCTGATCGTTGCGCGAGCGGCCCGTGTGGAGCTTCGCGCCCGCGGCTCCGCAGAGCTCGATGAGCCGCGCCTCGATGTTCATGTGGACGTCTTCTTTGACGGGATCCCAGCGGAACTCGCCGCGCTCGATCTCCCCGGCGATCGTGTCCAGGCCGGCCACGATGGCGTCCGCGTCCGCCTGCTCGATCACGCCGACGCGCGCCAACCCCCGCGCGTGCGCCTTGGATCCGGCGATGTCCTCCCGCCACAGGGCGGAGTCGACGTCCACGCTCTGGTTGAGCCGTTGCATTGCCAGGTCGATGGATGCGGGCAATCGCCCGCCACGCGCTACGCTCATTGTCCGTGCTCCTCGCTCAGGGTTCGAAGGGGGTGCTGGCCCATTGTCGAAGGCGCCGAGCGCCGCGCAAGGGCCGCCGCTTTACAGGTTCCGCAGGATCTCCGCCAGGGCCCCCCCCTCGAGGGCCTCGAGGCGCGCGAGGAAGCGACCGTAATCGCGCCCCGGAGTCGCCCCAGGGGGCACTCGCAACGAAAAGTCCGTGAGCCGGGTCGTGGCGAAGCGCAAGCACACGAAGGCCCCCTCCGTGGCCAGTGCCGCCCGCTCGTCTTCACTCAGGGGCCGCACCGCCTGATAGGCGCGGAGCAGCGCGCTGGCGAGGCGGACGTCCAGCCCATCGCCGAAGCACCAGGCGAGCAAGGTGACCATGACGTCGTAGGCGAACACCCCGCGCGAGGCGCTCTCGAAATCGAGGAGGGCGGCGATCCTCCCCTCTCGGAACAGGACGTTGTCCCGGAAGAGGTCTCCGTGGATGAGCCCCGAAGGCAGCCCACTGGCCCGCTGGGGCTCGTACTTGTCCATGAGGCCGCGCACCACGTCTGCCGCCGCGATCAGATCCGGGCGCCCCGAGGCGTCGACACGCTCGAGCCGCACCCGCAGATCCGCCAAACGAAACCGGCCTTCTCCGAGGGGCGGCGCCGCGGCGCTCGCGAGGTGCACCCGCGCCAAGGCCTCGCCCACCGCAGCGCACGCCGCCTCGTCCACTCGCTTCTGACAGAGGATCTCCCCCTCCACGAAGGGGTAGACCGCGAAGGGCTTGCCCTGAAACTCGTGCACCCGGCGCCCGTCGACGAGGGGCCGCGGCAAGGCGACCGGCACCCCCTGGCGCGCCAGGGCTTCGAGGAGTGAGAACTCCGTCTCGGCTCCCGCGGCCCCCTGCTCCTCGTAGATCCTGGCGAAATAGCGCTGCCCTTCAGGGGTGGTGAAGGTGAAGTTGGAGTTCACGGAGCCCGCGTCGAGGGGCCGCCACTCGGCGAGGGAGAGACCATAGTCGGCGAGCAGGCGCGCGGCGTCCGCCGCTGCGAGGGGGGTGAGCTGGGCCATGGGTGCCCGGTTTCCAACAGGAGCCCCCCGAGGGCAAGCGCCGTCCCCGGCCAGGGCGGTCGTGCCGAGCGGGTCGTCGCGGGATCGGAGCGGGATCGGAGCGGGATCGGAGCGCCACCGAGCCGCTCCGTGGCCCCGCGCGCGGTGTCGCCCCTCTCCCCTTCCGCGCCTTTCTGCTCCGGCGGCTCGACCGCGGCCCGCCGACTTGGCACCCTTGGAGGGAACGACGCGATGCCCGACATCTACGGAAACACCGCCGGACTCGGACCCAGTGCCCTCCGCGCCCTCGAGCGCATCTATCGCCGCCGAGTCCCCCCCGACAGCATCGCCACCCCCGAACTCGTACGATCCCTCGCGGACGCCTCGCGGGAAGCGGGCCGTCAGGTGGGCGTGCTGGTGCACCGCTCGGGCGTGGTCGACTACGTCGTCGTGGGGACCTCGACGGGCTTGATGCTCCCGGACATCGGGCGCCTCCGCGCCGCCCAGGGCCGCTTCCGGGCCCTGCGCCTCGTGCACACCCACTTGTTCAACGAGGGGCTCACCCACGACGACCTCACGGACCTCACGCGCCTCCGGCTCGATCTCGTGTGCGCGGTCCTGCTGAGCCCGGGAGGCGACCCGCGCTCCCTCACCTGGGCCTACAACGTGCCGAGCGGCCACAAGCGCGCAGAGGGCGCAGAGAGCCGCGGCGGCAGCTACGAGGTCGTCCCGCCCCAGCCTTGGGGGCGCCCCCAGCCGCACTTCGGCCAGCTCATCGGCGCCCTCGAGGACGAGTTCTCGCGCCTCTCCAAGAGCCGCACCATCGAAGCGAAGGACGGCCGCGCCATCCTCGTCCACGTGGGGGAGAAGAGCCACCCGGGCGCCATGCGCCGCGCCCGCTCTCGCATGGACGAGCTCGCCTCCCTGGCCCACACGGCGGGCGTCGAGGTGATCGACCGCATCATCCAGCTGCGGGATCGCATCGATCCGAAGCTCGTGCTCGGCAAGGGCAAGCTGGAGCAGGTGGTGATCCGGGCCATCGATCTCGACGCCGAGACCCTCATCTTCGACCACGACCTCAGCCCGGCCCAGGCGAGCGGCATCGCCGCCCACACGGACCTCAAGGTGATCGACCGCAGTCAGCTCATCCTGGACATCTTCGCTCAGCGAGCGGAGACCCGGGACGGCAAGCTGCAGGTGGAGCTGGCGCAGCTCAAGTACACGTTGCCGCGCCTGGGACAGCGGGACGACGCGCTCAGCCGCCTCACCGGCGGCATCGGCGGTCGGGGTCCCGGCGAGACCACCCTCGAGATCGGCCGGCGGCGAGCCCGCGAGCGGCTGAATCGGCTGGAGCGACAGCTCACGCAGCTCGAGCGGCAGCGCTCCGAACGACGCCGGCGCCGCCAGCAAGTCGACGTGCCCGTGGTGGCGATCGTCGGCTACACGAACGCGGGCAAGAGCACCCTGCTCAACACCCTCACCCGCGCGGGCGTGCTCGCGGAGGACAAGCTGTTCGCCACCTTGGACACCCGCTCGCGACGCCTGGAGCTCCCCTCCGGGGCCCACGTGATCCTCACGGACACGGTGGGGTTCATCCGGGACATGCCCAAGGACCTGTTCGCGGCCTTCCGCGCCACCTTCGAGGAGGCCGCGGACGCGAACCTCCTGCTCGAACTCATCGACGCCTCGGATCCGGAAGAGGCCGAGCACCGCCGCACGACCCAGGAGCTGCTCGATCGCCTTGAGCTGCGCGACGTGCCCCGCCTCCGGGTCTTCAACAAGGTGGATCGCCTCGACGAGGCGGCCGCCGAGGATCTCGCGTTCGACGAGGACGCGGTGCTCGTCTCGGCGCTCGATCGCTCCACGATCCCTCCCCTCCTCGCCCGCATCGAGGAGGCGCTGGGCGCCTCACTGCGGCGCCGCGCGACGCACGACGGGCACGCCTGGACGAGCTCCGGCTCCACGGATCCGGAGCTCCTCGACGAGCTGGCGGATCACTGAGCCGACCACCCGGGAGAGCTGGCGGAGCACCCAGCCCGGGACCGCCCAGCTGGCAAAGCACCCAGCCCGACGACCACCCAACCGACGACCACCCAGCCGACGACCACCCGGCCGCCCCCGGCGAACTCACGGCGAGGGCGGCGTCCGGGTCGTCCGCGTCACTTCTCTTCGTCGCGACGGGGGCGCCGATTGCAAGCGAGCACCCGCTTGCGGACACGGATCGCGTCCGGGGTGATCTCCAGGAGCTCGTCCCGATCGATCCACTCGAGGGCGGTGTCGATGGTGAGCGCCCGCGGCGGGGTCAGGACCACGTTCTCGTCGCGGCCCGCGGCGCGGATGTTCGTGAGCTTCTTCTCGCGGGTCACGTTCACGTCGAGGTCGTTGGCGCGGTTGTGCTCGCCGACGATCATCCCTTCGTAGACGTCCGTGCCCGCGCCCACGAACAGCACGCCCCGCGGCTGCAGGTGGAAGAGCGCGTAGGGCGTGGTCGTGCCCGCACGATCCGCCACCAAGGCCCCGCCAGGGCGCCGCAGCATCGGCCCCGCGTAGGGCTCCCAGCCGTCGAAGAGCGTGTTGAGCAGGCCCAGGCCGCGCGTGTCCGTCAAGAACTGGGACCGGAAGCCGATGAGCCCCCGGGAGGGGACGCGAAACTCCAGGCGGGAGCGCCCGGAGCCGAGGGACTGCATCTTCGTCATCTGGCCGCGGCGCTCACCGAGGCGCGTCGTGACCGCCCCGACGTACTCCTCGGGCACGTCGATGACGACGCGCTCGACCGGCTCGGACTTCGTCCCGTCGATGTCCCGCACGACCACCTCGGGCATGCCCATGGCGAACTCGTAGCCTTCGCGGCGCATCGTCTCCGCGAGCACCGCCAGCATGAGCTCCCCCCGGCCGTAGACGATGAACGTGTCGGGCTCGGGCGTCGTCTCGACGCGCAGGGCCAAATTACGCCGCGCCTCCTTCTCGAGGCGCTCCTTGATGTGCCGGGACGTGACCCACTTGCCAACCTTGCCCGCGAAGGGCGAGTTGCTCACGACGAAGCGCACCTTGATGGTGGGCTCCTCGACCTCGATGCGCGGTAACGCCTCGGGCTTGGCGGGATCCGCCAGGGTGTCTCCGATCTGCACCTCGTCGAGACCCGCCACCGCGACGATGTCGCCCGCCTCGACGCGGTCGACCTTGACCCGCTTGGTCCCCTCGTAGCGATACACGGCGCTGAGGCGCGCCGGAGAGGTCCCCTTCTCGCCCATCCACGCCACCGTCGAACCGACCTGGATGGCGCCGCGCCGCACCCGCCCGACGGCGAGTCGCCCCACGTACTCGTCGTGCTCGATGTTGTGCACGAGGAACTGCAGGGGCTCGTCGATGGCGACCTCCGGCGGCGGCACGCGCTCGAGGATCGTCTCGAAGAGGGGCCCGAGACCGTTTCCTTCGTGCTCCAGCTCTCGCTTCGCCATGCCCTCCTTGCCGATCGCGTACAGCACGGGGAAGTCGGCTTGGGCGTCGGAGGCCTCGAGCTCGCAGAAGAGATCGAACGTCTCGCTGAGCACCTCGTCCGGGCGCGCGTCGTGGCGATCGATCTTGTTCACCACGACGATGATGGGCAGGCCGAGCTCGATGGCTTTACCGAGCACGAAGCGCGTCTGGGGCAAGGGCCCCTCCGCGGAGTCGACGAGCAGGATCACGCCGTCGGCCATCTTGAGCGTTCGCTCCACCTCACCGCCGAAATCCGCGTGGCCCGGCGTGTCGATGATGTTGACGGTGGTCGTGCCGTAGACGACGCTGCAGTGCTTCGCGAGGATCGTGATGCCCCGCTCACGCTCGAGATCGTTGGAGTCGAGCACGCGATCTTCGACGATCTCGTTGGTCCTGAAGACCCCCGTCTGTCTCAGCATCGCGTCGACGAGGGTGGTTTTGCCGTGGTCGACGTGTGCGATGATGGCGACGTTACGGAGGTCGTGTCGGAGTTGGGGCATAGGGGCCGGCTCTCGCTACCGTGGGGCCGCCCCCCCGCGCAAGGAAATTCAGAGGGAAGGCAATCCGCCAATGCAGTAACCGATGCCCCCTCCCGGGCTCGAACACTGCACGGTCCCCCACACCAGGGCAGCCCGTTCCGGCTTGAGGACGGCGCGCTGCTCGCCTTCGCTCAGCACCAGCTCCCCCCGCTCGCAAGCGAGCAGAGACATGGAGCCTCGAGCCGCCTCCAAGCTGCAGCTCCCGCCCGGCCGCAGCTCGATCCGCTCCGCGACCATCCCCGCCCCCTCGGGCACGAGGTGGGTGCGCTTGGCCTTGCCGCGCCGCTCCACCCGGAGCTCACCGGCCTCCAGGACCCGCACCTCGGACCGGGCGGGCTCGATCAAGCCATCCAAGGTGACCCCCAGGGAGCGCGCGAGCTTCGAGACGACGGCGAGGGTCGGGTTCGACTGCCCCGACTCCAGGTGGGCGACCGTCGGCCGAGGCACCCCGCTCAGATCCGCGAGGGCCTGCTGGCTGAGGCCCCGACCATCTCGCAGGCGCTTCAGGTTGGCCGCGAGCCTCGTCGAAAGATCGTCCGTCACGACGACAGATTAGCAGCGGGCCCCCGCCGCGAGGAGACCTCTGCGCGCCTCGATGAGCGGAATTCGATCCTCGAGCGGCCTCGGAGCGCCCGGATCCCGGCTCGACGTCGGGCCACGCGTCCGGACGCCTCTCGAAGCGGCGCCCGGGCTCGACGGGACCCCAGCGTCCTGCGTGCGCCCCGGCAATCAGAGTTTGCTCACGATTCGATCGAGGGTGACGATCTCGTCCCAGGCGTTCTCGAGGCCGTCGTAGTGGACGAGGATCTGATCGGACTTGACGACCCCGATCACGGTCGCCGAGTAGATCGATCCCCGCCAACGGACCCGCACCCGGTCCCCCTCGCTGAAGGCGCTGAGCGGAGGGGCGATGGGCCTGCCATCGGGGCCCTTCCCGGTCTGTCCGCGGCTGCGCTGCACCTTCTTCGGGGGAGGCGGCGCGGAGGCGGGACCGTCAACGCGCCCACGGATCCGATCGAGGGTGACGTCTTCGTCCCAGCGGCTCTCGTATCCCTCGAAGTGCACGCGGTACCGGGTCGCGCTCTTTCTCTGGATGATGTACGCCGGGTAGTAGGCCCCCTCCTCCCACTCGACCCAGACGTACTCGCCGATGCGATAGGGCTCGTTGCAGGCGGCGAGAAAGAGCGCGAGCCCCACCAAGAGCGGCGCGAGCGCCGACGAGCGGGGGACACGACGCTCCACCATCAGGGCCCTCCCCAGGAGAAGGCGGCGGGAGGCCCGTCGGCGGGGAGCGCGGGCGGACGCACGCTGGGCGCGACGGGCTCCGCGCTCGGGTTGGGGCGGAAGCCGGCGCGCACGAGCGCTGAGTCCGGATCCGCGAACCACTCGTCGACCAGGGCGCGGGTCGAGCGGTACGCGTACTCGAGCACCCGACGCCGCGACTCGTAGCTGGACGGATTGTACATGAACAGCTGCCCCTGCTCGGGCTCGGGCTCCACCAACAACAGCGTCGCCTGCTCGGCCACGCGGTGCAGGGCCAGCGCCGCGTGCACCGCGTGGTGCACGCCGATGCGGAGAGACTGGTTGGAGACCCAGAGCAGCCCCTTGTCGCGGACGCTCGAGCCGCGCCCATGGCCCGTCGGGACGGTGGCGGCGCTCACGGGCACCATGGGGTTGATCGCGATGATGACGTCCGCGCCCCGGTCGAGAGCCACGCGGAAATGCGACACGGGCGCCGCGCCCGGATCGATGTAGTGGCGCTCTCCGATGCGGACCGGCGAGAAGAACGGCGGCAGCGCGGAGCTGGCGATGCAGGCACGGGTGACGGTGATCGAGTCCCAGCCGGGCGCCCCGAACTGCACCTCCGCCCCGCTGTCGAGATCGTGGGCGAGGACGATGAGCGGGCGCGGCATGCCGTGGAAGTTGTTGGGCACGCCGCGGCGCACGAAGAAGTCCTCGAGGAAGCGCTCGTAGGCGTCCAGGGTCAGAAACCCCGCGGGCATGGAGTCTTCGAGGCGCTCGAGCTCTTCCCGCAGCGCCCCCGTCGCGATCGGCGGCTGCGCCCAGAGACTCGCCATGGCCTGGCGCAGCGCTCCCCAGGCGGTGACCAGGGTGCGGCGCCACTCGGCCAGGTCCACGCGCATCAGGTGCTTGCGCTCGAGGCTGAAGTACACGTCCGCGGGATCGAGGAACGCTCGGTACACCCGCTGCACGGGGCGCCCCCCGGCGAGGGTGGCGGCGACGCTCGCGCCGCTCGACGTGCCCACATACAGGTCGAGCTCGTGGGCGACGAGGCCCTCGATGGCGTCCTCCAGGGCGGCGAGGGCGCCGATCTGGAACATGGCCCCCGTGGGACCCCCGCCGGTCAGACACAGGGCGATCCTCATCGGGGCCTCCGAAGGAACCAGCGACGGGGAGCCGCGGGCCGTGGGATGGGGAGTTCAGCGGTCATTTTCGTCTTCGCTGCGACTGCGAGCAGCCCTCTCGCTGCCGTGGGCCAACCAACCCACCGTGACCAGGAGGGCGGCGGCGAACAACCAACCTCCGATCACCACGGAGATGGGCGTCTGGATGCCCTCGTAGGGGCGGACCCAGCCGCTGGCTGCCCCGACGACGGTCACCGAATTGAAGCCTACGTGGAGGGCGAGGCAAGGAAACAAGGAGCCGGACACCAACCGAAGGTAGCCAGCCATCGCAGCCACGACCCCGATGGGCGCCCAAAGGCGCGGATCTGCGTGGCTGATGGTGAACGCGATGCTGGTGACCACGGCGGCCCCCACCCCGCGACGCCCGGAGCGCGTCAGCGCGCCGAACAGCGCTCCCCGAAAGAATATCTCCTCGGCGACCGGGACCAGACACGCCGCGACCACCACCATCATGACGGCCTGGAGCTGAGTCTCGGAGGTGAGCAGGGCAGCTCGCTTCAGGGTCTCCTCCTCGCTCATGGGGGTCCACAGCTCCACGAGCTGCCGCACGGTGTCCGCCGGGATCTGAGCGATCACGCCGAGGCCGAGACCCAGGAGCGCCAGGAGAGGGTGCGTCCCACGGAGCCCGAGCACCTGCAGGAGCCGTCCGTCGCCCCGGAGGCGCCGGGTCGAGCTGTCCGGGGGGGCGGAGCTCCGAGGCTCGGGGAGCGTCTGCGGTCCGTAGACGCCGAGGAGGAGGGCGGCGAAGAGCAGGTACACCGCGGCGCTGAGGGTGCCGAGGCTGACCAGGTCCTCGGTGAACCCGGGACGGAGAGCGGCTAGCCCATGAGCGCTGAGCAGCAACCCCGCCAGGGCCAGAAACGACCACCCGAAGGCCTCGGGGTAACCGAACGCACCCTTCCTCCCCTTCATGGTGTCAGGCTCCCCGAAGATGCGGGGGCACGCCACGCTTGGCGACCGTATCCCTCGCCAACTCGGGGCGGGTGACCTGATGGTCCATGGTGAAATGGAGTCCACGGCTCTCCCTGCGGCTGGCCGCGGAGGCGATGATCAGCTCCGCCACGGTCTGGATGTTGCGCAGCTCGAGCAAGTCGCGGGTCACCAGGTGCTTCCAGTAGTACTCGTGGATCTCCTCCTCGAGCAGGGCGACGCGCCGCGCCGCCCGGCGCAGCCGGCTGTCGCTGCGCACGATGCCGACGTAGTTCCACATGAGGCGCCGGATCTCGTCCCAGTTCTGGGTCACGATGACCGCCTCGTCGCTGGGACAAGCCGATCCCGTCTCCCAGCCCTTCACGTCCGGCCAGGGGCGCTCCCGCAATGCCTTGATTTGCGACTCCAGCTTGGTGGCAGCGCGCTCACCGAAGACGAGCCCTTCGAGCAGCGAGTTCGAAGCCAGGCGGTTGGCGCCGTGCAGCCCCGTACACGCGGCTTCGCCGACGACCCAGAGACCGGGCAGGCTCGTGCGTCCCCACAGGTCCGAGCTGACCCCTCCGCACATGTAGTGCGCCGCCGGGACCACGGGGATCGGGGTGGTGGTGATGTCGATCCCGTAGCGCGCGCAGGTGCTCAGGATCGTGGGGAACCGCTCTCGCACGAAGCTCGCGGGGCGCTCGGTGATGTCGAGCCACACGTACTCGTAGCCGCTCCGCTTCATCTCGTAGTCGATGGCGCGCGCGACGACGTCGCGGGGAGCGAGATCGCCCATGGGGTGGTGTCGCTCCATGAAGGCCTCGCCGTTGGGGAGACGCAGCACGGCGCCTTCACCCCGCAGCGCCTCACTGATGAGAAAGCTCTTCGCGCGCGGCTCGTAGAGGACCGTGGGGTGGAACTGGAAGAACTCCATGTTCGCCACCTCGGCCCCGGCTCGGTAGGCCATGGCGACGCCGTCGCCCGTCGCGACGTCCGGGTTCGAGGTGTAGAGGTAAACCTTCCCCGCGCCGCCCGTGGCGAGGATCGTGGCGCGCGCCAGGCACGTGTGCACCTCCCCCGACTCTTCGTCGAGGATGTAAGCGCCGACGCACTCGTCGGGCTTCCCCAGGCGGCCGTGGGTGATGAGATCGACGCCCATGTGCCACGGCAAGAGCTCGATGTTCGGCTCCGCGGCGACGGCCTCGAGCAGGGCCCGCTCGATCTCCGCCCCGGTGACGTCCCCCGCGTGGGCGACGCGGCGCTCGCTGTGTCCTCCCTCACGCCCCAAATCGAGTTCACCGGAGCGCTTCGAGCTGAACTGCGCTCCGAGGTCGATGAGCCAGCGGAGCACCTCGGGTCCCCGACGCACGCAGAGATCGACGGCCTCGGGGCGGCACAGCCCCGCCCCCGCGGCGTGGGTGTCGGCGGCGTGTTTCTCGTAGGAGTCTCCGGGATCGAGCACGGCGGCCACCCCCCCCTGCGCCCAGTTCGTGGCGGACTCTTCCGCGGCCCGCTTGGTGGCGACCGTGACGTGACCGTGACGGGCCGCTCGTAGAGCGAAGGACAGGCCAGCGACACCGCTCCCGAGGACCAAAAAATCTGTGCGAAGGGGCATGGGGACTTGCACCGGAGAAGCGCCTCCCGGAGAGGCCGATCCTCGTGACCGACTCGGGGGAGGGCGGAAGGTGCGGCCTTCATAGCAAAGGCTTGCCGGCCGGAGCATGAGCGCGCCGCAATTTCCGCCGCGAAATCAGCGACGCACCTCCGGAGCCCCCTCCGCGGCTCGCGCCCCTTCTCCCCGGAGCCTCACGGGTGCTCGGAGAGTCGGGAACGAAGCGCTCACTCCTGCAGCGCCCTCATGGCGTCCCCTGAATCTCGCCCCGGGGAACCAGGGCGGCCGCACCCGGTCGCTGACCCATCGCTGACCAGAGGAGAGACACGGGCGCGCAGCCCAGAGACACGGCGCGCGGGCCTGCAATGTGCCTGATCTCTTCTATTTACAACCACTTGGGTCCTTGACGCGGCGTGACGGGCGCCTACGTTGCTTACTTGATGCCCCTCGTGGGGGCGGGCTTCTCCCGGCCCCGCAGAGGTCGCAACCAGGAGGTACTTGGTGAACATCGGAGGTAAGCCGTGAAAATTCTCGTCGCCGTCAAGCGCGTCGCCGACCCGGACAACGCGAACAGGATCAAGGTCTCGAGCGGCGGCGACGCCATCGACGCCTCCGGACTCGAGTGGAAGATCAACCCCTTCGACGAGTACGCCCTCGAGGCAGCTTTGCGCCTCACCGAGAACGGCGCCTCTCCGAAGAAGCGGGAGGGCGAGGTGGTCGTCGTCACCATGGCCCCGAAGGAGGCGGAGACGACCCTGCGCTCGGCCCTCGCGACGGGGGCGGATCGGGCGATCCGCGTCGAGGCGGGAGACGACGATCTCGACGGCCGCGTCGTGGCGCACGCCCTGCGCAAACTCGTCGAGGAGGAGAAGCCGGACGTCGTGCTCATGGGCAAGCAGACGGTGGACGGAGACTCCAATCAGGTCGGGCAGATGCTCGCGGAGCTCCTCGACTGGCCCATGGCGACCTTCGCTGCGACCCTGCGCCAAGAGCAGGACGGCAGCCTCCTCGTCGGGCGAGAGGTGGACGGAGGTGTGCTCTCCCTCCGCGTCCGCCCGCCGTGCCTCGTCACCGTCGACCTCCGCATCGTGTCGCCGGAGGGCGTGTACTCCTCCCTGACGGATCCGTCCTTCAAGTACAACGAAGGTGTCCGCTTCGCCCCCCTCCCCGCCATCATGCAGGCGAAGCGCAAGCCGCTCACCGTGCGCCCCCTGTCCGAGCTGACGGACGTCGCGCTCACCACGAAGTACACGAAGTTCGAGCTCCCTGCGAAGCGCAGCGCTGGCGTCAAGGTCAAGGACGTCGCCGAGCTCGTGCAGAAACTCACGGAAGAAGCCCGCGTTCTCTGACGCCGCGGACGAACGAAAGGAGATCACCATGTCCAACGTACTCGTCGTTGCGGAGCTCGATCAGGACGGCAACCTGCGCAAGAGCACCCTCTCCGCCATCACCCTGGCCCGAAAGGCCGAAGGCGCCCTGGGCGGCGGCTTCGACGTCCTCGTGCTCGGCGCCAACACCGCCGCGGCAGCCCAGGAGCTCACCACCTTCGGCGCCGGACGCGTGCTCGTCTGCGAGGACGCGAGCCTCGCGCACTACGTCGCCGAGCACTTCGCCCCGACCGTGGCGGAGGTCGGCAAGGGCTACAAGCTCGTCGTCGCCACCGCGACCACCTTCGGCAAGGACCTGATGCCGCGGGTCGCTGCCCGGCTCGACGCCGCCTACGCGGGGGATTGCGCCGACGTCGCCGCCGAGGGCGGGAAGCTCGTCTACAAGCGCCCCATGTTCGCCGGCAACGCCTACGGCTACTGCGAGCTCTCCACCGCCATTCAGGTAGCCACCGCGCGTCAGAGCGAGTTCGCCGCCGCGGAGCCTTCCGGGAGCACCTCACCCATCGAGAAGGTCGCCAAGGCGGCCCCGAGCGGCGCCGCCGCGCGCGTCGAGTACGTCTCCCTCGACGCGGTCACCTCCGAGCGGCCCCAGCTCACGGAGGCCAACGTCGTCGTGGCGGGCGGCCGTGCCCTCAAGGAGAAATTCTTCGAGGTCATCGAACCCCTCGCGGACGCTCTGGGCGCCGCCATCGGCGCGAGCCGTGCCGCGGTGGACGCCGGGTATGCCCCCGGCGACTATCAGGTCGGTCAGACTGGCAAGATCGTTGCCCCCTCCCTCTACATCGCCATCGGGATCTCGGGGGCCATCCAGCACATCGCCGGAATGAAGGGGTCGAAGGTGATCGTGGCCATCAACAAAGATCCGGAGGCGCCCATCTTCCAGCTGGCGGACTACGGGCTCGTGGCCGACCTGTTCACCGCCGTCCCGGAGCTCGTGAGCGCTCTGCGCGCCCGCGGGTGAAGGGCGGGCGTCCTGCTCGAGCCGAGTTCGAGGCGTTGCCCGGCGAACTCGGCTTGACACCGCCCCGCTCTCCCACCATTCTCCGCGGCCCGTCCCCCAGACGCCGGTTCACCGGTCTCTGTGGGGCAGGAGCCGCAAGGCGGGGCGTAGCGCAGTTTGGTAGCGCGCACGGTTCGGGTCCGTGAGGTCGGCAGTTCGAATCTGCCCGCCCCGACAAAGCCGACGACAGCTGGGTCAGCTCACTGAGCTGACCCAGCTTCCGTTTGTGCCCCATCCGAGCCCCCCATCTCGGAGCACCGGCCGAAAATGGCCCCCGGACGCCCTCCCTACGCCAGGGAAAATCGCGAGCAATTTCCTTGGTTTACAAAGAAAATGCCCGGGGCACGTACGAAATCTAGTGACACGGTAACGGCAGTGGGGTTATTGTAGTTACACTGCAAACGACGCCCTCGTTCTATCCCCCGAGCGAGCTGGAGGAGTTCCACTGTGGCCATCGAAGTTCCTGCAATTCAAATCCTCATCGTCGACGACGACCCCGCAATCTGTGAGTACATGCAGACCCTCCTCGAGAAGGATGGGTTCCAGGTGCGCA
The DNA here is from genome assembly GCA_012514535.1 of Myxococcales bacterium. Classification (GTDB taxonomy): domain Bacteria; phylum Myxococcota_A; class Polyangia; order Polyangiales; family Polyangiaceae; genus NIC37A-2. The sequence continues at coordinate 52,234 of JAAZAA010000227.1, read as the reverse complement.
CGGTGAGCGATCCCACCCTCGTCGAGGACGAGGTCCGTCAGGGGTCCTTTCACGTCATCATCCTCGATCTCATGATGCCCAAGCTGGACGGCATCGAGGTGCTCAAGCGCATCCGCTCCATCGACAGTGACGTCGCGGTGGTCATCTTCACCGCTCACCCGAACCTCGACACCGCCGTCGCCTCGATGAAGCTCGACGCGGTCGACTACATCAAGAAGCCCTTCAACGTCGACGAGTTCCGGGACGTGCTCTCCCGCGTCATGAAGAAGAAGGGCCTCGCGCGCACGCCCGAGGAGCAGCTCCACAAGATCATCGGCGACACCATCCGCGGCCTGCGCAAGGAGCAGGAGCTCACCCTCAAGCAGATGAGCCGCCGCACGGGCCTCAGCATCTCCCTGCTGTCCCAGATCGAGCGCGCCGAATCGAGCCCCTCGATCTCGAGCCTCTACAAGATCGCGGTCGCCCTCGACTCCAAGATCAACAGCCTCTTCGGGAACAACTGACCCCCGCTCGGGCCCCGCGGCGCTCCGACGTCGCGCGCAACGGTCGCCACACGCGCTCCCACGGGACGCGGGTCGGCGACCGTTCTCGTCTGCTCCGCCGGAGTCTTTCGGAGGTGCAGTGTGCCCGAGTCGACGACCCGTGCTTTCGGGCGCCGCGTCGGTCGGGCGCCGTGCTCTCGGGCGCCGTGCCTTCGGGCGCTGGTCCCCTTCAGCGCTGCTCCTCCCCCTCGAGCGCTGATGTGGTGCCGAAGGTCGGACTTGAACCGACGACCTCACGCTTATGAAGCGCGTGCTCTAACCGACTGAGCTACTTCGGCGTTCTGCGACCCGTCTCGCGGCGCAGCACCCGAGCCACCGGCACGGGCCGTCGGCTTGGGCCGCGGCAATATGTTGGGCGGACCCGGCGCTGTCAAGACCGCTTCACGCTTCCCCGAAGGTAGGCGGCAAGCGGAACAGGGCGCGGGCGTTGGCGGTGGTGGCCGCGCACAGCTCCTCGTAGGGCGTGCCTCGGAGGTCCGCCACGAAGCGCGCCGTGTGCGTCACGTAGGCGGGCTCGTTGGTCTTGCCGCGGTACGGGACGGGCGCGAGATAGGGGCTGTCCGTCTCCACCAGCACGCGCTCCAGGGGCGCCCAGGCCGCGACCTCCTGGATCTCCGTTGCCTTCTTGAAGGTGACGATGCCCGAGAAGGACAGGTAGAAGCCGAGGTCCAGCGCCTGGCGAGCGAAGCTCAGATCCTCGCTGAAGCAGTGGATCACGCCGCCCACGTCGGCGGCGCGCTCGGCGCGGAGCAGATCGAGGGTGTCCGCGGGGGCGCTCCGCGTGTGGATCACCAGGGGCAGCCCGAGCTCGCGGGCGAGCGCGACGTAGCTCGCGAAGACCTCCCGCTGGATGTCCCGGGGCGAGTGGTCGTAGTGGTAGTCGAGCCCCACCTCTCCGACCGCGACCGCACCGCCGCTTTGGAGCAGCCCCCGCAGCTCCGCCGCGAGCTCGGTGTCGTGGCTCGAGGCGTCGTGCGGGTGGACTCCAACGGTCGCCGCGACGTCCGCCCGCCTCGAGGCGAGCTCCACCGCGAAGCGCGCCTGCTCGAGGCCGCCCACGCCGATGCACACGACCCCGCCGACGCCCTCGCTCCGCGCTCGGCTCAAGAGCTCGTCGGGGCCAGCCCCGCAGTGTCCCGGATCCAGATGACAGTGCGTGTCGATGAGCATGAGACCTCTCCCTAGCGTGACGAACGGTCTGCCGAAAGGCAGGCCGTTCGGGCGTGGCGGCGCCCCAGCCTTTGGACAGCCTCCGGCGAGGACGGAGCGGAGGGGGCGCCCTGGCGTCCAGAGCCCGTGGAGGGCGGCCCAAACCCCGTTGACGCGCCGAAGCCCCGTCAGAGGCCCTCCAGAGGCGGTCAGAGGCCCTCCGGGTCCTCCCCGGGAACTCAGTGGAGGAGCTCGGCGTACCGCCGGCGCAGGAGCACCGCCGCGACGTCCGCGACGGAGTCGTCGATGTAGCCGTAGTCACGGTTCAGGGCATCCACCGCGGCGCGGGCTTCCCGCTTGCGATCCTCGTCGAGGCCGGCGCTGTCCTCCCGCAACAGGAGCACGATGTCCCGACAGAGCTTGGCCAGGGTCACCCGGCGCTCGGAGTAGACCGCGTCCCGGAGCCGCCGCAGGTGATCGGCGAACACGCGGCGGTTGTCCGCCGCCTCGTCGGGGTGATCGATGGCCCACGCCGCGATGGCGTTGATGAGCGAGTGCCGGAACGCCTCGGGCTTGTCGCTGACGCCGAGCAGGCGCTCCACCTCGGCGAACAGGGCCTTGTCCGGCTCCTCGTACGCGCCCGTCAGGGGGTTGCGCAGCTGCTCTCCCTTCGTCCAGTAGCTGACGTGGGTGACGTAGCGATCGAACAGCTCGAGGTAGCGCGTCTCCTCGACGATGCCGCTGACGAGGCGGAGCTCGTCCTCGAAGGCGTCCAGCACCCGATGGAGCAAGACCTCTCGAAACGCCGTCGTGTCGTGATAGCCGCCGGGGAGGCGCTCCTGCTGCAAGAACGTGTACTCGTTCACACGCTCGCAGAGGTGCTCCAGCTCGTCCAACACCGCGAAGGGAGACAGGTAGCCGTACCGGCGGTTCTGAGCCGCGTCGAGGAGGACGACCCGCATCTCTCGAGGGCTCGCCCCGCTGCTCCCCTCGTAGTCGACCGACGCCTCCCCCTCCCGGTAGAGATCGGGGATGGCGGCCCGCAGCAGCTTCGCAGCCTCCTCGTCGAGGCGCTTCGGTGCGCGGCCGTCCGTGTACAGGTCCATCTTCTCGACGGCGGTCAGCTCCAGGACGAGCTCCCGGAGCTCGCGGGGGTGCCGATCGGCGCTCGGCTTCTGCATGCGCGTCAGCACCGCGAACATCGCCGCGACCTCCGTCGCGTGGGGGGCAACGTGGCCGTTCACGTGGGGCACGATCTGGGCGTCGTAGATCTTCACCTCGTCGCGCCAGCTCCGCAGATACGGCACGCGCACGAGCTCGAGCCGGCCCCGAAAGCTCTCGAACTCCGGGTGCGCCCGGAACGCGCCGAGGTGCGCCTCGTTGCCGCTCGCGAGGAGCACACAGTTGACCTGGAGGGTCTGCGTCTGCAGCGCCACCTCACCGGTCTCCGCGGTGATCTGCAGATACTTGAACGCGTCCAGGGGGCGCTTCAACAAATCCGAGTATTCGAGCAGCCCGCCTGCCGCGTCCACGAGCTCCCCGAAGACCTCGAAGAGGGCGAGCCCCTGGAGCGACGCCGGCAAGCCCGCGACGCTGCGATCGATGGTCACCTGGCGCTCCCCTGCGTCCACGGACAGCTGCGGTCCCAAGGTGACGGCGCCGATGCGGTACCGCCGCGAGATGAAGTAGCGCTCCACCTGGATGTGCCGCAGGACCTCCTCGAGGGAGCCGCCGTAGCTCGACAGCAGGGTCTCGTAGATGCGGCGGCTCTTCTGGCAGAGCCCGCCGTGGGTCAACCAGCGCGGTGGGCTGCGCTCACACCCAGCCTCTCGGTAAAGGCGCTCGATGAGCTCGCGTCGCATGCGCTGGGGCAAGAGGAACAGGGGGTGGTCCCGCAGCTCCACGAACAGGCGCGCGTCGATCTGATCGTCGCTGAGGTGGGCGTAGCTCGCCCCGCGCTCGGTCATGCTCTTCGGCCCCCCGAAGCCGATCGCGCCCCGCAGCGTGGTCTGGCTGGGGAACACCCAATGGAACCTGTAGAGCGCCCCCTCGTCGCAGGACGAGTAGTGCTCCAGAGCGCGCATCAAGCAGGCCGCGATCGTGCTCTTGGCCGAGCCGTTGGGGCCGTGCAGAAGCAGCACACGGTTCGGTCGCCCTTCCCGGACGAAGTTACTGAGCACCCGGTAGATCTCGCCCTGGACCGCCTCCTGCCCGACCAGCGCGTCCCTGGCTCGATCGCCGGGCTCCGCGAAGGGCTGATCGAACAGTCGAAATCTGTTCTGGCGCCCCCACGGGCGCTCGACCTCTTCGCTGCCGTAGAAGTCGAAGGCGTCACGCAGGTAGGTGGCCGCGTCGCGCGAGTGCCGCACGGGATCCTGCGCGAAGAGGTCCAGGTACTCCTGGAAGGACAGCACCCGACGCTGCCGCGCGAAATCGGCCTGCACCGCGCCAGCGATGTTCCGGAGTTCGTCCACGACCGCGCTCTTTCCCATGCCACCAACATAACACGTACCGCCCCTGGAGGCGGCAGGGCCCCCGCGGCCCCCGGGTCGAGAGCTGGCACGTAGGCCCGCTTCTAGGTTGCCGCGAGCGTTGCCCGCGCCGTTCCTGGACGGTTTCCGGAAGTCCCTCGTTCGCCCCCGTCAGAGACCGGGACGTGAGGACTCCATCAGCGCGCGACCGACACAGCGGGCTCCCCTGTGCGGCAGGCGGACGATGCCCGCGCTGACGTGACGCTCGCTGCGCTGATCAACGCACGGCGATCTGGACGGCGAGCTCGCGCTTCTCGATAAGGCAGCGCTCGTCCGTGCAGACGCTGAAGGAGAAGGTGCCCCCGAGGGTGTGCTCCCCGGCGGCGCTCGCGGTGAAGGGGACCTTCATCACCGCCTTCTGGACCTCCACGGTGGCCTTGTCCTTGCCGACGACGGGGGCCGGGAACGTGAGCCCCGCGCTCGACCCGAGCTTCAGCTTGATGGGGTACTCCTCGTTCACCTTGTAGGGGGGCTTGGCCTGGAGGGTGACGATCGCCTCCGCCGCCTCCCCTGCCTTCGCCTCCGCGGGTGGCGCGATCGCGAGCTCGAAGGCCTCTTCCCGATACGTGGCCTGGCCGGCGACGGCCTCGGCCTCCGCGGGGGCGCTCGGGTCTCCCGGGGTCGCTCCCCTGGACGCTGCGCCCTGCCCCTCCCCGACCACGGCCTCGGTGCCGGTCTCCTTCGAGACCCGCGCGTCGGCGCGCTCGCAGGCCGCGAGGGCGATCAGCGCGCCCGCGCAGAGCCCGAGGAGCCGCAGCCCCGCGGTGGTCCGAGCGATGAGAGGGGGAGACGATGGAGATGCTGCGGGAGTGGACATGCGGTTCTCGGGGGTGACGTCGCTGACCCAACCCACGAAGGGGGACTCTTCTTCCATCCTGGGCACGTACGTCGCGGATCGCCAGGAGTTTCCTTCGCCGTCCGCCCCAGCACAACCGCCACGGGGCCGCCAGAGGGGCTCCGAGAGCCGCTCACGACAGCAGAAACAGCCCGCCAGCGACCAGCAGCAGCACCACCAGACCTCCCGCGAGGGCCGGCAAGAGCCAGCGGGGCGGGCCCTGGGGGACCCCGTGCGGCCGCAGATCGTCCTCCTCGAGCCCGCGTTGGGCCGCGGCCATGGCCTGGGTCATGGGATCGAGCCCGTCCGCCGTGGGGACCCGGCCCTGGTCGCGCGGCTCGGCGCTCTGGTTCGCGCCCGTCGTGGCGGAGATGGCCGCGGCCGGTGGAAGCACGGCCGGGGGGGCGTCCTGGGTGACCGCGGCGTGCTGCGCCGCGGGTGCGGCGGGCTCCGACGCGGGTGCAGCGGGCGCGGGTGCAGCGGGCGCGGGTGCAGCGGCGCCTCCCAGGAGCGCGCCCTCGTGTCCCAGGGAGTCGAGCTCCCCGAAGAACTCGTCGACCGCGTCGCGGGGGGTGGTCACAGGGCGCGCCTGGAGCAGCTCGGGCATCTTGCGGTCGATGGCTGCCACGAGCTCTCGCTCCGGGAGCTCGGCCCACACCCGGTGATCGCCCTCGAGCCCATAGGCCTGCCCCAGCTCATCGGCGAAGCGACCGACGGAGGCGGTGCGGACCGCCGCCGTCTTCTTCAAGGCGCGAGCGATCACCGGATCCAGCGTGGGCGGCACGGGATACCTGCGGTTCGCCCCCACCTGGCTCGGCGACAGCGGTTCCTTCGTCAGGATCTCCACCAGGATCCTGGGCCCGTTGTCCCCCGGAAAGGGCACCTGCCCCGTGACGCACTCGTAGGTGATCGCCGCGAGGGCCCACACGTCGGCGCGCTGATCGAGGGTGTCGAGCCCCTGCGCCTGCTCGGGCGCCATGTAGAACGGCGACCCGATGGTCGTCCCCATCACCGTGAGCCGCTTGGCGCCGTCCGCCGTGTCCTTCACGGAGCCGAAGTCGAGCACCTTGACGCGATCTCCGTCGGGCTGCTGGCACAGGAAGACGTTGTCGGGCTTCAGATCCCGGTGCACGAGCTGGCGTTCGTGGGCCCAGTCCAGCCCCACCGCCACCTGGCTCGCCATCCGCACCACGCGCCCTGGGTGGAGCACCCCCTCGCGCTTCAAGGTCGCGCTGAGCTCCTCGCCATAGAGGAACTCCATCACGAGGGCGTAGGACCCATCCTGGGTCGGGCGGAAGTCGTGCACGTCCACGATGTGCTCGTGGGGCAGCTCCCCGCTCACTTCGAACTCACGCTTGAAGCGCTCGACCTGCACCGGATCCTGGGCGACCTCGGCGTGCAGAATCTTCAGCGCCACGCTCCGGCGCTCTGCCAGGTCCAGCGCCTCGTAGACGCGCCCCATCCCGCCGTCCGCCACGACGCGACGGATCTGGTAGCGATCGAACAAGACCGTACCGACGCGCTCGTCGCTCGCGTCGGTCGGAGGCGGCGCTTGGGTCGCTCGCGTCAGCTGCGTCCCCTCGACAGGGCAGAACCCCGCGTCGTCAGGGTACAGGCGGCCGCACTGTGGGCAGGCTTTCACGAGGGCGGGCTCTCACGGCCTCAGCCGGCCTGATCGACCGACGTCCCTGCGTCCTCGGCCTCGGCTCCGTCGGCGCCCTGCTCCCCGCTCTGGGGTGGGGTCACCTCGAAGTAGAGGATGCGGTTGCAGCTCGGGCACTGCTGCAGGGGACCACCCTGCATGATCTTCTGGAACAGCATCGGCGGCAGCGTGATGTGGCACGCCGTGCAACCGCCGTTCGCCGCCTCGGCCACGCCCGTGCCTCGACGCTTGCGGATGAGCTCGTAGCGCCGAAACAGGACCTGATCGATCTCTCGACCGAGCGCTGCTCGCCGGGTGCGCTTCTCCTCCAGCTGCTGCTCGAAGCTCGCGATCTGTTCCGAGACCGCGCCTTCGGCTTCGCCGAGCTCCCCCGCGAGCTCCTCGCGGCGCTTGCTCGTCGCCTCGACGTCGCCCTTCACCTCGTCCGCCACCCCCACGAGCTTCTCCATCTCGTGCTCGCGGTCTCGGTAGAGCTTGCGCAGCTCTTCGAGCTCCCGCTGGGCGGCGTTGGCTTCGCGCTCGTTGCGGCAGCGCGCCAGCTTCTCCCGCGCTCGATCGACCTGAGCGCTCATCTGCCGCAGCTCCGCCAGGAGCTGTGAGCGCGTCTTGTCGAGCTCCTGGATGCTCTCGGAGTTCAAGCGGACGCGGTTGTCGAGCTCCTCGAGCAGGCTGCGCTTGCTCTCGATGGTCTCTCGTTCGCGGCTCAACCCCCCTTCGAGCTCCGCCAGCTCGGCGTCCAGGGCTGCCAACGCTTTGAGAACTTGGATTTGGGCTTCGATACTCACAGTGTTTTCTTGGCTCCTTGCCCGGGGGCCCGCATCTCCAGGCTCCTGCGTTAGCACGTCCTCGCGCCGATGGCGCGTCGTGGGCCCACCTGGGTTCGAACCAGGAACAACCCGGTTATGAGCCGGGGGCTCTGACCGATTGAGCTATGGGCCCGCGGTCCCGCGAAAAGCCATCCCCCTCCACCCACGAGCGTGTCGGACGCCACCCCCTCTCGGAGCGCGGGTCGCCCGAAGCCCCCGAGCGGTGACCCCCCGAAGCGCAGTCTCCTCCCTCGGGGGACGGGCGCACTCAGAGGACGGCTCCACACGAGCTCCACGGCGGCAAAGCTAGTCGAAGCCGGGGAGCTGAGCAACCGCCGCCCCTTGGCGGGCACCGTCGGGCTCGATCACGCCCGAAGAACGAGAAACCTCCCGGCAAGCTGTGATATGTCGGCAGCCCCATGCAGAGCCTGGTCGTCACGGGTGCGACGCAGCACAACCTGAAGAACGTCTCCTGCGAGCTGCCCCGCAATCGGCTCGTGGTCATCACGGGACCGAGCGGGTCCGGCAAGTCGTCGCTCGCCTTCGACACCATCTATGCCGAAGGGCAACGCCGCTATGTGGAGTCCCTCTCCGCCTACGCGCGGCAGTTCCTGGATCAGCTGCCCAAGCCGGCCGTCGAGAGCATCGACGGGCTCAGTCCGGCCATCGCGATCGAGCAGCGCGCCCTCGGCAAGAGCCCGCGCTCGACGGTGGGGACCGTCACGGAGATCGCCGACTACCTGCGCCTTTTGTTCGCTCGCGTGGGGGTGCCCCACTGCCCCATCTCGGGGAAGGTGCTGAAGGCTTATACGGTCCAGGAGATCGTCGATGGCATCGTCGCCCGCGGTGAGGGCACCCGGGCCGTCCTGCTGGCGCGTGTGGCGCGTGGCCAGCGCGGAGATCTCGCCGAGGAGCTGCGCCGGCTGCGTCGGGAGGGATACGTCCGCGCGCGCGTCGACGGCGAGAACGTCGATCTCGGGGAGGATCTCCGGGTCGATCCGAAGGTCCCCCACGATCTCGACGTGGTCGTCGATCGCATCGTGGTCCGGGACGACATCAAGGGCCGCCTCACCGATTCCGTCGAGCTGGCCTTGAAGCTCGGCGAGGGCACCGTGCTCGTCGACCTGCTCGACGGAAACGACCCCCTGGTCATGAGCGAGCGCCACGTCTCCTGGGAGCACGGCATCACCCTGCCGCCGCTGGAGCCGCGCCTCTTCTCCTTCAACAGCCCCCACGGCGCCTGCCCGGAGTGCGGCGGCCTGGGGCTGAAGTCCGCGGTGGATCCCGCGCGCATCGTGCCCGACGAGACGCGCACCCTGCGCGAGGGGGCGGTGGCCGCGTTCGGTCGCCGAGGATCGATGGCGACGGCCACCGAGGTGCACCGCGCCGTCGAGATCCTCAAGATCGATCCGGACACGCCCTGGAAGGATCTCCCCGAGGCACAACGCCAGGCGCTCCTGCACGGCGAGACCAAACGCAAGGTCACCTACCCCGGCATCGTGGGTCGCCTGGAGCGCATGCTGGAGACGGGCGGCCTCGAGGAGGGTGAGGAGCCCGAAGAGGGCGCCGTGGGACCGGAGGATCTGAGTCGCTTCGTCGTCACCCAGACCTGCCCCGCGTGCGAGGGCATGCGCCTCCGCCCGGAGGCGCTCAGCGTGAAGGTGGCGGGACACCACATCGGCCAGCTGTGCCGCATGTCCCTGCGCAAGCTGCGCCAGTTCTTGAGCGAAGTGCTCCAGGGAGACCAGCTGGGGGGGCGGGAAGCGGCCATCGCCGAGCCCCTCATCCGCGCCATCGCGGAGCGTCTCGGCTTCCTCCTCGACGTCGGCCTCGATTACCTGACCCTCGATCGAGCCGCGCAGACGCTGTCTGGCGGCGAGGGGCAGCGCATCCGCTTGGCGACGCAAATCGGCGCCTCGCTCGTCGGCGTGCTCTACGTGCTCGACGAGCCGAGCGTGGGCCTGCACTCCCGCGACAACAATCGTCTCCTCGAGGCGCTGCGTCGGCTCGTCGTGAAGGGCAACAGCGTGCTCGTCGTCGAGCACGACCGCGACGCCATCCTCGCCGCCGACTACGTCGTCGACATGGGCCCGGGTGCGGGCGCTCACGGCGGGCGCATCGTCGCCGAAGGCACCCCCGAAGAGCTCACCAGGAACCCCAACTCCGTCACCGGACCGTACCTCTCGGGGGCGAAGCGCCTGCCGATCCCCGCCCAGCGCCGCGCCCCCCCACCGGAGCGCCTCCGCGTCGTCAACGCGCGCGCGCACAACCTCAGGAACGTGACCGTCGAGGTGCCCCTGGGTCTCATCACGTCCGTCACGGGCGTGAGCGGCTCGGGCAAGAGCAGCCTGATCGTCGACACCCTGCTGAGCGCCACCCGGGCCAAGCTGTACGGCGCCAGCGGCTGGGTGGGGCCCTGCGACGCCATCGAGGGCCTCGAGCACATCGACAAGGTGATCAGCATCGACCAGGCCCCCATCGGTCGTACGCCGCGCTCCAACCCCGCCACCTACACCGGCATCTTCACTCACCTGCGCGAGCTCTACGCCACGCTGCCGGACGCCCGCGCGCGGGGCTACAAGCCCGGTCGCTTCTCCTTCAACGTCAAGGGCGGCCGCTGCGAGGCGTGTCAGGGCGACGGCGTGCTCCGAGTGGAGATGCACTTCTTGCCCGACGTCTACGTCGCTTGTGACGCGTGCGGGGGGAAGCGCTACAACCGCGAGACCCTCGAGATCCTCTACCGGGGCATGTCGATCGCCGACGTGCTCGAGCTCACGGTCGACGAAGCCTACGATCTGTTCCAGCCGATTCAGCGCATCTTCGACAAGCTGACGGCGCTCCGACAGGTGGGCCTCGGCTATATCCAGCTGGGGCAGCCCGCGACCACCCTGTCCGGCGGTGAGGCGCAGCGCGTGAAGCTCGCCAGCGAGCTGAGCCGCAAAGCGACGGGGCAGACGCTCTACGTGCTCGACGAGCCCACCACCGGGCTCCACTTCTCGGACATCGAGCTGCTCACCCGCGCGCTGCTCGATCTGCGGGACGCGGGCAACACGATCGTCCTCATCGAGCACAACCTCGAGGTCGTGGCGTGCTCGGACTGGGTGATCGACATGGGCCCCGAGGGCGGCGAAGGCGGCGGCAGCGTCGTCGTGGAGGGCACGCCCGAGGAGGTCGCCGCGTGCCCGGAGAGCCACACGGGGCGCGCGTTGCGGGAGGTCTTGGACGGCAGCCTCTACCGGAGCGCCGTCGCCCCTCGAGCGGCCAAGGCCAACTCGAAGTCTCCCCCGAGCAAGACCGCATCCTCGGACAGGGCCTCGTCGGAGAGGGTCCCCGCCAAGGCGACGACGAAGGTCGGCTCGAGCAAGGCGCCGAGCGCCAAGAGCTCCTCTGCGGGCAAAGCCGCTGCAGGCAAGGCCTCGTCGACGAAGAAGACCTCGGCGAAGGGCGCGGACAAAGCCAAGGCGGCTCCCGCGGCCCGTTCCCGCACGGGTTCTGGCGCGAGCGCGGATCGCCGGCGGAGTCGCTGACTCTTGCTGCAACTCCCCAGACGGCAGGCGAACGCCAACAGCCCCGGAAGCGCCGCCGAGGAGCTCCTGCTCGAGGGGCTCTTCGCGGCGCCACGGGGCGTCGGGGGGCCTTCAGGGTGAGGCCTGCTCAGCCGAAATCGCGCTCGACGCGCTCCTGATCTTCCTTGCAACGGATGCAGAGGGTCGTCTCGGGGCGAGCCTCGAGACGCTTGGCGGAGATCTCCTCCCCGCAATCCTCGCAAACGCCGTAGCTTCCGTCCTCGATCCGCTCGAGGGCCTTCTGGATCTTCTCCAGGAAGACCTTCTCGCGGCCGCGGAGACGAAACGTGAACGACTGGAGGTACTCACTCGAGGCCAGGTCCATCTCGTCCGGAAGATCGTCCGCGTCGAGGGTCATGTCCTCGTCGAGGGTCTGCTGCGCACGGCGCAGAATATCCCGCTGCTTCGCCTCGAGGAGATCCTTGAACTTCTTCAGTTGGGCCTTCGTCATGGTGTGGGCCTTCGTCGTTCGGCACGCATCGTTCGGCCGTGGCTCATCGTCCTGTCGCTTGGGCGACCGCCGCCCCGGTCATTCGGGCCGGTTAACATAGGTATCGAGATTCTGAACGTCAACGGTCCCCCCGGTGGGCAGCCCCGCGCCGATCGGGCGGGAATCTCGCCCCCCTATGGGTGACACGCGGCGACGGAGCACCGCCTTCGGTTCCTTTCGAGCGGCCTTCCCCAAAGACCGCTTCCCGGAAGCCCAGGAGCGTCGTGGTCCCGCTCCGAATTTCCGAGATTCTTGGAGTGTGAACCCGCGCGCGCCCGATGCAAGCCGCAGCGCGCATGTGCTCCGCGCCCTCCGTTTCTCTTTCATGTTCATGGGCGTTTCTCTTTCATGTTCATGGGCCGCCTCTCCCCGGGGTTCCTGGGCTGGCCCACCTCGTGTTCGCCGCGCCCCGCGGGCCCGTACTTTGGCTTCGCCGGGGACCGCTTGGCCACGCAGTGGGACGACTCAGCGCTCCTCCTGGCAGGCGCGCAACGTGACGCGCTCCCTCATCGGCGAGACGGCTCATCGGCGAGACGGCTCATCGGCGAGACGGCTCATCGGCGAGACGGCTCACCGGCGAGACGGCTCATCGGCGAGACGGCCCATAGACGAGACGGCCCATGACGAGACAACTCAGTGAGACGACGTGAGTCGTCTCAGCGCCCCTCCTGGTAGGCGCGCACGGCGTTCACGATGGAGTCCGCCAGGCGCTGGCGGTAGTCGCCCTGGTTGAGCCGACGTGCCTCCTCGTGGTTCGAGATGAAGGAGCTCTCGAACAACACGGACGGCATCCGGGCCCCGGCCAGCACGTAGAACCCCGCGCGGCGCACGCCATGGTCGCGCACCTGGTCGTACTTCAACCCCAGGGACGCGCCGGCCGCGCGCTGCAGCAACATGGCGAAATGCTCGGAGGCCTGGAGACGTTCGGCGTCGTTGACGCGGCTCAGAGCGTTTGCGAGCTCCGCAGCGGCGGCTTCCGTCGACGCGTTCTCGCGCGCCGCGATGCGAGCGGCCAGGCGGTCCTTGGACGCGTCGAGCACGAAGGTCATGACCCCGCGCTGATCGGCGTCCTCGCTCGCGTTACAATGGATGGATACGAACAGATCTGCGTTGAAGGCGTTGGCGCGGGCGGCCCGCTCGTCCAGGGGCACGAACACGTCCGTGTCCCGCGTCAGCAGCGTGGAGACCCCCACCTCCCGCGCGAGGAGGGGCGCTGCCCGGTGCGCCACGTCGAGGGTCACGTCCTTCTCACGCAGACCGTTGGGCCCCAACGCGCCCGGATCGCTCCCGCCGTGCCCGGGATCGAGCACGATGCGCTGGATGGCCCGGCGCGCTGCGAGGCGCTCGGGAGGATCTCGGCTCACGTCGATCACCAGGCGGAAGGGCTGCGGCAGATAGAACACGCGGTGGTACACGGGGCGGGCGAGATCGAGCACCACCCGCGTGCCATCCTCCCGCTGCCCGATCCGCGTGCGCCGCACGAGCCCCCCCACCTCGAACTGCTGGGGCCCCTCGTAACTGGCCTGGGAGACGTCGACGAAGAGCCGAGGCTCCTGGCCCCCGCGCGCCTCGAGCACCCCCACGCGAAACCGAGTCGGATGGCTGAGGTGGACGACCACCCGCGCGGTCTCCTCCGCTCCGTAGGGCTCGACGCGCGTGATCGTCGTCGGGGTGTTCAGGGCTTGCTCGAGAACCTCGGGGACGACGACGTGGGAGTCGTGCTCCGAGGGAGCGCGCCCTGCCCCATCCGCTGCGGCGCCGTCTCCCGCCGGCCCCGTCTCTGCCTGGGCCGCCGCCAGGATCCGCCGCAGCTCGTCCTCCTTGGGGCGATGGCTCGCCAGCGCGGCGAGGGCCGCCTCCGCGCGCTCCCGGCAGCCGTGGGTGGGCTCGCTCCGCGCGACCACGTAGACCTCGCCGTAGGCGCGCTCGGGGCTCCCCTCGAACTCCGCCCGGAGGAGCGCCGCGCGCAATGCCCCGTGGCAGGCCCCGGGCCAGCTCAGCGCCGCGGTCGACGTGAAGAGCTCGAGCGCCTCGAGCGCGTCCACCCGCTTGCCGTGACGCCGCCACGCCTTTTCCCGGAGGTTGGCGGCTTGCAGGAGGGTCGGACCCGCCAAGATGTCCTGTTTGCCTTGAACCGCCAAGGCGAGCGCGTCCGCATGCGCCACCAGGGTGTAGCGGTTCCTGGCTCCCGCCTCCTCCGCCTCCTCCGCCGCGTCCACCGTGTCCCCGGCGGACGCGGTGTCCGCCGCGTCGGTGGACGCCACGTCGGGGGACGGCTCGGCGTCACGGCGGCAGCCAGCGGCTCCGAGAACGAGCACCGTGGCAGCACCCCAGGCCACGATCCATCGACCAGAGCGTCGCGAGCAGAGCTCCAGAAAGAGACGCTGGAACGGGAGCATGCAGGCGGGGTGTACCGCGAATCGCCTTCGGGAGCGAAACCGAGACCCTCGAGACGGGTCATGGGGTCCGCGGGTGGACGAGCCGTTCGGCTCCTGGAGCGTGGTGTATGGAAACGTCTCCGACCCATCCGCATGTCGGCGCTGCCGCCCGGAGCGGCGCCTTCGACCGAGAGCGGGCAGAGCGGCTCGCCCAGCGACTGCGCCCGCCCTGGGCTCGTTCGAGGGCGCCGGCGCGCTTCGAGCTCCCATCGAGTGACGGAGCGAGCGACGGAGCGCCCCTGGTGCCCTTGCGCGCCATCATCCTCGAAGACACCGGGAGCCTGGAGGACGGACCCGGTCGTGGGGTCACCTCGCCTCTCTGCGCTCCTCCGATCGAGCCGTACGAATCGGCGACGTCTTCCCGGGGATGGACCGCGCCGTCCTCGGAGCTCGCTCCTCCCCTGCTGCCCCTCGCCCGCCGCATCTCGATCGGCGTGTTCGTCGCCTCCGTCGCGGCGGGCGCCCTGCTCGGTGTCTGGCACTGGCGGGGCACGGTCGTCCATTGGCTGGACGCGCTCGGCACCCAGTTGATCGGCGACTTCCTCGAGGAGCCCCCTTCCGGAGACGCCGAACCGCGTCGAGATCCGCCGGGCACGGCGCCCCTCGACGTCCCCGCCCCGCCGCCCCCGGAACAGGCGCAGGACGGCGGCTCGCCGACCACCTCCAGTGACGTCCAGACGCCGCCCGACGCTGCTCCTCCGAGGCCGCCCGAAGGCGCGGCGCGCCCTTCGACGCGGGAGCGCTCGCCCGCCTCCGACGCGCCTTCGAAACGCTCATCGGCCGCTCCCGAGCGTTCGTCGCGGACCTCCGACGACGACGGGACCCGGTCCCACCCAGCCCCTCCACGGTCGTCCGCGGCGGCCCCGAGGGGCGCGAGCTCGGACATCGCCTCCACACCCGCTTCGCGAGCGCCTGCCTCGCGAGCAGTGCCGTCACGCGCCGTGCCATCACGCACGGTGCCGTCACAGACGGTGCCCTCGCGGGAGCAGCCCTCACGAGCGGCACCATCGCACACCGCGCCGCCGCGGACGGCACCGACGTCCGACATCGTGCGCGAAGCACCCTTCTGATGACCATGCGCAATCACGACGCCACACCGTCTCCGTTCGGTCGACGGAGGTCTTCCGGAACGCCAGTGAGCGGGCCGCCGCGTCGCGCCGGAGCGGACGGACCTGGGGCGCGCCCACGTCGAGGTAGCGCTCCGCGATGCCTCCGCCGAGCCGTTGCGGGCGCGCTCGTGCTCTGCTGTCAGGGCTGGGCCGTGAGCGCCCACGCCGAGGATCTCGCTGCCGTCGAAATGGCGCGCACCCGCTTCGAAGAGGGGGTCACCTACTTCGACGCCCAGCGCTACGAAGAGGCCCGGGCGGCGTTCCTGCAGGCCTACGCCCTCAAGCCACATCCGACGATCCTGCTGAACCTCGGCCTGAGCGAGCTCCACGGCGGGCACTACCTGGAGGCAGCGGGCCACCTCGCCGATTATCTTCGCGAAGCGCCGGAGGACGCGCCCGAGCGATCGACCGCGGAGCAAGGGCTGAAGGAGGCGCGCGCACGCCTGAGCGAGCTTCGCCTCACGGCGCCGGGGGACGAGGGAGAGATCTACGTCGACGGTACCAGCGTGGGACGCCTGCCGCTGCTGCAACCGCTGTTCCTCACCCCCGGGGTGCACCGGGTCCGCCTCCGGCGAGGGAGCGACTCGGTGGTCGAGGAGGTTTACGCGGTCGCTGGAGCGGTCCACTCGCTCACGCTGGCGTTGCCGAGCGAGTCCGACGTGCAGCGTCTGGCTCCCACGTCCCACGTCGCGCAGATCGACCCGCTGCCCACGGACTCCGCGCCACCGGCGGGTCCCACCGACGCTCCCGCGGCCTATCCCTCGTTCGGTAGCTGGTTGTTCTCGTCGCCGGCGGGGACCACGGGCCTGGTGCTCACAGGGACGGGTCTGGCCCTCGGCATCGCCGGCACCATCGTGGCCACCGAACGCTACGACTCCGCTGAGGACGCGACGCGCACCATCGAGGACGCGGCGGCCGCGCAAGGTCGAGGGGGCACGATCTGCGCGGGCGGGACGTCCTCGTTGCCACAGTTTCAGAACGCCTGCGGGGAGCGCCAGCGGCGCCTCGATCAGGGGGACACCTGGCGGGCCCTCGCCATCGGCGGTTACGTCGGCGCCGCGGTCATCGCTGCCGGGACGGTGGCGTACTACTTCCTGGCGGCCCCCTCGAGCGAACCGCGGGACACGGTCGCTCGCACCCCTCGCCCCCGCGTCGTTCCCATCGCCACCCCCCACGTCCAGGGCCTGTCCGTCATCGGCACCTTCTGAACGGTGACGGGTTGGGCGTCCCGGCCGAGACACCGGTGACGGCTTCGGGCGCGACACGGCTCGAGGCTCCCCCTGGGATCCCGTTCGATTTCACCGCGTGCGTCCCCCTCCGAGCTGCTGTCCCCGCTCCCCCGGCGCCCGCCCCAGCAGCGCGCGGAACGTCGTCCTCGGGATGCGCGCAGCGCGCGCCGCCGCGCTGATCGTTCCGTGCTCTCGCAACAGCTCTCGCGCCCGCTCCGCGTCCGGGCGGTGGCTCCTTCTCCGTTGGATTTCCGGAGGGAGCTCCAGGTGGCTCGGCTCGATGACCTCCCCCACGGAGACAGCCGCCGCCCGATACAGGACGCCCGCCAGCTGACGCACGTTGCCGGGCCACGAGAACGCCACCAGCCGCGCCAGGGCCGCGGGCGACAGGTGCTTGGGGCCGACGTCCCCTTCGACCCGCTCGAGCAGGCGCTGGGCGAGCACCGGGATGTCCGTGCGGCGCTGCCGCAGCGGTGGCAGGCGCAGGATCAAAGTCGTGAGGCGATGGTAGAGATCCTCTCGGAACCGCTCCTCCTCCACGCGCGACCGGAGGTCCTCGAGCGTCGCCGAAAGGATCCGCACGTCGACCGCCACGCTGCGCTCCGACCCCACGGGCCGCAGCTGCCCATCCTCCACGACCCGAAGCAACTTCGCCTGCGCGATGGGGGACATCTCCGCGACCTCATCGAGGAAGAGGGTGCCCTGGTGAGCTTGCTCGAAGGCGCCGGCCCGGTGCGCGACCGCGCCCGTGAACGCACCCCGCCGATGACCGAACAGCTCCCCGTCGAGGAGCGAGTCCGGCAGCGCGGCGACGTTCAGCGGGACGTACGCCCCCGCGCGTCCTCCCAACCGGTGCAACGCCCGGGCGACCACGTCCTTGCCGGTGCCCGACTCACCGAGGATCATCACGGGGGCCCGAAGGCGCGCGTAGTGGTGGATGAGACGCTTGACCTCCTGCAGGCTCTCGGAGCCTCCGACGAGCTCCGGCACGTCCGCGGCTTCCCTGCGCTCCTCCTCGCCGCGACGCACGGTCACCGTCGTGCAGCCGACGACGAAGCTCCCCGCGCTCCCCGTCACCATGGCCGAACCGACCCGCGCCGCGCCCACGTAGAGCCCGTTCCGCGATTTCAGGTCCTCCACGGCGAGCCCCTGGGCCGTCGCAACCAGCCGGCAGTGCCGCGCGCTCACCGCCCGATCGTCGACCAGGACCGCTGCCCCCCGGCCGCTCCCGAGCACGACCGCTTGACCATCGCGCAGGGTGAGCACCCGGTGGCTCACGGCGTTGCCGACTTCGACCCGCCAAGGGCCCCTCCGCGGCGTCACGTCCAGCTCGACGGTCGTGTGTTCCGATGCTTTCCCGTCCATGCCACCGTCCTCGGCCCAGGAACGGCGCTGGTTGCGTGAAATCATCACCCGCGAAGGGCAGAGGTCCGCGCACGTTCCCGTTTGGGAATGGCGCGCGGGGATGATAACTGTTGCCGCGATGCGCACCCCCGGCCACCTGAGCATGGCACTCGCGGTCTCGAGCCTGGCCCTCCTGGCGTCTTCGGCCGCGGCCCAGCCCGCCGAACCGGGCGGAGCGGGCGCCGAGGATCCCCCGCAGGATTCGGCGGCGCGTTGGAACACCCGCAGCGAACCCCCGCGCCCCGCGGGGCTCGCTGGTCACGTGGCGCTCTCGGGCTCCGTTGCCTGGGTCCTGCCCTTCGGGACGATCAGCGAGGGCGTGAGCCAGCACGACCGCTTCGGCTCCGGGCTGGGCTACCAGCTCGACCTCGGGTACGGCGTCGGCTCCTCGGTGGTGATCGGTGTGTGGGGTCAGCTGCTCACCCTCAGCGACGGCAGCGGCTGCGACGACTGCGCGGGCATCGGGTTCGCCGGTGGCCCCTTCGTTCGCTACCACCTGGTGCAAGGTCTCCGCTTCGACCCGTGGTTCTCCTTCGGCATCGGCTACAGAAGCCAGAGCCAAGACGTGAACGGCGTCGAGCGTAGCTATGGGGGCTTGGATTGGGCCCGCGTCCAGTTCGGGGGCGACTGGTACGCGTTGCCTCAGCTCGGCTTCGGTCCCTTCGTCGAGCTGGGCGCCGGGAACTTCTTCGCTCGTCCGGACGACGAACAGGCCAACGGCGTGTCCTGGCGCTTCATGACCGGCCTGCGCGTCGCCGTGGACTTCCCCGGCCACGGCCGCTGACGGGGAGCCGTGGCGTCATCTCACGACCTCACGTGACCACGGCGCGACGACCTCCGCGTCGACCACGACGGCACACAGCGGCGTAGGAGCGTCCCTCCACCTCATCGCGGCCTCGCACGACGACGCGGGCTTGCCCTCACACGCCGGATGCCTCGCGCGCGAGCGCACCCGTCCACTCCCACCAGCGCGCGCCTCGAGCGCCGCGCCACGCGACGACGCCCAGCCCCGAGCTCGGGAACCCAGCGGCCGCGTGAGCGCAGCCGTGCACTCCCACGAACAAGCGCGGCCGAGGGCGGTGCTCCGCCCTCGGCCTCCTTGCTCATTCCTCGTGCTGGGCTCAGACGGGAACCGCGATGCCGAGCGCCTTCCGGAGCGCCGAGTACTCCTCGCTCACCGCGAAGAGCAGCAGCTCCTTCAGCTTGTCAGCGACGGGC
Source organism: Myxococcales bacterium (assembly GCA_012514535.1). Taxonomy (GTDB): domain Bacteria; phylum Myxococcota_A; class Polyangia; order Polyangiales; family Polyangiaceae; genus NIC37A-2. The sequence goes on along the minus strand of JAAZAA010000227.1, from coordinate 33,254 downwards.
AGATCACCCGGGAACTGCTGCTCCTGGCTGATGATCTTCTTGGCGACCTCCAGGTCCGCGCAGAGGACGAGCCCCGCCCGGCAGGCGGTCAGCTCCACCGCCTGGTTCCAACGCTTGATGTTCGCCTTGGCACCCGCCTCGATCCACTTCTTCACGACCTGCCGCAAGCCTTCCTGCTGCACCGGCTGCATGAACCGGGCGAGCTCATGCGCCGTGGCGCGGACCGACTGTGCCAGGTCCGCGGGCATCGGCTGCTGCGGTGCCGCGAGCATCACGCCCGCGAACAGCATGATGGTCAGCTCGGCCTGGGTCGGGAACAGCGTGCGAATGAAGTGTTCCGGGCGGAACCCCGTGAGGTGCTTACCGCAGATGAAGGTGAGCTCCTGAGGCTGGAAGCCGCTGAGCACCAGCTGCCCCGCGATCAGCCCTGGACGGTCCGCCACCACCGGAGTGATGTACGCGGGCACGTCGTTGCGCACGTACAGCTCCGGCGCCGCGACGCCCAGCACCTGCGCGGCCCACCCGAAGGTCTTCGCGAAGGTGACGGTCGAGGTGGCCGGATCCTGCTTGAAGCGCGGGTCGGGGAGCTGCAGCTTCCCCTGGTTCTTGAGCTGCGCCACCTTCGCCTGGAGGGCAGGCCCCGCGAGCATCTCGAAGATCTTCGAGACGTAGAGGTTCTCGTTCGGGTGAACGAGTGCCCGCATCCAGTGCTCGTTGCCGAGTCGTCCAGTGACCTGAGGCATGCCCGAAGGCTTGAAGTCGTTGTAGAAACGCTCCGCCTCCGCGTCCGCCTTGCGCATGAACACCATGGCAGCGGCCAGGCACCAGGCTTCGTCGTAGGCCTGCTTGTGCAGGTAGAGACGATACAGCGCCTGGTAGTTCTCGATCGCGAGGGGATCCAGCTTGAGCAGCCGGCGCTGCTCCTTGATGGCCTCGTCCCACTGCTCCGTGGCCTCGTAGAGCTCCGCCAGGATCTGCCGCTCCAGCTGGGCGTCCGGGTTGGCGGCGGTCGCCATCCGGAAAGCCTCGATGGCCTCGGCCGTCTGCCCCGTGCGATCTCGGTAGATGAGGCCGAGCTGCTGCCAGAGGGTCTGCTCGAGGTCCTTCTTCCCCTTGTTCGCGATGCGATGAAGCATCTTGCGATAGGAGCGCTCCAGCTGCTTCCAGTTCCGCTGCGCGGTGAGGATCTTGTTGATGCGCTCGAACGCCTCGAGGAAGTCGGGGTTGAGGTCGAGTGACTCGTTGAAGAGCTCGACCGCCCGGTCCAGATCCTCCAGCTTGTCCCGGTAGATCTGGGCCTGGGTGAACAGGTACCGCGCTTGCCGATCCGGGCGCTCCTCGAGGGACCTGATGGCGTCGAGGGTGTCGACCATCTTCTGCCACTCCTCCGCCGCCTGATAGGCCTGGAGGATCTTGTGCAAGAGCACGTGGTCCTTCGGCTTGAGCTCGAGCGCCTCCTCGTAGGCCTCGATCGCCTTGTGGGCGTTCTTCTCACGATCTGCCCACAGGTCACCGATCTCGATCAGGATCCCGTAGCGCTCCTCGCCATCGAACACCGAGTCGAGGATCTGCCGCTTGTACTCGGCAACCTGCTTCCAGTCGTTCGCCTTGCCATAGATGTCGACGAGGGCGTCCAAGGTCGGACGGTGTTCGCCATTCAGCGCCAGCGCCTTCTCGTAGTTGTTGATGGCCTGGCGATCCTGCCCTTGCCCTTGCTTGATGGCGCCCAAGCGGAAGTAGACGTCCGTCCGCTCGTCGACATCCTCGTCACCGAGCGACGTGAGCACCTTCTGATAGTTGGTCAGAGCAGTGGCCCAGTCCTGCTGACCGAAGGCAGCGTCCGCGATGCCGCGGATGCTCTCCTGGTCCGTCAGGTCCAGCTGATTGGCCGCCTGATAGGCCCTGAGGGCCTTCTCGTGGTCGCCCAGCGACGCGTACACCTTGCCGAGCAGCTTGTTGAGCGAGTGCTGTTCGCCACGGTCACGGTTCCTGGACTTGCGCACCAGCATCTCTGCCAGGGGCGCAGCGTCCGCCCAGCGCCCGGCCTCGCCGTACTCGCGCACGAGCGGCAAGGCAGCGTCCTCGCAGTCCTCGTCGAGCTGAATCGCCTGCTCGTAGGCCGCGATGGCCAGGTCGTGCTCGCCGAGCATCTCGTCGCGCAGCTTGCCCAACTCGACGAGCAGCTTGGCTCGCTGACGCGGCGTCTCGCAGTGTGCCTGCTCCTGCTCGAGGTAGCGGGCCGCCGCGTCCCAGTCGGACTCGTCGACCGCGATGGTCCGCAGCGCCGCCAAGGTCGGCAGGTGCGACGGATCCAGGTCGAGCGCCATCTCGAGCTTCTCGCGGCCGCCGAAGCGGTCCCCGAGCTTCTCCTCCATGGCCCGGCCGATACGGTAGTACATATCGACCTTCTGCTTGCCGTCGGCGGTGAGCTCGGCCACCCGGGTCATCGCCTCGATGGCGCGCGCTGCGTCACCCTGCTTCTCGTAGAGCTTGCTGAGCGCGTCGAGGGCGGCCACGTTCGTGTCGTCGACGTCGACCACGTTCTGCAGCGCGTCGATGGCCCGGTCGAAGTCTCCGATCTCGTCGCGGTACACCTGCGCGATGTGCCCGAACAACTCGAGCTTCGTCTCCCGCTCGGCGGTCTCCTGGATGTGCCGCTCGTAGGTGTTGATGAGATCGAACCACTGCTTGAGCCGGCGATAGCAGCGCTCCAGCGCCACGTAGGCCCGCTCCTCGCCGGGCGCGATCTCGAGGGCCTTCTCGAGGTGCTGCGCCGCGACGTCCGCCTTGAGGAACTGCTCCTCTTGGAGAGCGGCCAGCTTCAGCAAGACCTCCACACGCTCTCGCTCCGTCTCGACGACCTCGAGCTGGAGCTGCAGCACCTCGACCAGGTCCGGCCAGTCCTGCAGCATCTCGTCGACCCGCTCGAGCCCCCGGAGACCCGGGAGGTTTCCGGAGTCGATCTCCAGCACCTGCCGATAGATGGCGGCCGCGCCCTGCGCGTCGCGCAGGTCCTTCTCGAGGAGCTCGGCGAGCCGCAGGCGCTCCTTGATGCCCTGCGCCGCATCCTCGATGCCGGTGACCTTGCGGGTGAGCACGTCCACGAGCTCTTGGGTCTGCCCCTTGTCCTCGTAGATCCGCTCGAGCGCGGACAGCGCCGGCAGGTAGTTCGGATCGACCTCGAGCGCGCGCTTGTAATAGGGCGTCGCCTGATCGACCTGATCCAGGTTGCGGTACAGGATGTCGCCGAGATCCACGAGGATCGCCTTCCGGTCCTCGTTGACGACCGCGACCTCCAGGGCCCGATTGAGGATCGCCCCGGCCTTCTGATAGTTGCCGGCGAGGCGATCGATGGCCGCCATCTGGCGCATGACCCGCGTGTTCTGCGGATCCATCTCGAGCACCTTCTGGTAGTACGGCATCGCGTACTCCGGGCGCCCGAGGTCCTCGCCGTACCACTTGCCGAGGCGCAGCCCGAGCTGGATGAGCTTGCGCGGATCTTCCTCGTCCTGGAGCCAGGCGTTCGCGCTGTTGATCAGCTCGCCCCAGCGCCCGGTCACCTGCGCCATGCGCTCGAGGTACGCCGAGGTCTGATCGTCGCCGTAGTCGTCGCTGAACGCGGTGACGAGGGCGTCGAAGGCCTGGTTCGCGTCGTCGAGGCGCTCCTCGAACACCCGCGCGATGCGGCGCAACAGCTCGTTCCGCACCGGCACCTCCTCGAGGTACTCGAGGCGATTCAGGTACAGCTCGAGCAGCGGCTCCCAGCGCTCCGCCCGCGTATGCAGGCGCTCGAGCTCCTTGAAGGCCCGCTCATGCAGCGGCTCGACCTCCAGGATCCGGTCGTAGGCCACCGTCGCGTTGTCGTAGGCCTCCAGAGGGCTCCTCCAGAGCTCCGTGACCTCGAGCAGCTCGCGGACCTTCTCCTCGGCGTCGGAGAACGCCGCCGCCCGCTGCATCTTGACGCCGACGACGTCCTCCCAGCGCTCCTCTGCCCGGTAGATCTTCTCGAGTTCGTCGAGAGCCTCGAAGTCCGTGCCGTCGACCTCGAGCAGGTGTCGCCACGCCTCGGAGGCCTCGTAGGGCTGCTCGAGCACCGTGCCGTAGGTCTTGCCCAGCTCCCGGTATGCAGCGACGAGCTCTTCGGCGCCGAGCTGCCCCGTCGCCTGATCGACCAGCGCGTGCAGGGCAGTCACCAGCTCCTGCGAGTCGCCGCGCCGCCGCCAGATCTTGGCGATCGCCCGCAGCGCCTCGACGTTCGAGTAGTCGATGTCGAGCACCCGCTGCCACTGCTCGAGCGCCTCGTCGTCCCGGTTGAGCTGCTCGTCGAACAGCCGCGCGCGAGTCGACAGGACGTGCACCCGATCCTCGTCGCTGTCGGCGATGTCGTAGTGCCGCTCCAGCACGTCGGTGAGCTCGGACCAACGTCCCAGCGCCTCGTAGAGGTGAGCCAGGGCGCGGAGCGCCTCCGGATCCTCCCCGCGCAGGTCGAGCACGCGCTTCCAACCCTCGATCGCGCCGTCGACGTCGTTCAGGCGCTCGGAGGCGAGGTGCGCCATCTTGGCGCGGATCTCCGACTCCTCGACGTCGCCGTGCGCGTTGTCGAGCTGCCGCTGGAACACCCCGTTCAGGGCCTCCCACTGGGCCGTCCGCTCGTAGATCCGAGCCAGCGCCTCGATCGCGTCCTGGTTGTCCGGCTGGAGCTCGTCGAAGATCACCCGGTAGACGCGGATGGCGTCCTGCAGGTACGCGGAGACGGTCGACAGGCCTTCGACGGCGCCCGCCGCGACGGGCTCCAGCTCCCCTGCCGCCTCCGTCTCCTCCAAGGAGATGCCATCGAACTCGGTGGCCTCGACCCTGGTGGGCTCCCCTTCGTCGTCGTCGAGCGTCGCGTCGGCGGGCAGCTCGGCGTCGGCAGGCACGACCACATCGCCGGGCAGCTCCGCGTCGCCGGTGAACAGCTCGCCCGCCTCGACGGCAGCCACCTCCGCGCTCGGCGCTGCCTCGTCGGCGCCCGCCAGGTGCTCCTCGTAGATGGATCCCAAGCGCAGGTACAGCTCGACCTTCTCGAACTCGTCCTCGGCGGCGACCGCACGCTGCTCGAGGATGCCGGCCAGCTCCGCCCACTGCTCGAGCGCGCTGTAGATGCGATCCAGTTGAGCGAGCGCCTGCGGCTCCGCCGGCACGGCGGTCAAGACGTAGCGATACGTCTCTTCCGCCTTGGGCACGTCCGCGAGCTCCTCCTCGAACACGCGGGCCAAGGCGTTGCCCACGGCCGCCGCGGTGGCGGCCGTCAGCCCTTCGCTGCCGAGCACGTCCGCGTAGGCGTTGGCCAGCTTCTCCCAGCCCTCGTCGATGGACGCCGCCAGGCGCTCCAGCTCCGCGGTGGTCTGCTCGTTGAGGGGCTCCTCGGCGAGGGCGCGCACCTGAATCGCGAACGCCCGATCCGCGTCGAGCAGGCGCTCCTCCGCGTCCTCGGCCATCCGATGGTACAGGGCGATGCGCTCCTCGAGGGACTCGAGGTGAGCCAGCTGCCCCTCGCGCACGCTGAGCAACCGCTCCCACTCGCCCGCCGCCTGGTACAACGGCTCCAGCAGCTCGCCGATCTCGATCTGGCGCACGCCGCGCTCGAAGAGCTGCTCCAGGGCCTCGACGGTCGCCGCGTGTTCGGGCGCCGCGGAGATCACCTCGCGGTAGGCCTCGATCGCGCGATCGACGTCGTTGAGTTCACGCTCTTGCAGCTGGCCCAGCCGGAACTTGAACTCGAGGATGTCCTCGGGCGTCTCGCCGATCTCCGCTTCCTTGTTCAGGATCTCGGCCAGCTCGTTCCAGCGTCCCGCCTGCGAGAACAGACGATCCAGGGAGGTGAGCGCCGTGCGGCTCTCGGGATCCGCCTCCAGCACGCGCCGGTAGCGGGCGACCGCTCCCTCGACGTCGTCGAGCTGCACCTCGTAGACCTGCGCCACGCGCAGGCCCAGCTCGACGAGCCGCTCCGGCTCGTCGACGATCTTCTCGAGCTCCTGATCGTACAGGGCCGCGACCGCTGGCCAGCGCTCCGTGAGCATGGCGAGGCGCTCGAGGGCCCCGAGCGTGTCCTCGTTCTGGCTGTCGGCGCTCAGCGAGCGCGCGTAGACGTCGAAGGCCCGCTGCGGGTCGTTCAGGCTGTCCTCGTAGAGCCCGGCGATCCGATGCAGCAGGTCGACCTGCGCGTACTGATCGTCGGCGAAGCGCGCTTGCACCTCGAGGACGCTGATCAGCTTCTCCCAATCCGCGGAGGCGTCGTACACCTGCTCGAGGACCGCCGCGGCGGCCAAGGGCGCCCGCGTCCCGTCCTTGATGCCCTCCAGCGCCGCCAGAGTCGGCTCGTGATCGGGCTGGATACCGAGGATCTCACGATAGAGATCGACCGCCCGCTCCACGTCCTCCAGGTGCTGCTCGTACAGAGCCGCGATCCGATACTGGTAGCCAACGGCCTCCGCCGGATCCGCCGTCAGCTCCGCCTCATGGGTGAGGACGCTGAGCAGCTCCTGCCAGTTCCCCGCCTCCTGATACAGGACGTCGAGGCGCCCGAGCGCGGTGATGTCGTCGGGATCGAGCTCCAGCACGCGCTGATAGGTGTCGATGGCGTTGTCGACGTCGCTGAGCTCTCGCTCGTAGACGGCGCCGACCTCGTACAGGATCTGCTTCTTCTCTTCGGGGTCGAGGACCAGGTCGACCTTCTTCGAGTAGACGCCGAGCAGGTCCTCCCAGCGCGACAGGGAGAGGAAGAGGTTGATCAGCGCGTCCGCGCTCCGCAGATCCTCGGGATCGAGCTCGAGGACCTTCTCGTAGACGGCGATGGCTCGCTCCGGGCGCCCCAGAAGCTCTTCCTCGAGCGTCGCGGCCTGGTACAGCGCCGACTTCTGCTCCTCGAGATCCTCCAGGATCTCCGCCTTCCGCTGCAGGATCACGGACATGTCCGCGAAGCGCTCGGTGGCCTGGAAGAGTGCCTGCAGGGCGTCCGCCGCCGCGAGGTTCGTGGGATCGATGACCAGCACCTTGCGGTAGAGCTCCACCGCCCGGTCGACGTCGCCGATGTCGCTCTCGTAGACCCGAGCCGCCGAAGTGTAGAGCTGGCTGCCCAGCTCCGCCTCTTCCTGCTCCGCCGCCAGACGCTCCAAGGTCTGGGCGAGATCCGCCATGCGGTTCGAGGTCCGCGCCAGGCGGTCCAAGGCGTCCTGCGTCGTCGGATCCGAAGGCTCCACGGCGAGGGCGCGCGCCATCGTGTCGAAGGCCGCGCCGTGGTCGCCCGCGGCGTCCTCGTACAGCTCGGCGACCTGATGGAGCAGCTCCACCTTGCGCGACGGATCGTCCGCGCGGCGCACCTGCACTTCGTGCACGCCGATGAGCTTCTCGTACTCGCCGGTGCTCCGGTACAGCGGCTCGAGGATCTCGGCGATGAGTAGCTCGTGAGCCTCGTCCTGACCCAGCCGCTCGAGGGCGCTCAGGGCCTCGGCGTTGGTGGGATCGCGCTCGAGGACCTGACGGTACCCCTCGATCGCCTCCTGCACCTCGCCCATCTTCGACTCACGCAGGGACGCCAGGCGCAGCATGAGCTTGCCCTGAGCCTCCTCCGTGTCGGCGAGGCCGAGCTGCGTCTCGAGGTTCTCGGCCAGCTCCTCCCACTTGCCCTGCCGGGACAGCAGCCCGTCCAGAGCACCGAGCGCGAGGCGGCTCGTCGGATCGAGGGCGAGGATCTCCCTGTAGGCGGCGATCGCCTCTTCGATCTTGTCGAGGCGCTCCTCGAACACCTCCGCCATCTGCGCGTAGAGCGCCTCGGACTGACCGGGATCGACGGCGAGGTCGATGCGCATCCGGTACACGCCGATCAGCTCCTCCCAACGCTCGTGGGCGCGGTAGAGGGCGTCCATCGCCTGCAAGGCGTCGGAGTTCCCCGGATCGACGTCGAGCACCTTGGTGTATGCCTCCGCCGCGGCGTCCACGGCGCCGAGGCGCTCGTGGATGGCGGCGAGGCGCATCCAGTATTCGCGGGCCAGATCCGGGTCCGTGAGCTTGAGCGCGATGTCACGGTAGATCTCGATGAGCTTCTCGCTGGCCCCCGCCTGCTCGGCGAGCTCCTCGAGCTCGAGCCGCGCGTCGGCGTTGCCGGGATCTGCCTTCACGGCGCGCGCCTGCGCGTCGATGGCCGCCTCCGACGAGCCAAGCTGGTTGCTGGCCGTCGACGCCATCTTGCGGAGGAGCGCGACCTTCTGGTCCGGATCGTCCGTGGCCTCCGCGAGGATCTCGAGGGCCTCGACCAGCTTCTGCCAGTCCTCGCGCTGCTCGTAGATCGTCTCCAGGATCCGGGCAGCCTCCCCGCGCAGCGTCTCATCCGCCAGCAAGCCCTCGAGGGCGAGCCGGGCGCCGTCGTGGTTCGCGTCCAGGAACAGGATTTCGCGGAAGTTCTCCAGGGCCTTCGCCGCGTCGCCCAGCTCGGTCAGCTGGGTCTGCGCCAGGCGGTACTTCAGATCGACGAGATCCGCCTCGGAGGTGTCGAGCTCGATGCGGCGCTCGAGGACGCTCGCATACTCCACCCAGCTCTCCGTCTGCCGATACAAGCGATCGAGGGCGCTGAGGGCGCCGACGTCCGTCGCGTCCTCCTCGAGGACCGCGTCGTAGGTCTGGATCGCGCTCGTCGCGTCGCCGAGCTGCTGCTCTTGGAGCTCCGCGATCGCGAACAGAGTGGTCTTCCGGTCCTCTGGATCCGCCGCCAGCTCGAGCTTCTTGTTGTAGACCTCGAGCAGGTCCGCCCAGCCTCCCGTCTTGCGGTACAGGGTCTCGAGCGCGACGAGCGCCTCCGAGTTGTCGGGCTGGCTCTCGTAGACGGCGCGGTACTCCGCCAACGCCTCTTCCACCTTGCCCAGCTCGTCCACGAAGATCCTGCCGAGCCGCAGGCGCAGAACCCCCGCGGTGTCCTCTTCCGCACCTTCGATCGCGGTCTGGTAGGCCGCGACGACGCGGTCCCAGGCGCCAGTGGCCTTGGCGGCCCGCTCCATGTCCCCCTGACTCTGCTCGTCGGCGGGGGCGAGGGCGAAGGCGCTGGCGAAGCGCTCGAAGGCGCTCTCCTTGTCCCGGAGCCGCTCCTCGTAGAGCTGGGCCACCTGACGCAGCAGCTCGAGGCGCACCTCGGGCTCGTCCATGTGGGTGAGCTTGGCCTCGATCGCCTTGGCCAGGCCCTTCGGGTTGTTCGCCTGCTCGTAGATCGGGATGAGCCGCTCCGCCGCGTCGAGGTGCGTCTCGTCGATGCTCAGCACCTTCTCGAGGGCGCGCGCCGCGCGATCCGGCTTGCCCTTCTGCGTGACCCAGAGCTCCGCCACCTTCATGAGCATGCCGATGCGCTGCGCGTCTGACTCGGCGCGGCTCTCGTTGCTCTCGAGCACCCGGATGAACTCGTCCCAGTTGCCCGTGTCGGCGTAGAAGAGCTCCAGGTCGTCCCAGCGCCCCAGCGCCACGTAGCGCTTCTTGAGTTGTTCCTGGGCACGCCGATCGTCGGGCCGCAGGGTGAGGAGCAAGCGGTACGCCTCCGCCGCGCGCTCGTCGTCCTTCAGACGATCTCCCGCGACCTGCCCGAGCTTGGTGAGCACCTCGACCTTCTGCTTGTCGTCGAAGGTGACCTCCGCGAGCTTCTCCAGCGTCGAGGCGAGCTGCTCGTAATCCCGCGCGCGCTCGTAGAGACCCGCGAGGGCGCCCAGCGCCTCCACGTCCGCAGGGTCGCTCTCGAGCACCATCGCCCAGAGGTTCACGCAGACGTCGGGCTTCTTGATCCGCTCCGTCGCCAGCTGCGCCATCTGACGGAACGCCTCCGTGCGCTCCGACCCCGGCGGCATCGACTCCGCCTCACGCCGGCTCAGCGCGATGAGCTTCTCCCAGTCGCGGCGCTTCTCATACATCTCACGGAGGTACGTGAGCGCCTGCACGTCGTCGGGCAGCACCTCGATCAGCAGCTCGTAGGTCTTCACCGCCTCGGCGTGGTTCCCGAACTTGCCAGCGTAGAGCTCCGCCGCTTGTCGGTAGTAGTCCGCGCGCTCGATCGGATCGACGACCTCGTCCCCGAGCGCCACCAAGACCTTCACGTACTCGTGCGGGCGCTTCTCGGCTTGCTCCAGCTTCTCCTTGAGCTCGGCGACCTTCGCCTCGTCGACTTGGCGCACGTCCCCAACGACCTCTCCCGAGTTTGGCGGTTCGGACGCGCCAGTCACCGGGCGCTCGGCGCTCATCGCTTGCTCGTCCAAGGTCTGCTGCTCCGCTTCGTGCTCGTCCATGTGCTCGGTCTCAGAGTTGCCGTGAGGCATAGGGTCGATGCTCTGCGCTGCTGTGATGCCAGTACCACCGTCGGTCGCGCTCCCAGCGGTGGACCTCGAGGTCACGGGTTTCCCCGTCTGCGCTTCGAACGCTGCCAGGGCAGGGTGCTCCGGAGCAATAGCCCCCAAGCGCTCGAAGAACTGCTCTGCCCTCTTCATGTTGCCCAGTTGGCGCCAGGCCACCAGGCCGCCCCCCGCGAGGAGGTAGCTGCATGAGGGGTCTACGTGGCCGCGATCGCCGAGCTCGTCGGCGAGACGCACCACCCGCTCCCAGTCACCCTCCTCCTGCCCGTAGCGCTCCCGCAAGAAGTTGAACGCGGGCTCGAGCCCCGGATCGAGCCGCAGGGCCTCCTCGAGGAAGCGCGCCGCCACCTCGGGGTTGTGGTGCCGCTGCGCCCAGCGTGCGCCGAAGGCGAAGGCGGCGGCGGCCCGCGCCTTGGGGTCCTCGATCTCCGCCAGCACCGCCTGCTGCGTCTCGAGGATGACGTCCGTGCGCTCCTCGTCCACGAGCAGGGTCTCGTAGAGCGCCGCCGCGGCCGGATCGCACGGGTTGGCCGCATAGGCCTTCACCAGAATCTCTTCGAACTCGCCCGGCGCGAAGCGCCGCGCGATGCGCGCCGCCCGCACGAACGCGTCGCAGCGCTCGGCGCTCGTTGGCGCTTCGTGAGCGATACGCAAGAGCTCACCAATCCGCTCTTGCCACTCCTCCCCCTGCAGCTGCGCGTCCGCCAGCAGCTCGTCGACCTTGGCCCCCGCCTGCAGGGCCTTCTTGTAGGCGTCCGTCGCGCCCTCGAGATCCCCTTGATCGGACAGGACGTCACCGAGCGCGCGATACAACTCCGCGGCGCGTCCACCGCCGCCCACCGCCTTGAGCTCGAGCAGCAGCAGCTTCTGCACCATCGGGAGCTTGCCCAGCTCCCAATAGACCGCCCGCGCGTCCGCCAAGGACTCGGTCAAGCCGGGGTTGAGCTTGTACGCGTCCTGGAAGTGCTTCAGGGCGGCGACACCTTGGAGGAGCTGGTCCCGCAGGAGCCTCCCCAAGCGCAGGTGCAGACTCGCCCTCGCTTCCGAAGACTCCGTCTCAGCGATCGCGCGCTCCAAGGCGCCGCGGGCGCCCTCCCAGTCATGCTGGCTCTCTAGCTGCTGAAAACGGGCCTCTGCTTCCATGACATCCTCGCTCTCGCAGAGCTCTCGTGCGCCTCAGGCCCGCCCTACCCCGCGGGTCATCTCCAAGGCGCACCTTGCCCCACACGTTGTCTCCACAAAGGGGCGGGACGCGAGGGGTGCCCCACGTCCCGCATCTCCCTGCTCTCCGCACAAGCGGTCAACGTCGGTCGGCTCGACGGCTTGGAGCAAGTCAGCTCCCCAGCTTCTGAATGAACGCGTTGGCCTGCGCGCACTGATCCTTGAACTTCTTTGCCGCCTCACCCTTGCAGGCGCCCTTCGAGAACGACTCGAGGAGTCGCTTCGCCTTCTCGCGCTGCGGCGGGTCCATGCTCGCGTAGGTGCTGCCGAGGTGGAACTTCGCCTCCGGGTGGTTCTGACCACCGATCTCGTAGGCGCGCTCCACGGCCGCCAACATCGCGGGCTTGTCCTGGCGGAACTGCGCGACGTTGAAGGTCAGCAGGTGCATGTTGTACAGGTGATCCCGATTGTCCTCGGTCGGCTGCACCAGCTTGGTGCCCTCTTCGAGCACCGCCTGCGCCTCCTTGTAGAACTTCAGCGTCTGGTAGAGCTCCGCCAAGGTCACGTAGAAGTACGGCACCGTGGGATCGTGCTCGATGGCCTGCGTGAAGCTCTGCAACGCCGACTGCTCATCATCGGTCCACCAGTGCGCCTCGCCGAGGAGCTGATAGCACCACGCCCGGTTCGGATCCGCCTCGATGCACTTCTTCAGCGGCTCCTTCGCCTCTTCCCACTTGTCGGGGTTCCCCGCCTCGGCGAGCTTCGTGAGCGCCAAGCCACGCTTCTCCCAGTAGCTCGCGAACTCCGGGTTCGTCTGGACGGCGACGGCCAGAGTCGCGGCCATCTTGTCCCAGTCCTCTTTCCGCTCGTAGGCCTTCGCGAGCTTCCACGTGATCAGGTGGTTCGTGGGATCCAGCTGCCGCGCCTGCTCGTACTTCTGGATGGCCCCTTCCACGTTCACGGTGACCGCCCGGTCCCCCTCGTTCGCGAGGTTCACCGCCTCGATGTGGTCCCGGCTACAACCGGTCGAGGCCACGCCAAAGGCAACACTCATGGCGAGTGCTGCGCGCTTGATGCTCGTCGTCAGCTTCATACCCGACTCCCTTGCGCGCGTCCGCTCAAACTTCACCCGCGCCGGACAGATAACAGAGATGCGTTAGAAAAGTCGTGACCAAAACTCTGGCCATTCCGTCGGGTTGCACGCTGCTCCGTGCCCGGGAACGAGCGCGCACCTCGAAAGTTGGCGGAGAGCATAGGCGGACGCGGCCGGCGAAGTAAAGGCACATCGAAACCCGAGTCCCCAGGAATCTGCATCACGAAATGTAGGCTTACAGCCTCCCCCAGCGTCTATCGTCACCCCCTGCGCCATCCCTGCGCTCGCCCCTGAACGCGTCGGACCCACCGCCAGTATCCCAGGAGAGGCGGACGCCCACCGACCTCGGCGTTGGCCCTTCCTTCGCGCTGCGCTCCCTTCTCCCAACTACCTCGCGGTCAGCTACGAGAGCCCATTCTGGATCGGGCGTGCGCTCCCGGAATCCACGACGGCACCGACCACTCGGCTCGCGCCGAGCGTCCACGCTGATCGTCATTGATAGCCTCCTCCACGCGAGCAGGTCACCGCGATAGGGCCTAGTCCCCCCCGCACCCGCCTCCCCCTCCGCCACGCCGGCCGAAGCGCGGCCCCTGGCCGCCAGGGGATAGCGGAACACTCCTGCTTCGCTGTGCAGTGCTCCCGGGGCCCTCCCCTCGAGCCGCTCCCCCCTTGGCGCCTCCTCTCGGCGCCCCTGCCCGCCGCTCCTCCCTGGCTCCCCATCCGCCAGGGACGCCCGCGAGCTCCACTCACTGCCACGTCCGCCGCATCCTCCCCGACGCACCCCCGGGACTCCACGGTGACGTACACCGCATGGCGGCGCGACCCGGCCTCCGACGCTCGGCACACGGAGCCCCCACACAGCGTCCGCCGCACCGGTTCCCTCGCGGACAAAATGGAAGACGCCGCCCGGAGGCGGCGTCTTCACTCGACTCATTCCCCGCGCTCCGCGGGTCGCCCTCAACCGGGGCTGAACATGATGGGATACACGACGGTCACGATGCCGCCTTCCGGCTGCGGGAAGCTCAGCCCGTAGAAGGCCGACACCACGCAGCTCACCACGCCCGTATCCGGCAGATCCGAGCCACCGTTGCCCGCGGTCGACACCGCGCCGTCACGACCGATCACGAAGCGCACACCGACGCGCCCTTCGAGGTTCGGGTTCCGCGAGAGCCCCTGCTCGTAGCACATGCGGAAGCGACCGAAGTTCTGCCGGACGATACGCTGGATGACCTCCGGCGGGAGGCGCCCGTTCACGGTCGTGGCACCCATGCGGACGCTCGGAGCCTTCGTCTTGTGGGACCCGCCGAGGCGGCCATGTCCAGCGCCGAAGCCCTGACCGGAACCGGTGCCCGCGCCATGACCCAAGGTGCCGATGTTGCCGAGGCCGATACCCTCGCCGCGGCCACCACCACCTTCGCCGATACCAGACAGACCGAGGCCGCCGGCGCCGAACGCGTCACCGATCTCGTCGCCCCACATGTTTCCGCGGGCGCTGACGTCATCCATACCGGACGAGGTGTCACGACCCCAGGGCGCCGTCGGGGCGTTCGGATCGCCCGCCGCGCCGGCGTTCAACAGGCCGATCATGCCGAAGTCCCGAGCCTCACGGAGCGCCGCCTGGCGCGCGAGGTGTGGATCCGGGTTGTCCTTCGGACCCTGGACGGCATAGCGCTTGTTCGTCGCCTTGCTCGTCTCCTTACCCATCGAGCCTTCTTCGCCCTTGGCTCGGGTACCGGTACCGCCCTCCTTGTTATCGGCGTTCTCGGAGACGACGTCTTCCGTCTTCTCCTCCTGCTCACGCTCCGCCGCCGCATTGAGGTACTGCTGAATCAACAGCAGGCGATCCTTGTCGATCTCACCTTCGTCCGTGAGGCCCATCGGCGGGACGAAGTAAGCCATCGCCGCAATCAAACCGCCGAAAGACAGGAACGACAGGCCGAAGTACATCGCCACCGTCCAGTCCATGCCCGCGGCGAGGCCCTTCTTGATGGGCTTGCCCGCGTTCACCGCGGCGACCTGGAAGACGAAGCCGTTGAGCTCGACGCGCGCCTTCGCCCCGTTCGGCAGCGGAAGCTGATGCGCGCCGCTGAGCTCCGAGCACGGCTGCGCCTGCGCTCGCGCCTGATCCAGGCTCATCCGCGGCTGGCCAGCGATCTCCACGTGGCCCGTCGCACCCGGCGGGATCACCACCGCGACGGACGCCGCATCGCCGATGACGACCGGCATCCGGGTCGTCCCCAGCTTCTCGCTCGGCACGAAGAAATCACAGGAGAAGTTCTTCCCCTCCTCCTCACCGACGTAAAAGTTGCGGGGCGGAGCCAGGTGCGAGACGTGCAGGACGTTCGTGTCCCACAGCACCATCACCTCCACCGCGGGCGCGTTCGACTCCACCTCGTCCGGAGGCACGTCGGGCCCGCTCTTGAGCATGGTGTACGTGTACGTGCCAGGGGGCGCGTCGTCCGGCACAGCGTGAGACGCGGCGGACGCGAACGGGCTCGAGGCCGCACCTGCGAAGGGGTTCGAGGCCCCCGCAGCAGCAAACGGGTTCGAAGCGCCGGCTGCGGCGAACGGGTTCGAAGCAGCTGCGGCACCGAAAGCGGGAGGTGCCACCGCCGCGGCGCTCGCCGCGAACGGGTTCGAGGAGACGGCGGCAGCGGCAGCCACCGGCGCGGCGACCTCTGCTCCCGCGGCCTCGGCGCGCTCCAGGACGATCAGCGTTCCGCCGACCTGGATCTGGTCACCCACGTGCAGCTTGCACTTGTTCACGTTCGCGCCGTTGACGAGGGTGCCCGGCTCGTTCCCCAGGTCGATGAGCGTGATGTCATCGGGGCCAGCGACCTCGATCACGGCGTGCATCCGCGACGCCAGCTCGTCTTCTACCTGAAGGTGACTCTTGGGATCCCTACCGACCTTGACGATGTCCTGCGTGACCGTTTCACGACGCAGGAGGCTGTCACCCTGGTAGAGCGCAAATGTGAGAACCGCTTTTGCCATTTCGGGGTTACCTAGACGCACTCCTCGATTCGCTCACCGGTGAGCTCACGGGGAAGTGACGAGAAAGAATCGGGTCAACGTCGGAGGGGAATCAGGGCTCAGAGGTCTTCGACCGACTTGAGCATCTCGGGAACGAACGAGGTCCGCGGCCGGATCAGGGTGGTGCGCTGCGCCTTGGCCCGCACTCGAATGGTCGAGTCGTTGGGGCCGAAGCCACCGGCGCTGAGCGGGTCGTCGGAGAACTCGTACCCGTAGCCGTCGTCACCGCCGCTCTCCTTGGCAGCCTGGGCAAACGCCGAGGGCGCCACCACGAGCAGCGAAACACCAACCAAACCAGCCACCAAGCTCACCTTGCCCGAACGCTTCATTTCAGCCTCGTCGAAACTTTCCGTTGTTTTCCAGTATCAGTGTACCTGGGTTTCCCAGGGGTCGTCAACAGCGGCCGAGAGATCCAGCCGCGTCAGGCACCGAATCTGACATCGCGGGCCCACCAAAGTTCCCGAACGATGTCGAAAAATCTTCGAAGACGCTTCCGCTCTCGGTGCCCATCGTCGAACTGTCTGCTTGTCTTCTGCTCCGTCAATCCTCGCCGCCAACGGGTGCTCGCCAAATGCGCGACGAGGAACGCTCCCCTCAGGGGTGCGTTCCTCGTCCTTCACGCCCCCGCGCCGCTGCCGAGCGACACGGTCGGGCTCACTGCTTGGCGGTCTCCGCTGGCTTGTCCGCCGCGGCGGCCTTGTCCGCGGCGGCCTTCTCGGCCTCCGCTGCCTTCTTGGCCGCCTCCGCCTCCGCCTTCATCTGGGCGTCGATCTCCTTCTGCTGGCGCTCAATCTCACGCCCGTCGATGATGAACTGCTTCGTGTCGGTGATGTCCTGCACGCGGTCCTTCGAGCGCTTGACCGCGTCCGCGAAGGCAGGGTCCCCGCTCGCCTTCGAGATGAAGGCCTCGTACTGCGCGATGGCCTTGTCGTAGGCGGGGATGGGGTCCTCGCTCGTCTTGGCGCGGAACTCCTGCGAGAGGATCGCCTCGTTGTAGAAGGCCTCCGGGCGTGACCCGTCGATCTTCTTCGCCGCGTCCAGGTGCTTCTGCACCTCCGCCACGTACTTCGTCATGTTCGACGGCGTGATCTGCCCGCGCAGGGCCAGCGCCAGCCCGAGATGCGCCTCATAGGTGTCGGGACGCAGCTTCAGGGCCTCGCGGTACGCCTTCTCCGCCTCCGCGAAGCCGCGGAAGGACAGGTTCACGGCCGCGTAGTTCATGTGCGCTTCGAAGAAGCGCGGGTCCAGCTTGCGCGCCGTCCCGAACGCCTTCACCGCTCCGTTGTAGTTCTGGAGCTCCACCAGGATGAGCCCGCTGGTGTTGTGGATGGGCGCGTAGTTCGGGTTCTTCTTCTGCGCCTGGGAGGCCACGAGCGCCGCCAGGTCGAGCTGCTGCGCGTTCGCCTTGGTCGCCGCCGCGCCGGCCACGACCAGGCCGCCCTTGCCCTTCGCCGACTTCTTCTGACCCGCCTTGAGGCGCGCCTGCTCCAGGTAATAGAGCGCGAGCTGGTTGAACGCCGGCATGAAGCTGTCGTCGATCGCGAGGGCGCGCTGCAGGTTCAGCTGCGCGCAGCTCATGTCGTCGTCACAGCCCGTGCCGCTGACGTTGCCACCCCGCTGCATCTGTAGCGCCGCGAGGCTGACGAGCGCCTCCACGTTCTGGAACTTCGCGTCCCGGATGATCTGGTCCAGCTCCCGCACCGCCGTGTCCAGGTCCTTGGTCTCCTGGAACTTGTAGAGCGCCAGCTGCGCCCGCGCGCGGTGGAACTCCGACTCCTCCGCCAGGGCCTTCGAGAACTGCTCCTTCGCCTTCGCGTCGTCGCCACAGCGCTGATAGGCCAGGCCCGCGTTGTAGATGGCCTCGGGCAGCACGTTGCCGGCCAACGACTTCTGCTTGTCCGACGCCGCGAGGAACGCCTTGGCGACCCGATCACAGGTCGCGTCGTTCCACGACGCCGCGCGGTCCTGAGCCGCGAAGTCGTCGAGGGCATCGTTGAAGCCCTTCTCCGCCGCCTTGGCCACCATGTTGCCGCTGCGGTCCTTCTTCCCGCTCGCCAGGTCGGGGTCCAGAGCCTTCTTGCTGCTACCACCGCAAGCCACGGCCCCAAGCAAGAGGGCAATCGCTGCAAGTCCACTGAACGTCTTCATCTCGTCATCTCCGTTCTTGGTCAGCGTGCGGGCCGCCGCGCGTCGGAATGCCTCCCGACCTCACAGCGGCCCGCGTCGCGGCTCACTTGCTGGCCGCCTCCTGCTTCTTCTGTTCCTCCACCGGTACCGTGGGCGCACTCACCATCGGCTCACCACCGATTCGGAGCGGGTACGCCTGCTCACGGAGCGGGTCGTTCACGCGGGTCGGAGCTCCGCGGAACTCGTCGATGAGGGCGAACTCGGCCTTGTAGTTCTCGGCGAGCCACTCCTCGCAGGACCGGCTGAACCCGTCGAAGTACTGGTACTTCACCGAGTACCCGAGGCAGATCTCGTAAGCACCGCGGGCCTGCTTCTTGAAGGGCTCGGAAGCGTCGTCCAGCGCGCCGTAGTAGGCGGTCCGGATTTCGAAGTCCCGCTCCCACTCCTTGGGGATCGGCGCAGAGCGGAAGTCCGCGACGAACTTGCCCCACATCTCACCGACGCGCGAACCGGCCGCGATGACCCACTTCGGCGGAGGCACGGGCTCGAGAAGGACGACCTTCTCGTACTCCTTGCTCACCTCGGCGATCATGTCGCGCTTCTTCGTGTACCAGTCCTTGACCTTGGTGCTGATGTGCTTGTTGATGCCTTCCCGGTCCTTCGGTCCGTTGTACTTCGGGAACGCGTAGGCATCGACCTTCTCCTTCTTCTGCTCGGCGAAGTAGAAGAGCGCCTCACCCACGGCTTCGAGGGCACGACCGAGCTCACGAGGCCCGCCGTCCTTCTCGATCGCCGCGACCGCCTTCTTCGGGTCGGACCACAGGGACACGACCGTCCGGTACTCGCGATCTGCCGCCGGCTTGCTCTTCAGCTTCTCGTAGGCGCGACCGAGCAGGGCGTGGGCCTGGAGTCGCACGTCGAGCGTGGCGCTGGAGTCGATGAGTCGCATCGAACCGGTCAGGCTCTTGCGCGCATCGTCCCATGCACCCTTGTCCGCGTAGTTCGCCGCGATGGCGAAGCCGATCTGCGCCGCCTGGGCCGGCTTCCGAGCGCCGAAGTTCCGCTGGAACAGCGTCGCCGTCTCGAGAGCCTTGTCCTCCTGGCCCAGACCGAGTCGCAACACCACCGCGTCGCTCAGGGCCTGGTCGGCGTTCTCGCCACGGAACTTCGAGTCCCTCGCGTACCGCTCGTAGAAGTCGGCCGCCTTGTCGTACACGGCGATGGCCTGGTAGTTGCCGCCGATCTCGTAGGTCGCCTTCAGCGCCAGGTCCGTGTTCTGCATCCCGTACTTGGGATTCAGGAGGATCATGCGCGCCTGAATCGACTTCGCGAGGAGACGGCCAGCCTGGTAGGCCCGCGCCATGTTGTAGACGATCTCGTGGGCGGTCTCGCACTGCTTGACCTTCTCACCCGCGGCCATGGGCTTCTCGCAGTAGCCCCGCCAGAGGTCGAGGTAGGCGTCGCCGCCCGCCTTGTAGTTCTCCAGCGCGCTCTTGTAGTCGCCCTTGTCCGCCTGGTTGTCCGCCAGCTCGACCTTCTTCTGCGCCGCGAGACGCTTCACGTCGAACTCGATGCGGGTCAGCAGCTCGCACTGCTCCTTGTTGTCCTCGTAGGCCGAGCCCTGGCAGTAGTTCTTCAGGAAGATCGGCACGTCCGCGGCCATGTCGTCGAAGCACGCCGGTCGCGGCGGCTCCGCCTTGGAGCCGAGCACGTTCACGGCCTCGAGGTAGAGCTGGGCGGCGAAGATGCCCGCGTCCTTGTCCGCGTGGTTGATGGCGATGTCTCGGAAGCCGAGCGCCGCCTCCTCCCAGTGCTGCGCCTCGAAGTAGGTGCGCGCACGCGCGTACTTCACCTCGACGTACTGCTCCTCGGCCTCGGTGTCGCCGGCCTTCGGGGTGATGTAGCAGACGTAGCGGTTGAAAGCCGTGACCATGCCCTTCTGCATCTCGGACATTTCCTTCGGCTTGAACTTCTCCCACTCGCCCTTCGCGGCCTGGCGATCCTCCTCGGAGGCGCCCTTCGGACCGAGGCCCTTGCCCTTCCGGTCGCTGCCGCCCTTGTGCATCTGGTCGTACATCTTCTGGTAGCAGAGCACAGAAGCGTACGCGGCCTCGGCTGCGTCGGGACCCTTCGGGTTCTCGGCGACCACCGCGTCGAAGGCCGGACCGCAGAGCTCCCAGCGCTGCTGGAAGTAGAGGAGGTCCGCCATGGCGTACTTGATCTTGTAGATCGTCGGCCAGTCTTCCTTGACGATGCGGGGGAACTCGAACTTGGCGAAGTCTTCCGACGTGAAGTTGTCGGCGACCTTCTTGTAGATGTACGCCGCCAGGTCCATCGTCTGCGGGCTGTTCGTGCCGCGCACGCCGCCCGTACCGACCGCCTCGAGGTGCCAGCTCATCGCCGTCTCGGAGAGGAGCTCGGCGGTCTTGTTGTCACAGGCGAGCTTGGCCTTCTCCGGCACCTTCATGCCGTTGAACTGCTTGCGGATCTCCAGCTGCTGATCGAGCTCGCGCTTGATCCGCTCCTTGTCCGCCGAGTACGCCGCCTGGACCGCCGTGGTGATCTGGCCCTGGTACTCGCACCAGTGCTCACCCTTGTCCCGGGACATCAGGTCCTTGTAGAGCTCGATGCCCTCGGCGTAGTGGCCGGTGTCGAGGTAGGCATACCCGAGATCGCGCATCATCTTGATGGCGTTCTCGTCGGTCTTCCCCTCGGCGAGCGGCTTGAAGTACACGAACGCCTTGTTCGGCGCTTCGCTGGCCGCGTACACCGGGATCAGGTCACGGCGCGCCGAGTTGGCGAGCTGCTTGGCGTTCGGCAGCTGGGAGTGCGTGTTGCCGAACTCGATGACCTTCTTGAACTCGGCCAGGGCCTGCTTGTACATGCCCTGGTTCCAGTACACGTAGCCGAGCTTGTAGTGCGCGTAGCCGTACAGCTTGTTGTTCGGCGGCGGGTACTTCACCACCTCCTTGTAAGCCGCCTCGGCCAGGGCCCACTTGGACGGGTCCGCGCTGGCCTCCTGGAAGAAGAGCTCACCGAAGGCGAGGTAGGCGTTCGGGACGTACGGCGACTTCGGCGCCTTCTCAATCAACTCGTAGTACGTCTTCCGGGCGTTCTGCAGGTCGCCCGCCTGCTCGTACTCGTACGCGAGGTAGTAGAGCACCTCGTCGATCTTCGAGTAGCTCGAGTACTTGGACGCCATCACGCGGTAGTACGCGATGGCCTTGGCCCGAGCAGCCTTCTCCATCTGCTTGGCCTTGGCCACCTCCTTGCGGAGCTTCGAGGTGTCCTTCTTCTTCTTCTTCGCGTCCTGGATCGCGATGTCGGTCGCGATCTTCTCGCGGATCGCCGACTGCTCGAGCTCCGCGTAGGCCTCCGCGAGACGCAAGGTCAGCTGCGGCTTGTCCTTCGACTTGTCGGGCGTCGACTTGTAGAGGCGCTCGAGGCCCGTGATCTCCGTGATGAGCAGACTCTTCACGCGCTGCTGCATCTTGCCCTTGCGGGTATCACGTTCGATCAGCTTCTCGAGGGCGCCGATGTCGCCGGGCTTGGCGTCCGTCCGCTTCTTCGTCTCGATTGGCGGCGGCTTGCTCTTGAATGAGGTGCCCTTGCGCTTCTTCCCCTCGAACTTCGCGGGGCCACCGGGGCACTCCTCGATGTTCTTGTATGCCTGAGGCGAGACGCACTCGGCGCTCATCTTGCGCGCGTCCGCCCCCAGGGCCGACGCCGTAGTCAACAGCAGGCCACACAAGGTGGCCACAACGGTCTTCGCGTGCTTGATGTGCATCTCGATTATCTCCCGCAAGCCGACTGGACTTCTTGACGATAGAAGCCGAGCTCGTCGCGCCAGTATTCACCGTCGAAGGGCCACATGAAGTGCTCGTCGTCCGGGTTGACCACGCCGAAGAGCTTCGACTCGGCCGCGCTGACCTGACCTTCGGTGATGGCCTGGTCGAGCAAATTTCGCTTCGCCGCAACGATGTCGATCAGGATCTTGTCACCGTTACGGATGTGTTCATCCATCTCGTCCACGTACCTCTGGTACCGCTGACGAGCGAGCCTGCCGGCTCGCTTCTTCGCCAGCGTCTTGGCCAGCTCGAGCGACTGCTCGACCTGCGTACCGATGGCCGAGTTCTGGAAGGTCGGCGGCGCCTTCTTGAACCGCTTCTCCTCCTCCTCGAGCAGTCGCACGTACTCGATGTTGCGGAGGAGATTGCGATCGCTGAGAGCCGACTCGACGATGGGCTCCACCGTCTCGTTCAGATTCGCCTTCCCTTCACGGACCTGGATGAGGAACTTGTAGAACTCCTCGTCCTGGTTCTCCCCCTTGTACTTCTGGAGGACCTTCTGGAGCTCCTCCTTGACCGGCTGGGTCTTCTGCTGGAACCGCGCCACGACGATCGTCGCGCGGTCGTAGTCGCAGTTCGTGAAGTAGACGACCGCCTTGAGGATGTCCGCCTCGGGGTAGAACGCCTTGGGGAAGTACGGAGCGTTCAGGGTGTGGATGTTGCCGAGAGCGCGGGTGTACTGACCCGCCATGAAGTAGGCCCAGGCCTCTTCGAAGTGTGCGTCGAGCCAGTACTCGCTGTTCTCCTCGACCTCGTTCCAGTACTTGACCGCCGCGCTCAGCTTCGTCTCATCGATCGTCGGAGCGTTCGTCTCGGGATCGAGCCGGATGGAGGCGGAGTAGAACGTCCGCGCCATCGACAGCTTCGCGAGGTCGAGCATGCGGTTCTCGTCCTCGACGCCCTTCGTGCCCTCGGCGATCGCCTTCTCGATGCGCTGGAAGGCCTTGACGGCGGGCACCGACTTCCGCACTCGGACGTAGCTGATGCCGGTGAAGAACTGCGCCCTGACGTACTGCGGGCTCTGGCGATCGACCTTCTGGAAGAGCCGGATCGCCTCCTCGTAGTCGCCCTGCTGGTACTTGTAGCGCCCCAACATGTAGTTGAGCTGCCAGTAGAGCTCCCGCTGCTCCTTGTTGTCGAAGCGCGCGAGGTGCTCGTCGCCGTACTTACCGACGCGGGCGATGATGTCCGCCGCCTCGGGGAGGTCGGTGGCGAGCTTGGCCAGCCAGAGCAGGGTCTCGTTGAACCGCAGGTGGTTCGGGTTGTCCGCGATCACGCTGAAGATCGCGAAGCTCGCCTGGAAGAACTTGAGGTTGTACAGGGAGACCGCCAGGTAGTACTCGGCGAGCTGACGGTTCCCGGGGTCGTCCCCCGTCTCACCTGCGACCACCCGGAACATCCCCTGGGCGGCTTCGGGCCAGCGCTTCTGGTCGAAAGCACGCTTCGCGGCCGCGGCTTCCTCCGTCATGTCTCCGGCTACGACGGCGGGCGGAGGAGCTGCATCCCCCTCATCGAGGTCGATGACGCCCCCGCTGTCTTCTTCGTCCAAGTCGATGACGTCGGCAGCGTGGGCGGGGCGAGGAGTCGTCACTCCTCCCGCGAACATGGCAGCTGCGATGACACTGACTGCCGCAATGCGCTTTCGAAACATGTGTCCTCGTTGGTGAGCGTTGGATTCAGCGCACAAGGTGGCCGGGCTGAAGTCCCCGGGCGTGTTGGATCGCCGGCGGGCGAAGGTGCTTCTGACAGCGGAAATCTTCCACGAAGGCGAACAAGAGACTGAAATGCGAAACGCCGGAAGCCGCCTCATGTGCGACCCCAGCGGTTCGTCTAAGAGAAAACCATAATGAGAACGGCCAGATACCGACCGGTGGTGGGCGAGGATGTTAGATACCACTGCAATTACTTGTCAAGCGCCCTTCGGGTGTGCCTGCACGCCCCTGCAACGGTTCTCTCATCAAGGTAAAATTCCTGAATCGCGCTTCCCGAGCGGGAGAGAAATGGGACTGCGGGCCGCACTTCCGTCGTCGCCCAGGGTGGGTCGATGTCGCCCCCTGTCGCCGGGGCACATCGTCTCACGGGGGAGGACGAGAGCGCCAGCGGCGGGCGCGGGAATCGTCCTCCGCGGGCCACGATTTCTCGCCCGCTCCAAGGGGGCTGCCGGGGCCCGGGACACCGCCCCCCTGCCCTTCGACCTGCGCCTTCCCGAGCGCGTCGCTGCGAGCTCGCGGCCGCTCCGGCCCCTCGAGGCGTCGGGTTGGACGTCTCTCGGATCGCTCATCGCCTGCCACGCCCCGCCGCGGGCTGGGGCGAGGTGGAGACGAGGCAGCCTCCTGGAGCATAAGGAGGAGGAGCGCAGGTATCGAAGTGTGTGCCTGGACCTGCGGGCCCCCGCGCGATGACCGCCCACGCGGTAAGCTTCCGTCGGAGAGGGAAGGCTGAGCGAATTTCGCGGTTTGATTGACGTTGACGGCGTTCTCGGAGGTCAGGTAGCTTACCGCCGCTGCGGCAGCGACGGAATTTCACCGGTCGTCGCGCCCCCCTATCATGAGGAAAACTATGCGCGAGAACAGTGTTCGCGGGGCCCGCCTCCTGGCTGCGTTGGGGCTCTTGGCGACGGGACTGCTGAGCCTGGGGTGCGAGCCTGGCGGCGTGGGCGATCCCTGCACGCCCGAGGATGAGTACGCCGCGGACTTTACGGGCTACTCCGTGGAGCAGGTGAACGTCGAGAGCAAGTCGTTCCAGTGCCTCACGCGCGTCTGCCTCGTGAATCACTTCCAGGGACGGGTGAGCTGCCCCTACGGCCAGACGGAGGAGACGGCCGAGAAGTGTAAGGATCCCGCGAACTGCATGCCGGGGTCGCCGGACTATGCGGCCTCCTGCCGCGTCCCCGGGCAGGACGGCTCCCAGGTCGAGGACCGTATCAGCGTCGCCGTGCGGCCCCAGCGCGTGGAGCGCCGGGCGGACCGAGCGGTGTACTGCTCCTGTCGCTGCGCGGGACCGGATCCCAACGCGAACTACTGCGAGTGCCCCAGCGGCTTCACCTGCCGTGAGTTGGTGGACAACCTGGGCGTCGGGCGTGAGCAGCTCGCCGGATCGTACTGCGTGAAGAACGGTACCCAGTACGAGACGGACTCGGACGTCCGCGAGTGCAACCCCGAAGAAGGCAACTGCGGCGGCGGCGGCGCGAACCCGCCCTACAACGACTGAGCAGCAGGAGTCGAGTGGATCGAGGCGCATCCCCAGGGGGTGCGCCTCGTTTCATTTTGTGCTCTGGAGGGATGGGGAAGAGGATGAGCGAACGCCACCGCGTGGGCCGCGAGGCAGAGGGGCTCGTGGTCGACTACCTCCTGGGTCGCGGCTTCAGCATCGAGGCCACGAACCTGCGCCTCGGAGCGCTCGAGATCGACATCGTCGCTCGCCAGGGCGCTCTGGTCGTGGTCGTGGAGGTCCGCACGCGAGGTCCCGGTGCCTGGACGAGCGGCTTCGGGAGCATCTCCGCCCTCAAACGGAAGCGGATCCGGTGGGCGGGGGAGCGCCTGTGGCGCATGCGTTACCGCAACGATGCCTCGGTGGAGCGGATGCGGTTCGATGCGGCGGCGGTGACCTTCGGCACTACGGGTCCCGCCGTGGAGTACGTCGAGGGTGCCTTTTGAGTTGCCCAGGGCTCCGGAGCGATCGGATCGCGCTGCTCCCGTCGACGGCCCGGCGATCACCGGGGGCCGTTCATCGCGGCTCGAGGGAGCGCTCGAGATCGGCGCGCAGCTCTCGCAACCCCTCGAGCCGTGCTCCTTCGCTCCTCTCGGCGAGCTCCGCCAGGGTCGCGTCGATCACGGCGAGCTGTCGCTCCCGGTCCTCTCTCAAGCGGACCACCATCTCGCGGAACGCCTCGTGGAACTCGACGAGCTCGTCCCCCTTCCGCAGCCCGGCGGGCAAGCGCAGGTTGCCCTGCGCGACGTCCCCGAGCTGCCGCTTCATCTTGAAGATGGGCCCGGCCACCTTGTGGGTGACGACGATGCCCGCGGCGCCGATGGCGAGCACGAGCACGAGCAGGACGACCACGAGGGTCCACAGCATGCGCCGCTGTGACGAGGCGAGGTGCTCCGACTGCTCCGCGAGCTCGATGCGCTGCTGCTCCAGCTGACGCTGCTGGGACGCGAGGCGGGCGTCCTGGGACTCCGCATCCGCGTTGAAGGCCGCCAACAGGTCCGGATTGTCCCGGTAGTCGGGATCCTTGACGATGTTCATCCGGACCACGGCGCTGACCTTGCGCGACTCGCTGACGACCTCGTTGCCGAGGGCGACGATCTGCTCACCCCGCCGCACGTTCTCGCGACTCTGCGCCACCACGGTCGCGCCCGTGCGCCACAACACCGCCCCCAAGGAGACGCTCAGCACCAGCGCGATGGCGACGAGGTAGCCCGCGTACTTGAGCTGGAAGTTCCGATCGAGGAGGAAGTTGCGGACGCGTCGCTTTCCCTGTCCGCCACGTCGCACTGTCATTGCTGCATCTGACATGATCGCCTGCTTCGCTCTTGCTTGGACGTAGGATGCCTGGACTAGGATCTCTCGGGGAGCGGCGGGGAGAAGCGCCTTTGCAGGTCTTCCGTGATGGTTCCCGGCCGGGGGCGCGCGGCGCGCTCTTTGGATCGTAGGGTGGTCACGCGCCCGCGTGCAAGAATCCCCACCCACGCCTCGCCCCGCGGACCTCCGACGGACGCGCCTCGACGCCGTGTCACCTCAGGATCCAAGAGCTCCTGCGTGCTTGGCGAACTTCTTCATGGCGCTCTCCGCCGCCATGCCGACGAGCTCCAGCTCCGCCTGGGGGTTCTTCCCCGAGACGCCCTCCTGTGTGAGCTTCACGGAGAACTGCCCCAGCATGACCTTGTCGGGATAGCTGAGCATCGCGACCGAAATCCGGATCGTCAGGTTCCCCCCCTCGTAGGACGGCGGCGTCAAGGTCGGGGCGAGATAGAAGGCCTTGACCTTGGGGTGCTTCTTCAGGAGCGCCTGAGCTTGCGCCTGGGTCTCGTTCTCGGGGGCCACCGCGTAACCGCCGAGCTCACGGGCGGCGCCGGTCATGTTCGCGCGCACCTTGCTCGCGTGCTCCGGCGACGCGTTCACCACCTTGCCCAGGGCGACGTAGTATTTGGTGGATCCATCAATCGTCGGCGCCGCCTCCTCCGCGCTCGCGCCGCCCACTGCCTCGAGGGCGCGTTGGATCGATGACTTCACCGCCTCCTGATCCTCGACGCTCAAACGCCGCTCCAGGCAGCCCTTCCCTCCGAGGCGCAGGCGTCCCAGCGCGGACGCCGAAGCGATGCGCACCGTGCGGTTTCCATCGTCGAGGGCGTGACACAGGGGCACGAGCGCCCGCTTGTCCTTCGACGCGCCCAGGGCGAGGGCGGCCTGGGTCCGCACGCGGAAGTCATCACTGCGCTTGAGCAGTGCGATGTGCCGCTCGACCGCGTCCTGTGCGCTCGCAGTGCGGGGGGTCACCACGCCTCCGAACGTGAGCGCCGAAGCGACGAGGGTGGCAACCAGCAAGCGCTGCATGTCGGAGGACGATATCACGTTCGGATGACCTGGGAGAGTGGGTCGTAGGGTTTTCGTCCGCTCCGTCCTTTGCCTTCCCGGCGCGCCGCAGTTTCGTGTGTCCCTGTGAGTGCCGACCTCCCGTACCACGGAGATGACCCCACCTTTCGGCTGCAGCTCCTGTGCGCCCGTGCCCGCGGATCGCCGGCGCACCCCCCGACAACCCCCGGGCGGTACCCGACGATCGAACCATCCCACACGCTCCCCGAACTGGCGCCACCTCCGGCGGAGCGGCACCGACCACCACCGGCCATCACTCCTCTGCAGGTCGATGCTTCCCCTCACCCCGCCCAGGACGGCAGCGCCCCGCCAGACAAACACACCTCGAGCTTCACCTCGAGCACTTCGGGACCGAACGACCCTCGCGCGCCTGCCTCCGAACGGCCTTTCGCCGTGCGCCGCTCCTCCGCTCGTGTACGATGCCGCCGGACACGTGTCGGCCGTATCTCCACGCAAGACCGGTCGGGCCCCGCGAGCTCTCGGGCGGACCCGACGAGCGGCGCTCGTTCTCTTCGGCCTCCTCGCAGGTTGGTCCGCCCAAGCGTCGGGTGCGGAGCGCTCCCTGCGCGTCCTCGGTTCGACGACGCTGGAAGGACGCGTCACGCGCACGAGCGAGGGTCGCCTCCGCGTCGAAGGAGGATTGATCGACGACGCTGGTCGTCCCGTATCCGGAGCGTCCGTGCGATTGCGAGTCGAGCAGGCGCACCGGGGCGTGGAGCCCTGCGACGCGGAGGCACCCCTCCGCCGCTCTGGGCGGGAGCTGTTGCTCACGACCTCCGCCGGCGGTGTCTACTGCTTCGAGTTGGCCGCGGAGCTCGAAGGGAGCCCGATCCACCTCCGCTACGAGGACCCGAACGGCTTCCTGAGCGCCGCGGAGCTCGAGCTCCGCGCGGCGCCGGCTCCTCGAGCCCTCGACCTCGTCCTCACCACGCCGCCCGATCTCCCGCTCGACACGCCGGTCCACGTGTTCGAGATCGACGCGCTCCCCCGCCCCACCCGAGACGATGGCGCCGCGCGCCTCGCGGCGCCGTGGTCTGCCGTGAGCATCGAGCTGACTCTCGAGAGCCCCCACGGACAGCGGCGCCGCCTCGGGGTCGCCCAGCTCGTCCCCGGAGAGCGTGGTCGGCTCGAGCTCTCGGCGACGGAGCTCGGCCCTCCCGGACCGGCGACGCTCGCCGCACGGTTCGCGGGCGACACCACATGGGCCTCCGCGGAGGTCCTGCGCAGGATCTCGAAGACGGCGCGAGTTCACGTCGACGCTCCTGGCGCGCTCCAGCTCGACGAGCAGGCGCTCCCCGCCGAGCTCCCTGTGGCCGTACGTTGGACCCGAGGCGCCGTCCCCACCGGCAGCGTCGAGGCGTTCTGGCACGATCGGCGGATCGGAGCCGGCCCCGTGACGGACGGCGTCGGGCGCCTCCACCTCGCCCCGACGGACGATCTCTTGGCCGCTCTCCGCGCTGCTCGCGAGGACGCTGGCGCCGGCGCACCTCTCACACTTCGCTACGTTCCGAACGCGCCCTGGTGGCTCCCCGGGCCGCCGACCACCGTCGAGCTGACCTTGGCTCCCCCGAACCCCTGGTCACGGCTCCCTTGGTTCGCCGCAGCCGCCGCCCTGGTGACGTGGGTGCTCGTCATCTGGCGACGCCCCGGCCGCAAGCCCCTCGACGGAGACAAGGATCGTCCACGCGTGCCTCCGGGGCGGGCCACCCTCGACGTGCTCGACGAGGACGCGGAGGGACTGGCAGGTCAGGTCCTCGACGCTCACACCGGCGCCGCGATTGCCGATGCGATCGTCGATGCCCTCCGGCCCACCCTCGAGCAGGTGCGGGTGATCGCCACCACGCGCACGAACGCGGACGGTGTGTTTCACCTGGAGGTCGACAGGGGCTCCCCGGAGTTCGATGGCGTGAGCCCCCGCCTGCGGGTGCGAGCTCCCGGCTACGCCCCCCTCGAGCGCCCGCTCCCCCGCCGCGGACGGCTCATGATCCATCTCAGTGGTCTACGGCGCGCGATCCTGGACCAGCTGCTCTCGTGGGCTCGACGCAAGGGTCCTCCCTGGTCCGGTCCCCTCCCCCCTACTCCGGCGCACATCGCCGACACGGCCGAGGCCCGCTCGGAAGAAGCGACCGCGCGCTGGGCCAAGCAGGTCGAAGAGGCTGCCTTTGGACCGATCGCCCCCGACGAGGACGTCGAGCGTCATCTGCGGGAAGCCGAGCCCCCGTGATGTGAGCGGAGGGAGACCGCCCCGAACCGCGAGCCTGCTTCTCCGAGAATCGAAGGATCCCCGGGCTTTCCATTGACGCCCCACTGAGCCGGTTCCTATAGTCCGCGCGCTGAGCGCATGGGCGCTGGGGTCTCGATACGATGACAATAGCTATCGTTCTGGTGGTAGCGGCGGTCCTGATCGTCGCCTTCTTCCTGCTCAAAAAGAGCGGTGGCGAGGCGCCGGCGACGCGGCCCACGGTGGCGCGCCCCGAGCTTCGCGGCGAGGCCGCGCGCCAACGCCCCGGTGCTGCTCCCCAGGCGGCGAGCCCTCAGCCCGCGAGCCCGCGTGACCAGGCGCCCGCGGCGACTGGGGCCGCCGCCGATGTCCAGGCGGAGACTCGTGGGGCACCGGAGGAACCGCAGGGCGCGCCCGCGGGGCAAGCAGGCGCCGAGCCCCTCACGACGGATGGCGCCGTTCCCGTCGAAGCGCCCGCCGAGGTCGGGGCACCGCGCCGCCCCATGGTGGACGTCGAGGGCATGCGCCGGGGGCTCGCCCGCTCCCGGTCCCAGGAGGGGTTCTTCGGTCGGCTCCGCTCCCTCTTCGCCGGCGCCCGGCAGATCGACGAGAGCATCGCCCAGGAGATCGAGGAAGTGCTCCTCACCTCCGACGTGGGCGTCAGCACCACACGGACGATCCTCGATCGGATCCGGGAAGACCTCGAGCGCGGTGACTTGAGCGATCCCTCCAAGGTCTGGGAGGCCCTCCGCAGAGAAGCGCGCCGCATCCTCGAGGTCGATGGCCGCGCGGGCCCGATCGTGCCCCGCACGAAGCCGACGGTCGTGCTCCTGGTGGGCGTGAACGGGGCCGGGAAGACGACCACCATCGGCAAGCTCGCGACGAAGCTCGTCGGCGAAGGGAACCAGGTGTTGCTCGCCGCGGGGGACACCTTCCGGGCCGCCGCAGTGCAGCAGCTCAAGGTCTGGGGCGAGCGCGTCGGCTGTGACGTCGTCGCCGGCAAGGACGCTTCCGACCCGAGCAGCGTCATTTTCGACGCTGTCCGCAAAGGTGAGGAGCTTGGCGCCGACGTGGTCCTCGCCGACACCGCGGGACGCCTGCACACCAAGACGAACCTCATGGCGGAGATGCAGAAGATCGCTCGGAGCGCCACCAAAGCACTCGCTGGCGCGCCCCACGAGACCCTGTTGGTCATCGACGCCACCAACGGGCAGAACGCCCTCGCCCAGGCGAAGGAGTTCGCCGAGGCCCTCGACTTGACGGGCATCGTGCTCACCAAGTTGGACGGGACTGCCAAGGGAGGTGTGGTGCTGGGTATCTGTGACACCCTGCGCCTGCCGGTGCGCTACGTAGGTCTTGGTGAGCGCGCCGATGATCTCCACGAGTTCTCACCAGAAGCGTTCGTCGAAGCCCTGCTCGGACGGGACGAAGAGGACGCTGCCGCTTAAAGTGTAATTTTTTGGCTGTTGATCGTGTGATTTTTCGCGTGATATAGTCCCGCTGCAACTTCCGGCTAGCCGAATTCTCTAATGGTTACACGCATTTGTGGGTTGCTCCTCGGGGCTGGTACCCGATAAAAAGGCGCCCGATGGTTGTTTCGGGAGCTCCGACGGTTCGAGCACCCCGCACGCATTTCGCCTGCGGACTTTCCTGGGAAGAGTTGAAGAGGCATCGATGAAGAAGACTCGCTTCGGGCTCCTTGCGGCAGCCGCATTGTGGGCGGTTCCGACTGCCAGCTGGGCACAGGATGCTGACGAGGATGCGGACGCCATCGAAGAGGGCGTCGAAGATGGCGTCGACGACGATGGAGCCGACGACATCGGCGACGACATCGGCGACGACATCGGCATCGACGACGGTGGATCGGGCTTGGGTGACATCTGTGAGATCGACCCCGAAGCTTGCCCCACCCTGAAGATGGAAGAAGAGGCCGCGAAACCGCTCAACGAGAAGATCATCGCGGTCCAGCAGCGCTTCATCATCAAGAAGAACCGCTTCGAGCTCCAACCCTACTGGTCCCTCTCCCTCAACGACCAGTTCGTCGGGCACCCTGGTCCCGGCTTGGCGGTGAACTACTACATCACCGAAGCCTTGGCCGTTGGTATCAACGGAAACTACTACGGCCCCTTCAACACGGATCAGGAGTTCAACGCCCAGGTTCGGAGGGCGGCGCGCGTCGGCGTGCCTCTGACCGAGTACGACTGGGGTGCGGCGCTGAACTTCACGTACGTCCCCGCCAACGGCAAGTTCGCCGGCTTCGGAGACTTCATCTTCCACTACGACTTCTACGTCGTGGGCGGCGTCGGTGCGATCAGCACGCGTCCCATTCCCGTCATCGAGCCCGAGTACCGGATCTTCGAGTTCGAGCCCAAGCTCGCGTTCAACGCCGGCCTCGGCTTGAAGGTGTTCGTCAACCGCTGGTTCGCGGGCTTCCTCGAGGTTCGCGACTACGTCTTCCTCGACAAGCTCGAGAACCTGGAGGACGCGCAGACGAGCGGCCTCGATCCCAGGGACAAGTCTCACTGGCTCGGCGACTCGAGCCTGACGAACAACGTGCAGCTCCAGATCGGAGCGTCCATTTTCATCCCGTTCTCCTTCGAGTACCGGCTCCCGAAGGCTGGTGCAGACACGACGGCGGCGCAGTGAGAGGCGAGGAGCGAGGTCAGACTACGATGAGCACGAACACTGCATCGAAGATGAAGAGCCGCGGCCTTACGGCGCTCGCCGCCCTCTGTGCGTTCCTGGCGCTCCCCGATGTGGCTGAGGCCCAGGAGATCCACGTCACGGGCCCGCTGGCTGGGGCACCGGCCGTGCGCAAGCTGCGCCTCTACCGCAAGGGTCGCGTCGAGGTGGCCCCGCATGCCAGCTTCACCCTCCTGGACGAGTACCAGCGGCACATCATGCCGGGCCTGAAGCTGAACTATCACTTCACGGACTGGTTGGGGATCGGCGTGTGGGGAGCCTTCGGCGCCCTCAAGATGCCCACGGGCCTCTCGGACAACATCCAGGACGTGAACGCGAGCCGCGCCTGCCGGGACGGTGGTGGAGACTCCCTCGACTGCCGCCTGACGGCGGTGAACATGGGGCGGGACTTCCGGGATCAGCTCGGATCCATCAACTGGATGGCCGCGCCGCAGCTGACCCTGGTGCCCTTCCGAGGCAAGCTCGGGCTCTTCAACAACGTCTACGTCGATACGGATCTGTACGTCTTCGGCGGGCCGGCCTTCGTGAGCCTCAACGAGCGAGCGAACTGCAGCGACTGCTCCGATTCCTTCGCCATGGCGGACCGCACGGCGATCGCGGCCACGGCGGGCCTCGGACTGAGCTTCTACCTCAGCAAGTGGATGTCGCTCGGGTGGGAGTATCGCTTCCTGCCGATCTCGCGGAACACCGGCGGCATCGACACCGGTGGCTCGGGCCCGGACCGCGCGTTCCCCGACAACCGGATCAACGAGGACGACCGACAGTTCAAGGTCAACCAGATCATGTCGGTCAACGTGAGCTTCTTCTTCCCGACGCAGTACCAGATCAGCGAGTGAAGCTCGTCAGAGGTCGGCTCACGGAGCGGACCTCGACGCCTGAGCGCCCCTTCGAGTTCGCCCCTCCGGCGAACCCTCGGAGGGGCGTTCGGCATTTCTGGCTGGTGTCTCCGTGAGCCTTGCCTGGGCCTCGAAGATGCACCGCGCGAGGGCGCTCCGCACCTCGCCTCACGGCGGGGACGGTGCGCGCTCCGACCGCGGAGGCGCGGAACGAAGCGCGGTGCCGGCGCGTACCAGAAGCCAGCGAGCGCCGGGGCGGCGCGGAAGAGGCGCTTC
>JAAZAA010000226.1 GCA_012514535.1 Myxococcales bacterium | reverse complement strand
TTGTCGTTGGCGCCGTTCAGCTCCGTGTGCACGAAGCGCCGGGCCTCGGGCAAGACGTCGAGCAGCACCCCCACCACGTGCGGGGCGCAGCGCACGGAGTAGCGGTCCTGCACCCGCTGCGCGTTCACCGCCCTGCGCTTCTCGAGCTCGACGTCCTCTCGGATCCAGCGCGCGCACAAAGCCTGCCCCGGGTGCGGCTTGGCCGCGAACAGCCGCGCGTCGAAGTGTCGCGGCTCCCCCTGGAGCACGTCGCTCGTCAGCGCCGTCAAGGCAGCCGCCCAGCGCGCGAGCCGCTGTGCCCGGACCAGCGCCAGGCAGGCGATGCCGGTCATGGCGCTCGTGCCATTCATCAAGGCGAGGCTCTCCTTGGGCTCGAGGGACAGGGGCTCCAGGCCGACCTCCGCGAGCGCCTGCGCCGCGGGCAGGGTGCGGCCTCGCCAGCGCACCTCCCGCTCGCCGCAGAGCGCGGCCGCGACATAGGACAGCGGGGTCAGATCGCCGCTCGCCCCCACGGAGCCCTGGCTGGGCACGACGGGGAGCACCCGCTCGGTGAGGAGCCGCGCCAGGCCCTCGAGCACCTCGATCCGCACGGCGGAGTACCCCCGCGCCAAGGACGCCAGCCGCGTCAACACGATCGCCGCCGTCTGCTCTTCGGTGAAGGGCTCCCCCACTCCGCAGCCGTGAAAGCGCACCAGGTTCCGGGGCAGCTCGGCGATCGCGTCGCCCCGCACGTCCGTCTCGCAGGAGTCACCGAAGCCGGTCGTGACCCCATAGACCACCCCCTCCGCCTCCAGGTGCCGCAACAGCCCCGCGCGCCCCGCCCGCAACCGCTCCAAGAACTCCGGCGCCCGGCTGACGCGCACGCTGGCCCGTCCCTGGGCCACGGCGGCGACCTGCTCGATCGTCACCGGCGACGCGCCGACGACCACCTCGGGGAGGGCGACGCGGGGAGGTTGGGGTTGCTCAGCGGACATCGGCGGACTCCTCGGGGGATCTCGATCCCTCGTCGAACCACAGGGTACCCCGCGCCACGCTCCCGGCCGTGCCACGAAGCTCGAAGCGCACTCTAGTCAGGCTGCGCTCGAGGGCCACAGTCAGGCGAGCGCCGGGTCGCAGCGGCACCAGAAACTTGAGCCGCCCCACGCGGGTCAGGCGCTCCAGGTCGGGCCACACTCCGCGGACGCAGGGCAGCACGAGATCGCTCAGCTGGGCGATCGCCGGGAGCACCGGCTCCGCGGGGAAGTGTCCCTCGAAGCGGCTCCACACCTCCGGGATCCGCAGCTCCGCCGTCGCGCGTTCCCCCGCCGTCGCGAGGCCCAGGAGCTCCACCTCACCGAGAAGAGGACCGAGGAACGGCTCGCGCTCGGCGCCGGGCGCCACCGCGACGTCGCCCTCACGCGACGGCTCCTCGATCGCGAAGAGCGCCCGCAGCGCCTCGCTCCGCACCTTGCCGCGCTCATCTCGGGGGAGCGCGGGCACCGCGCGGATCCGCCGCGGCACGAGCACCGGATCGAGCCGCTCTCGCAGCGCCCGGCGCAGCGCTCCCGGATCGCGCCCGGGCGCCGCCACCACCAGCCAGATCTCCTCGCCCCGCAGCCCGCCGACTTCGTGACGCAGCGCGCGAGCCTCCCGGACTCCGGGGAGCCCGAGCGCCTCCGCCTCCACCTCACCCAAGGACACCCGCTTGCCCCCGATCTTGACGACGTCGTCGGCTCGACCGAGGTGGCGGAAGCGCCCGTCCTCCTCGACGCGACCCCGATCCCCCGCGACGTGCTCCACGTCGGGCTCGTCGAGGAACGACGATCGCACCAGCAACCGACCGTCCGCGTCGGTCCGCACGCGCACGCCGCGCAGGGGGGTCCACGTCTCCTCCACCCCGGCCCGCCGAAGCGCGACCCCGCCCGTCTCCGTCGACCCGAGCACGTCGATGACCCCGAGCCCGAGCGCGCGGAGCCCGCGGGCGATCTCGTCCCGCAGGGGCGCCCCCGACGAGATCACCGACCGCGTCGGCCAGGTCCCGCGTGACGTCTCCGGCGCGGCCGCCGTCGGCTCCTGCGCACCGCGGGCGAGCCGCTCCAGCACCTCGAGGTGCGCCGGGACGCTCACGAGCCAGCTCGCCCGTCCCCGCTCCGCGTAGGCGTGGATCGTCTCCGCGTGCAGGGGCGTCGAGCGCTCGAAGCTCGCCCCCGCGGCGAGGGGCAGCAGCACCCCGAAGAGCAGGCCATAGATGTGCTGCGGAGCGACCGTGGCCAGGACGCGCTCGTCGCTGCGCACCCCCAGCTGCGCCGCCAGCACCTGGGCTTCGCCGAGCATCTGCCGCGCCCGCTTCACCCAGGGGCGGGGCTCACCGGTGCTCCCGGACGTGTAGAGCACGAGGATCTCCCGCTCCGCGGCGATGGCGTCGAGGGGGCGCGTGGCTCCTGCCGCGACCCGGGTCACGTCGAGGGCCCGCCCCTCCCGGGTGCCGCCGTCGTGCAACACCAGCTGACCGCGACGCAGCTCCGTGAGCGCGGCGCTGCCGCGGTGCGGAGGCAGGGTCGCTCGCCGCCCCGCTTGCCACGCGCCGAGGAGCGCCACCGTGAACCAGTAGCGGTCCTCGCAGAGCAAGAGCACGTCGCCCGCCCCCTCCTCGCCTTCCTCGAGCGCCGCCGCGCGCAGGGCGTCCGCCACGCCGTGGGCGGCGGCGCGCAGGGCACCGTAGGTCGCGCTGGCCGAAGCGCCCGACCAGGCCACCACGTCGTCGTCCCTACCGGACACGGGGGAGAAGAGCTGCGACGGCTCGGAGTGGGGACGACGCTCCGCCATTCAGCGAGTCACCCCTTCCACGTCACCGCGCGCCGCCCGACCTCCGCCGAAGCGCCACCGACGCACCACCCACTCGAGGAGCAAGAGACCACCGATGAGCGCGTAGGACACGCCGGAGCTGTAGACCGCCCACGCCGCTCGGCGATCCGCCAGGGCCAGCGCAGCGATCACCGCGCCGTTGCAGACGAAGAAGCCGACCCACACCCAGGTGAACTGCCGACAGTGCTGCACCTTCGCCGGGGTCAGGTCGGGGTCCACGAGCCGCGCGACGCGCTCGACGTAGGAGGGCCCCGACCGGAGGGACCCTCCGAACACCACGAGCAGGGCCAGGTTGATGAGCACCGGGAGCGCCAACAAGAGGCGAGCGTCGTCCGTCACCAGGGTGAGGGCAGACAGGATGAACACCACCAGGGGCAGCCCCCACAGCGCGCCACTCCCCCGCGGGGCAAGAGCCGCCCGCAGCCCCCAGAGCACCCCGCTCCCCGCGGCGACGCCCGCGGCCACGTAGGCTCCGTGACGCGTGAGCGCCCAGTAGAGCGCCAACGGGTAGACCACGGCGAGGCCCCACACGACCCCTCGCAGTCCCCGCGCCACTCGCCCGAGCATGGTGCCGGCTCGAGTCGCTCAGACGGTCCGATGACTCGCCACGAAGGCCGCCAGAGAGCGGACGGAGGAGAAGATCTCCCGATTCTTCTGGTCGTCCGACTTGATGCTGACGCCGTACTGCCGGGAGAGCACGACGGACAGCTCGAGGGCATCGATCGAGTCGAGGCCGAGCCCCTCACCGAACAGGGGTGCGTCCAGGTCGATGCTCGCCGGATCCACGTCCTCCAGGGACAAGGCAGACACGATCAGCTGGGTCAACTCGGTCTCGAGCGCGGTCTGAGTCATGGTGGCCAATCCGCCCTTGCGCAGCGCCAGCCCGCAGCGGGTGCGGCACTTTGTACCAGCATCTCCGGGGTTTCAAATGCGCGGGGGCGCTTGATTTTCGGGAAGTGGCCGCATAGTTACGCCGAATGCCTCGTGTGCGGCGCCCGTGGGAGGTCCGGCGGGCCGGGTGGGTGCTCCTCTTGGCCCTGCTGCCCGGCGCGGTCGCCTGCGACCGCGAGGGCCAGGACGTCCCGGAGGGCGTCCAGCAGGGAGCGCGCGAGGACGCCGCCCCGGGGACGCCCCCCGCCCGCGAGGCCCCCCAGCGGGATCCCGCGGAGCGTGGCGCACCCCCCGTCGCCCTCAATCCCGTCCAGCACGAGATGCGACTCCTCCACGAGGTCATGCTGGAGGCGGTCACCGCCATCGCGAACGGAAACGTCACGAGCGTGGCGAAATCCCTGCACGTGCTCCACGGCGCCAAGGAACAGACCGAGGCGGCGATCCGCGCCGGCACCTACACCCCGCCGAAGAACGGCGAGGCCATCGCCCGCTTCATCGAGCTCGACGAGGAGTTCCATGGGCACCTCGAGGTCATCGTCGCCCGCTCGAAGGAGAACGACGTGGTCGGGACCGCGACGGCCCTGGGCAAGGCCCTGGAAGGCTGCCAGGGCTGCCACGCGGAGTTCCGGTTCTGAGCGCGGGCGGGCCCCGCGGTGGACCCGCTCCTTCGGTTGCCTGGGTGCGCGGGGCGAGTCAGGGGAGAGTCAAGGGAGAGTCAGTCCTCGCGCTCCGCGAGCTCTTCCTTCGGGGAGGGCACCCGCGGCGGCTCTGCAGTGGCGCCGGCGGTGGTGACTGCGGTGGTGACTGCGGTGTCGACGTCGACGCCCGCGGTCGTGGATGACCGCGCAGATGCGGCGGACGACCGGGATCCCCCGAAGAGCCACGACACCAGGCGCCGCACGGGGCGAACGTCCCCCAAGCGCTCCGCCCGGAACAAGGACGCATAGGCGATGAAGGTCAGCGGGTAGGGAAAGCCGATCATCATCACGGCCAGCACCCCCGCGTGGAATCCCCAGGCGAGCAGCGCCCACCCGCTGGCCCAGCGCCGCCCCAACAAGGCCACGGGAGCCAACAGCTCCACGGCCATCGTCAGCCAGCCCAGGATCGGAAAGAGCCAGGCGACGCGGACCACCGCCGCGCCGAGGGGCGAGTGCAGGCTCCCCAGCTCGATCTTGCGGACGTTGTCGTAGGCGATCTGGGCCCGCAGGAGGTCTCCGTGCACCCACTCCCAACCGCCGTTGCGGATCTTGGCGATCCCGGCGAGCACGTAGGTGATCACCGTCACCACGCTCATGGCGCACAGGGCCCACCCGTAGCGTCCGTGGGGCGCGGGGGCGGCCGTCGCGCGCGCCGCGTCTCCGCCCCGCCAGCGCCAGGCGTCCGCGGCGGGGGCCGCGGCGAGGAGCAACACGTGGAGCACCAACAGGTTCTCCGTGTGGAACTTCATCCCGAAGGAGCTCCTGTACGTCGTCAGCAGGAGCAGCAGCGCGGCGAAGATCGGCGCCACCACCCCGTAGCCGACACCCAGCGTGAAGGCGATCCCGCCCAGCACGCAGGCGACGAACGCCCCGTACACGACCCCCGGCGCGAGGGGCGCTTCGAGCCAGAACAGCGGCCCCACGGGGGCGAGCTCGGCGGCGGAGAACGACGCGAGCGCCCAGAATTTCGGCGCGCTCACCAGGAGCAGCACCACCGCGAAGCCGCCCACGAGGATCCGCAGCGCCGCGAGGCGCTCGGCGGGGGCGACGACGTAGTAGCGCCGATCGATGGCCCGGAGCAGCGCCTTCACCGGCCCCCCTCCCGCACACGGCAGCGGTGATGGCGGCGCAGGCTCACGGGCTCGGGCCCCTCGACGAAGTACGCCACGGGATCGATCTCCGCGCTGACCAGCTCGATGCGGGCCCCGCGCAGCCCCGCGTCGGCCTCGGCGCGCCCCGCGATGGCGCGGCACAGCTCCCGCATGCGCTTCTTGCCGCCCTGGATGGCGCGACGCACGGTGACCGCCGCCTGCATCACCTCGCTGCTCCCCACGAGCTCCGGCGGCACGCGCCGCTCCTCTCCGTCCGCTCCGATCGCCCGCGCGAAGTAAATCGTGGGGCGCTCACGGCGATAGGAGAACATCGGATAACTCGACAGGGGGAACGAGTCCTCGCCAGGAGCGAACGTCACGGGGTACGCGACCGCCGCGATGATCGTCAGACCGAAGAAATAGGCGCGGGGCCGGGACATGCTCCTCAAGATCCGCTGGCAGGCGCCGCGTCGGCGGGGAACAGCTCTCGTTTCCCGTGGCCGAGGGCCGCCAGGGCGTGCTGGACGTAGTCGATGCGGATGATCGGCGAGGCGACGTGCTCGGAGAAGCCGCCCAGCACGCGCTGCCGCGGAGAGCAGGCGAAGCAGCTCGCCGCGTCCCACTGGGCCCGCACCAAAAACCCGAGCAGATCCTCGAGCACCGCGAGGTTCTCGGTGCGCTCCTCGCCGCGCGCCCGCTGGACGGCCAAGGCCGCCGCCAGCGCCTCTCCGTGTCCCGCGGTGCCCGTGTAGTGGGGCTCGAAGAGGGGCGTGACGCCGAAGCCACCGACGAGCTCCGGGGCGACCTCGCCCTCCCGCAGGATCAGGCGCGACTTGAACGCGACGTAGTCGAGACAGAA
The DNA here is from genome assembly GCA_012514535.1 of Myxococcales bacterium. Classification (GTDB taxonomy): domain Bacteria; phylum Myxococcota_A; class Polyangia; order Polyangiales; family Polyangiaceae; genus NIC37A-2. The sequence goes on along the minus strand of JAAZAA010000226.1, from coordinate 3,855 downwards.
CCGCTCGTAGTGGGGCCGACGATGGGAGGACAGCGCGGCCCGCGCGGCCAGGCAGTGCCAGTTCTCCTCGACGTAGAAGAAATCCCGGAGGAGGCGCGGCCAGTACTCGCCCGCGTAGAAGTCCATGGCCCGATCGATGGCGCGCCCGACTCGCTCCGCGTCCGGCGCTCCCTCGAGAGAGGAGAGCCGCTGTTCCAGGAGGACGAGGGCGAGGACCGCCTGGCCCGACGCGTACAGCGCCTCGTGTTCGCCCGCCGCGTGCCCCGCCCGGAGGTCGTACCCGGGGAAGAAGCTCCCGTCCTCGCGCTGCAAGCGGAGCAGGAACTCCGCCAGGCGTCCGATGAGCTCGTCGTGGCGTCTCTGCTGCTCCTCACGACACGTGAGCAGGGCCACGAGGGGCAGCGCCGTGTGGCCGAGGGCCGCGTGATCCCGTTGGAGGCTGAGCGCGGACGCTTCGCCCAGGCGACGCTCGTGCCGCGCGAGCAGGTCCAGGGATCGCCGCGCCGCGCGGCGGCTCGCCTTCGAGCGACCGAGCTCGCAGAGGACGAGGGTGGTGCCCGCCTGCCGTGGCAGGTTCAGCGAGGCCCAGTCCTCCTTCCCCGTGAACGGATCGAGGCCGTAGCGGAAGCGCCCGTCCCCGCCCTGGGCTTCGACGATGTGACGTTCCGCCGCGCGCAGCGCCCGGTCGATGTCCGCTGCGGCGAGGGGCCGCGGGGAGCGTCGCAGGCGGGTCAGCCGCTCCGCCTCTCCGTCGACGAGCACGTACGTCTCCGTCTCGATCGCGACCCAGGGCTCTTCCCGGCGGTCGTCGAGCGCCCGCGCCAACGCCTCCGGGGCCACCCCGAAACGAAAGTCGGGCACCGCCGGCAGCGGCTGCTCGCTGGTGAAGAGATCGAGCGCCACGAGCTGCCAGGGCGCGAGGCAGCCCGCCGCCGCGCATACGCCGTCCCGCGCCGGACGGACGCCGAGGGCGTCGATCCAAGGGTGCAGGGGGGCGAGCTGCCGGCGCGCCACGACGAAATCCACCACCGCTCGTGCCCGGGCGTGACGCTCCGTCTCGAGGAGCGCGACGAGGGCTCGCTCCAGCGCGGGGGGATCCGGCGCCTGCACGCAGCGCGAGGTGGGCTCTTGCCGCCCGTCGAGCCAGGTCACGAGCGCCGTGAGCTGGGGCCCCGTCACCGGCTCGGCGCATGGAGTGGGGTCCGTGCGGAGGAGATGCGCCCGGCGCGCCGCTCGCTGCTCCGCCCGTGTCTTCGCCTTCGTCGTCCGCGCCGCCTTGGTCCGTGTCTTCTGCTTCGCCGTCCGTGCCGGCTTCGCTTTCCCGTCGTCCGCGGCAGGGGGCGGGGGCGAGGGGAGCGCCTCCTGGACCCGCGCCCACACCGCCTCGGGCGACGTGTCTCCCCACCCGCTCACGGGCGCGGGGGCGCCCCGCCGCTGGGCCACGACCAGCGCCGTGACCACGAGGACGCCCAGCGCCACCCCCGCGGCGATCTGCGTCCCCGTCGTGAGCCGGCGCCAGGGGCGCGTCACCGCGAGCCCCCAGCACGCGAGGGGGACCGTGAACAGGGCGAGCACCGCCGCGAGCACGCCCAGGGCCGCCGCGAGGGCCGCGCCGAGGCCCTGATAGAGCGCCGCCAGGTGCAGGCCCGCGGCGAGGAGGGCGAGGGACAGGATCAACCAGCACGCGAGGGAGACTCCGGCGAGCCCCGCCCAGAGGGGCCGCACCCAGCGCTCCCGACCGAGGCCTCCCAGGGCGGCGAGGACGAAGTGCGCCAGCGCCATGCCCCCCAACAGGAGCGTCGCCCAGGACGCCGTCGTCCAGGGCAGCTGGACGGCGGCGATGGCGAACACCACCCCGTGCAGCGCGCAGACGACGGCGAGGCCGTAGCGCCGTGGGCCGAGATTTCGTGCGCCGCCGTACCGTGGTGAGTCACTGCGCCGCGAGTCGCCGTGGCTTCGTGCGTCGCGGCGCTCTCGCGCTTCGCCGTGCTCTTGCGCTTCGCTGTGCGCTGGTGCGTCGCGGCGCTCTCGCGCTTCGCTGTGCTCTTGCGCTTCGCCGTGCGCTGGTGCGTCGCCGTGCTCTTGCGCTTCGCCAGGCACGGCGGCGCCCTCCCGCAGCTCGCTGGTGGGCTCGGCGGGCTCCTGCGCGGCTCCCGCGCTCGCCGTCGACGGCGCGGACTGGTTCTCCGCGGGCTCCGCCGTGGCGCTCCCCGCTGCACCGACGAGAGATTCTCCGCGGCGCTCGACGGCGTCGTCGCTCATGGGGGGCGGATTGTCCGGGGTCGTCTCCAAAGCCGCAAGCCGACCGCCGGCCGAAGCTCCCCGTCACGCCGAACTCGGCTGTCCTACCGGGCGAACCATCGAGCCGAGCCCACAGCTCGACCCTCCGAGCACCGCGCCGTGACCAGCCGCGGAGCCGCGCCCCCGAAGCGAACCGCCGCCGTCGGCTCGCTCAAATGCCGAACCACTCGGAGGGCGGCAGGGTGTCGTTGGCGCGGCGCACCTCGAAATACAGGACCGCGCGCCCCGACGTGCCCGCACCGAGGGCGCCGAGCCGTGACCCGGCCGCCAGCTCGTCCCCGGCGCTCACCTCGATGGACCCGAGGTGCGCGCTGACCGTGTAGTACCCGTCGGCGTGATCCAGGATGACGGTCTTGCCGTACTCCCCGTAGGTGTCGGCGAAGGCCACGCGCCCTCCGAAGACCGCTCGCACCGACGTCCCCGCCGGCGCGTGCATCACCAGCCCGGTGCCCTGCGCCCAGGGGCGGCGCACTTGCTCCACCTCCGCGCGTCCCGGGAGCGGGAACGGCAGACGCCCGCGCATCTGGGCGAAGCCGCTGCCATCGTTCACGCCGAGCCCGGGTCCCGCGCCGTAGATGGCCGTGTGGGGCGCGGCGCGGCTCTCCAGGAACGCCCGCTCGAAGGCCTCCTCTCGCTCCTTCTGGGCGAGCAGGGCCGAGCGCATCTGCTCGAAGTCGCGGCTCTCCGCCGCGAGGGGCGCCCGTCGCTCGCGCACCAGGGCGAGGCGCTCCTTCGTGGTCTCGCGCCGCTCCGTGAGCTCCTTCAGGCGTGCGCCGTCGACGAGCAGGCCGCGGCGGAGCCGCTCGACCCGCACCGCGTGCTCGAACCAGTCTTGCCCCGTCGGTCCGCCCCGGGAGACCCGGTAGTAGGCGCGCCCGCGGGCGATGACCCGCTGGCGGAGGGTGCGCAGCTCCGCCTCGTCGCGGGCGAGGCTGCGCTCGAGGGTGTGCTGCTCCCGCTCGAGGGTCGCCAGGCGACGTTCGAGGGCCTGGGGATCGAGCGCGGCGTCGCCCGCCGTCCGGCTTGCGGCCGCGCCGGGATCCGCCGCCGCCGAAGAGACGGCCGCGAGGGAGAGCGCGATCCAGCCGAGCCAGTGGCTCCAGGGGCGGGGGGATCGGGGGCGCCTGCGGGGGCAGGGTGGATCGAGGGGGGCGCGGCGGGTAGCCGTGACCCCTCGAAGAGAGTCCGCGGAGTCGGCATGCGCCGGACGCATGAATGAAGGCGAACTCATGCGTTCTTTGCATGAATGAGGCACGACGGGCGTGGTTGTCGCTTCGTGGAGAGCGAGCGAGCGCGCGGGCGGGCGCTGCGCGGCCTCATTGAGAGGGGGCCGCGGCGGGGCATGCGCGGGACGCGGCATGAATGAAGACAGACTCATGCGTTCTTTGCATGAATGGGGCACGACGTGCGTGGTTGTCGCTTCGTGGAGAGCGAGCGAGCGCGCGGGCGGGCGCTGCGCGGCCTCGTCGAGAAGGGGCCGCGGCGGGGCATGCGCCGGACGCATGAATGAAGGCGAACTCATGCGTTCTTTGCATGAATGGCGGAGGCGCTTCA
>JAAZAA010000225.1 GCA_012514535.1 Myxococcales bacterium | reverse complement strand
AGGGCGAGCTCCAGATCGTTGCGCTGGAGCGCGGCGTCGACCGCCGCGGGGCCGCGCACGTCCACTTCGGGATCGTCGCTGGGGCGCTCGAGGGTCTCCTGGCTCACCAGGGCCAGATGTCGCTCCCGCGCGCGGCGCTCGCGGGACACGTCTCCGCGCGCCCGGGCCTGGAGCACCCGTCGCGTGTGCACTTGCCGCGCGCCTGGCGTGAACGCGGCGAGCGCATCGAGCCAGCGCGCGGCTTCGTCATCCCGGCGTAGACCCTCCAGCGCGTCGATGATGAGGAGGCTCGCCTCGATCGAGCGGGGGGAGCGCGCGACCGCCGCGAGGCCATCCTCCAGGGCCGCCTCGAGGTCTTTGGTGCGGAGGGCGCAGCGGCCCCGCTCGATCAGCAGAAGCGTCCGGTCGTTCTCCGTGCGCCAGCCCTCCTCGAAGGCGTCGTCGGCGCGTTCGTCTCCGCGCAGGCAGCGGACGGCGCCGATGCGCGCCCACGCCGACCCGCTCTCGGGATCATGGCTCACCGCCTCCAGGTACGCCGCCTCCGCTTCCCGGAGGTGCCCCTGCGCCTCGAGGGTCACCCCACGGGCGTACCAGGCGTAGCTGAAGGAGTGGATGTAGCGCCCGCGCCAGACCTTCCCGTCGTGGACGCGATCGACGCTGCTGGGAGTGGAAGAGCACCCCGCGAGAGCGCAGCTCAGGCCCGCCGCGACGCAAACCAGGAGCGACCGCGATCGGCCGCGGCGGCGCCCTGGCGCTCGGCTCACCGCTCCAGTGTCTCCCGGAACGCGGCGAGGAACGCGTCGTTCTCTTCGCGGGTGCCGATGGTCACGCGCAGGCAGTGGGCCAGGCGCCCCCCGCGGGCATGGAAGCTGCGCACGAGGATGCCGTGGCGGCGGAGGGCGTCCCACAACTCACCTGCGCCGCGCTCCGTCTCCAGCCACAGGAAGTTCGCCTGACTGTTCGCCAGACGGATCCCCGGGAGGGCTCCCACGGCCTCTTCCAGGCGCCGCCGCTCGGTGACGACGGCGCGACAGGTCGCGTCGATTTCCCCGGACAGCTCCGTGAGCGCGAGCGCGGCGAGGCTCTGACAGGGTGAGGGGATGTTGTAGGGCAGGCGCGCCTTGTCGAGCTCCGCCACCAGGTCGGGGCGCCCGAGCAACCAACCGACGCGCAGGGCCGCGAAGCCCACCTTGGAGAGGGTCCGCAGGATCGCGACGTTGTCGTACTGGCGCAGCAGCGCGAGCTGATCCCGGTCCGCGTAGTCCACGTACGCCTCGTCCACGACGACGAGGGCGCGCCGCGCCGCCTCGACGAACCGCGCGAGGCGCGCCGGGGTGATCATCGTGCCCGTGGGATTGTTGGGGCTGGCCAAGAACACCACGTTTGGGTCGGCCTCCTCGAGGGCGCGCAGGCTCGCCTCCTCGTCGAGATCCCAGTCGGAGTCGAGGGGGACCTCCGCGACGCGCAAGCCTCGCGCGCGGGCGCTCGAGCGATACATCACGAAGGTCGGCGTCGCCGTGAGCACCACGGCCTCCGACGCGGGCGCCTTCGGTCGCGTCAGCACGGTCAGGAGCAAGGTGATGAGCTCGTCGCTGCCCACGCCGACGAGCACCTCCTCCGGTCGAGCGCCGCAGCGCTGGGCGATCGCGCGCCGCAGCTCCTCCTGGGTGGCGTCGGGATAGCGATGCCAGGACGTCGCCGCGGCAGCCTGGCTCAGGCGCTCGAGGGCCTCCTGAGACAGCATGGGGGGCGCCTCGTTGGCGTCGAGGCGGATCTCGTAGTGACCCGTGTGGGGCAAGTACGGTTGGAGCTCTGCCAGCTCCGGTCGGAGCAGGCTGCGCAGGTCGAAGGGGGTCACGAGTCGTTCGTCTCCAGCAGGGTGCCGCTCCGCAGGCCCTCGAGGGCGCGCACCGCCGCCTCCAGGGTGATCGCGCGGGCTTCGGAGATGTGGTGGGCCACCGCCTCGACCTCCGTACCCTGCGCTCCCGCGGCGATGGCGACGGAGCGCGCGTGCAGGGCCATGTGGCCGCGCTGGATGCCCTCCGTGGCGAGGGCGCGCAGCGCGGCGAGGTTCGACGCCAGGCCGACGGAGCCGGCGATGAGCGCGAGCTCGTCGGCGGTCTCGACCTGGGCCAGCCGCAGGGCGATGCGGGCGGTCGGATGGACGCGCAGGGTGCCCCCGACGATGCCGAGGGCCAGCGGCATCTCGAGCTGCCCCACCAGATCGTCCCCGTCGCGGCGCCACGTGGCCAGGGGCTCGTAGCGACCCCGGCGCGCGGCGTAGGCGTGGGCTCCCGCCTCGACGGCGCGGTAGTCGTTGCCCGTCGCGATGACGACGGAGTCGACGCCGTTCATGATTCCTTTGTTATGGGTGGCGGCGCGGTACGGATCCCGCTCGGCGAAGCGGGAAGCCGCCGCGATGGCGTCCACCACGTCCAGCTCCTCCAGGTCCATCCTCTGGGCAGGCCGCGTCCCGGAGCGCCCGGAGGTCAGGCTCGCGGCCGGCACGCGGCAGCGGATGCGCACCTTCCGCCGATCGCACAGGTTGGAGAGGATGCGCAGCCCCAGGCGGGAGTTCGTCAGGGCCGCCAGGCGCGGCCCGACGCCCTCTGCCACCGAGTTGACGAGGTTCGCACCCATGGCGTTCCGGCAGTCGACGAGCAGGTGCACGACCATGTGGTCCGGGCCGAGCACACGGATCTCGAGATCCCGCGGTCCGCCGCCGTGGCGGACGAGCCCCGGCACGGCGAGGGTCGCCAGCTCGAGGAGCTCGTCGCGGGCAGCTTCGATCGCCGCGTGCGCCTGCTCGATGTCCGGGACCGAGAGCAGCTCGACCTGGGAGATCATCAACGCCTCGTCCATCTCCGCCACGAAGCCGCCGCCGTCGCGGATCATGCGGGCGGCGTTGGAGGCGGCGGCGACGACGCTGGGCTCCTCGACCACCATCGGGACGAGGCGGTCGCGGCCGTTGATGCGGACGTTCAGGGCGACGCCGAAGGGGAGACCGTAGGTGCCGAGCACGTTCTCGACCACCTTGTCGGCGGTCTCTGGATCCAGCCCACCCGTGTCGAGGGCGGCGAGGAGCTCGTCGAGATCGAGATCCGCGCGTTCGCTGATCGTCTGGCGCCGTTCGGCCAGGGAGAGTTTGTAGAATCCGGGGATGCGGGAGCTGTCGACCATGAGGTGAGGGGCCATTCTATGGTTCGAGGGACTGAAGGCCCGGGGCGCCGAGATCTGCTTCGAGCCTCCACATGCCGAGACCCGCGGCAGCGCGACGGAATGCGGCGCTCGACGCCGTCGGGCCAGCGTAGATCGAGATGTCGCCGCCGCCAGCCCCCGCGGGGAGGAGAGCGGCGTCTCCGGGGACGTGGTCGTCCAGGGTCCGGAGCTCGTCGACGACGATGGGGACGTTTGCTGCGCGTCCGAGGGCGTCGAGGGCGCGTCGTTGCACCCGGAGGCCGTCGAGCAGACCGGCCCCGTCACCCGCCTGCGCGGCCGCGGCGGCGCGCCGCGCCCCGCTCGCCTGGGCCTCGAGCAGCGCTTCGAAGCGCGCGGGGTGTGTCTGCTCCAGATCGAACACCGCGCGGACGAAATGTGCGGTCGAGGCGGGATGGCCCATCGCCCAGAGCTCGACGCAGAGGTCGGCGGGGAGGGTGACCGGCTCGAGCTGAAGCGCCTGCGTCACTCCTGTCTGCTCCGGTGTCACCCGTCGGGCGAGCAGTGTCCCGCCGAGGGCTGCTGCTGCCACGTCGATGCCGCTCCCGCCCCCCTGCGCGAGCCGATGGGCCCGAAGCGCCCGCTCGTAGACGCGCCGTCGCCACTCGTCGACGTCGTGGTCTGGGCTGTCATGGTCTGGGCTGTCGTGGTCTGGGCCCGAGCCCCCGAGGTTGGGGCTCTCTGCGAGCAGGGCGCCCAGGGACGCGACCAGGATGGCGGCGCTGGAGCCCAGCCCGAGCTTCGCGCCACGAGCCCGCAAGGCCGAGGCATCGAACCAAGGGGCGACGGCCTCCGTCCCCAGCTCACGGAGGGCAACGTCGACCTCTGGAGTGACGAACTCTGGGGGCCGTGAGGTGTCGGCCTCCGCGTAGCAGGTCACGGCGCTCACGAGAGCGGGTGCGCCCCGGAGCACCGCATAGGCGCCCGACAAGACGACCTTGCCCGGGGCGCGCGCCTTCAAGAACGCGCTCCCGTCGAGGACGCGGCCTCCGTCAGCGGGCGCGCGGCCTCCGTCAGCGGGCGCGCCGCCTCCAGGGAGCCCGTGAGCTCCAGGAGGCGCGCGGCGGGGCCGGGGCGGCAGGCGATCACCGAGCCCACGCCGGGGAACTCCTCCAGGCGCCGCGTGAGCTCCGAGGCGTGTTCGCTCGGGGTGAGCACCTTGACGTTGGGGCCGGCGTCCATCGTGAAGGCGAGCGGCAGGCCCGCGTCGCGCCAGCGCGGCAGCCGATCGATGAGTTCCACCGTCGTGCCGCGGAAGTAAACGATCGGGGGCTGCGCGGCGAGCATCGTGGCGTGCATCGTCAGGGCGCTCTGCTCCATGGCCCTCGCGAGGTCCTCGAAGCGCCGCTCGAGCACCGCGCGCCGCACCGCCTCGAACATGCCGGGGGCGGAGCGGACCCAGGCTTCGTAGAGGGGGCTCGTCGCGGCCGTGTGGACCATGCCCCCCGTGGAAGCGACCGGCTTGGGCCCCGACTGCACCACGGCGACGAGCATCGTCAGGTCCCAGTGGTCCTGGGGCGCGATGGGCCGGGCGCTGTCGGTCTCCGCGCCCAGCTCCACGAAGCCGCCGAACAGAGAACGCGCCGCCGACGCCGAGCTCTGCCGCGCCACGGAGCTCAGAATCACCGGATCGAGGGTCCCGCCCAGGGCCTGGCTCGCAGCCATCGCCAGCGCCGCGAAACCGGAGGCGCTCGAAGCGAGCCCGGCGGCGGTGGGGAAATCGTTGAAGCTGACGACGCGCGCCCGGCGCGTCTCGCCCTGCGCGGCGCGCAGCCGATCGAGGAGCTCCGTGATCCGAGTCAACACACGACCGCTCGCGGGTCGACCGTCGAGGCTGGCCTCGTCTGTCTCGAGATCGTCGCTGAAGCGCACCTCCGTGCGGGTGCGCAGGTTGTCGAGGGTGAGCGACAGGCTCGGCACCGCCGTGAGGTTCCCGCCCTGGGGCGACTTCCCCCAGTACTTCGCCAGGGCGATGTTCGCGCACGCTTCGGCGCGCCCGACGCCGTCAGCCATGACGCGCCTCCCCTACGCCGGGGCCGCCGCCGACGGGGCCGCCGACGACGGCCGTCGCGAAGCACTCCAGCCCTTCGTTGCGCCACGCGCCGAGGATCCCCTCGGGATCCTCCTCCGCGAGGGCCACGACGCAGCCACCACCACCCGCGCCCGTCAGCTTGGCGCCGAGGGCACCCGCCTCGCGCGCCACGGCGCAGGCCTTCTCGATCCCCTCCGTGGACAACATCAACCCCGAGAGCAACATTTGATTGTAGTTCATCAGGCTGCCCAGCCCCGTTCGATCTCCGGCCTCGACGCAGAGCACCGCGTTGCGCACCAGCGAATGGATCCCCTCCAAGGTGCGTTGCACCAAGTCGGGTCGTCGTTCCTTGAGGCGGGCGACCGAGGCCACCATTTCCCGCGTACTCGCCGGAGGATCGGCCACGCAGAGGGCGAGCACCAGAGGCAGCCCGGGCGTGAGCGGTCGCGGGGGATGTCCCTTCACGAACTGCAGGACGCCTCGGCCGAGGGCGGCAGCAGCGTCGACCCCCGAGGGATCCCCGTGAAAGACCCGCTCCCACCCGTCGACCGCGTCGAGCACGAGGGCGTCTTCACTGGGGGGCTCGCCGTCGCCAGGCTCGCCGTCGGCCCCGTCGCGGAGCCGCGCATCGCTCGGCGTGTCTCCTGTCCGCGGGGCGTCCTCGGGTCGCTGCTGCCTCGTGAGCTCGAGCACGGCGCGGGCGACCGCGACTCCCATGGCCGCGGACGCCCCGAGCCCGCAACCGGGAGGGAGCTCCAGGTGGAGATCGATCCGCACCTCGGGCGCGTCGAGGCGTGCAAGCACGGCCCGCAAGGCGCTCTGCAGCTCGTGCTCTCGGGGGACCTCCGTGCCGTCCACGAACAGCGTCGCCAGCGGGGCCGGCCGCGCGGTGGCGGTCACCCCGCGCTCGATGGACGCTGCGAGAGCGGGCACGCCGTACACGACGGCGTGCTCACCGAGGAGGATCACCTTGCCGGAGGCGCGTCCGGTCCCGGCCACGTCCTTCAAGACTCCCTCGACGTCAGCGCGTCCACCGCCCCCAAGAGGAGCTCCCGTCCTTCGCTGGACAGGCGGCCTCGCTCGATCGCGACGCGCGCTTCGTTGCTCAGGGAGACGATGCGCTCCTCCACGACGGCCTTGGCACCACACTCCTCCAGGACCTCGATGGCCCGCTCGACCGCTCGCTGGGTCGTCCGAGGAGCGCCGAGCACGGACTGGAGCAGCTGTCGCCGTGGGCCGCGACAGCGCTGCAGGGCGAGCTCGACGAGGAGGGTGCGTTTCCCCGCTCTCAGGTCGCCGCCCCGCGGCTTCCCCGTGCGCGCGGGATCTCCGAAGACCCCGATCAGGTCGTCGCGCAGCTGGAAGGCGACGCCCGCGGGCAGCGCGAAGCGCTCCAGGGTGGCCTGCAGGGCAGGGGAGCCGCCCGCCAGGAGCGCGCCCATGATCAGCGGCCCGCGCACCGTGTAGCTGGCCGTCTTGAGCCGATAGGTCAGCTCGACGTCGCGACCCCGGCCGATGACGTCGAGCCCCTGGCCCGCGACGGCGTCGAGCTGCATGTCGGCGAAACAAGTGAGCACCCCCGAGAGACGTCGTCCGGGGAGGTCCAGGTTCGCCAGGACGCGCGTCGCCAGGGCCACCGCGTAATCACCCGTGAGGATCGCCGCGGACGCCCCCTTGGAGGTGGAGCGAAAGCGACGACCGAGGTGCGCGTGGACCGTGGGGCCGCCGCGGCGCTCCAGGTCCTGATCCATCCAGTCGTCGTGGATGAGGAAGTAGGCTTGCAGCAGCTCCAGGGCGACGCCCGCCTGGAGCACCAGCTCGGGGGGCGTGTCCGGTCGCGCCGCGCGCGCGCCCACCATGACCAGCGCCGGACGGAGCCGCTTCCCGCCCCGTTGGCAGAGATCGCGCAAGGTCGAGATCATCTCGACGACCTCGCTGCCGTGGCTCTCCGCGAGCGTGACGCGCCCGTCGAGGATCTCGGAGAGCTGGCGATCCGTGTCTCGCTGGACCTCCGCGAGCAGCGCGCGGAACGCCTCGAGCGACCCCTGGGGAGGAGTCGCCGTGTTCTTCTTTTTTCCGCGGGCGGGCGAGGCTTCGCTCCGCGCGGCTCCCTGCTTGGCCATCGCGCTCGGTCGATAGCGCTTCGCCTCTACGCAATCCAGTCGCGTAGCTCCCCCACGACGATCCGCGGACAGCGGCGGAGATCGGCGACGCTCCGGCTCCCCGTCAACAGCAAGGTGGCCCGGAACTGCGCTTCCACGGCCTCCAGGTGGGCCCGCGCCCCGGCGATCCCGCCCTGGTCGAGCGCCTGGAGCACGGGGCGAGCGATCCCGCCCACCGTGGCGCCGAGGGCGATGGCCCGGGCGATGTCGAGCCCCGTCTTGATGCCGCCGGTAGCGAACACCGTCTCGAAGCCCACTTCGGCCACTTGCGCCACGCTGGCGGCGGTGGGGATGCCCCAATCCCAGAGCACCTCCCCGAGCGCCTGCCCCGGAGCGTCGGCCCGTCGTGTCTCGACGGCGACCCAGGACGTCCCCCCCGCGCCGGAGACGTCCACGTGGCGGACGCCCGCCTTGCGGAGGCGCTGCCCGACGCTGCGGGACAGGCCGCAGCCGGTCTCCTTGGCGATCACCGGGACGCTCAGAGCCTCCGCGAGGCGCGCGAGGGTCTCGGTGCCCCCGCGGAAGTCCCGATCGCCGTCGCTCTGGATGAGCTCCATGGCGGGGTTCAGGTGGACGCAGAGGGCGTCTGCCCCGACGGCCCCCACGAGATCCTCGACCTCCTGGTTCGACATGCGCGCGGCCTGCACGACTCCGATGTTGCCGAGCAGGAGCACGTTGGGGGCGACGTCGCGCACCTGGTAGCTCTTTGTGACCGACGGATCCTTGTGCATGGCGCGCTGTGAGCCCAACCCGAGCGCGCAGCCCCGCTCCTCGGCGACCTCTGCGAGGCTCCGGTTGATGTCGCGCGCGCGCTCGTTGCCGCCGGTCATCCCCGCGATGAGGAGCGGCGCGCGCAGCGTCTTGCCGAGGACGTGGACGCTGGTGTCCAAATCGCTCACGGCGCAGTCGGGCAGCGCATCGTGGACGAACCGCACACACTCGAGCAGCGTCGTCGTGCGCCGGAAGCCCACGTCACCCCGGATCGCGAGATCGAGGTGGTCGGACTTGCGACGCGCCAGGTTTTCTGCAGTGGGCTCCGTCATGGGAGCAGGAGAACCGACCTCCAGGGGCGAAGGCAAGTATTTCTAATGCCGATGCTGGGCCGACATGACACTCGTTCGATCCGCGTCGCCGGACTGCCTTCCCCCGTCGGGCCCGTGTCGGGTCGGTGTGTGTGTCTGCAAAGGTCGGGGGTCCTCCCACAGCGTGAGCCCTCGTGGAGATCGGCCGTCACGCCGGGTGGAGACGCTTCCGAGGTGCCCCGCGCGGGCCCGGGCCACGATGAAACCGCAAACGGGACCGCAAACGAGGGTGGGGTGCTGCGGTCGGGGAGCAAGCCATGGTAGCGTGCCCTCCGAGAGGAGAACGTCGAACAGGAGCATCGATGGGCGAGCGATCCGAAGACAAACGTCACGCACCACAGCCGGCAGGAGCCGACTCGCGCGGCGTGGGCTCAGCGCACAAGCCGAGCACTCCTCCGCCCGACCTCCGGCGTGAGCGCGACGAGATCCTGCAGAGCTTCACCCGTGGCGCGCGCCTCACCGAGCAGTTCGCGGCGGAGCACGAGCGCCTCCGCGAACGGTTGCTCTTGCTGGAGGCGGAGAACGCGCAGCTCAGGACCCAGCTGGAGGCGGACGACGCCGTCCGCAGGCTGCTCGAGAAGATCGAGGGGCTCGAGGTCGAGAAGCGAGAGCTCCTGTCCCGGACCGAGCGCGCGGAGAAGGAGACCAGCCAGTTCAGCGCGCGCTTCAGCGAGGTCGAGACGGAGTTCGCCAATCTCGCCAACCTCTTCGTCGCCAGCAACCAGCTCCACGCCAGCCTGTCGCCGCGGGGCGTCGTGCGACGCATCAAGGAGGTGTTGGCTCAGCTCGTCGGGGCGGAGTCCTACGCCATGTACCTGTGCAACGCGGACGGGAGCGAGCTCGTGCCCATCGCCTCGGAGGGCGTGGCAGGCGAGCAGCTCACGGCCGTTCGGGTGGACGGATCCAAGGTGGGGGAGGTCGTGCGGAACGGCACCGCCTACGTGGACGAGGAGCGGGACTCGAGCCGGTTCGACATGGACGATCCGCCCGCGGTCATCCCGCTGATGGTCGATGAGAGCCTCGTGGGTGCGATCGCGATCTTCGCCACCCTCGGTCAGAAGAGCCGGTTTTCGACCATGGACTTCGAGCTCTTCAAGCTGCTTGGGCAGCACGCTGCCGCCGCCCTCGTCAGCGCGTGCCTCTTCTCGAAGGCGGAACGGAAGCTTCCTGGCCTCGAGGCCTTCCTGGATTTGAGCGTTTAGTTACTCTTGCGGGGCGGCGCCCTCGAGAACGAACCCATGTCGGAATACTCCTGTCTGATCGTCGAAGACTCACCGATGATGCGCCAGCTGCTCGTCTTCGCGCTGGCCCGCGTCAAGAACTTGCGCGTCACCGAGGCCGATGACGGCGTGGACGGGCTGCGCAAGCTCGCGTCCGCGCGTTACGACATCATCGTCACGGACATCAACATGCCCATCATGGATGGGCTGAAGCTCGTCAAGCGGGTGCGCAGCGATCCGACGCACAAGGACACGCCCATCATCATCATCACGACGGAGGGCTCCCTGGAGGATCGGCAGCGGGCGCTGCAGCTCGGTGCCAACGCGTACATCACGAAGCCGATCCAGGCGCCGCAGGTGATCGCGACGGTCAAGGAGCTCCTGAAGATCGAGTGAACGTCCTGGGGAGGGGGGCCAGGGCTAGGTGGGGCTCGGCTCGCTCCTCATCGGTCCGGGTGGGCCCCGCCTCGCCCGCTTGCGTCCAGCGGCGTCGACGGCCAAAACCCGACCGCCCATGAACGTCTGGATCAAGGTGTGCGGCGTGACGACGGTGGAGGACGCCCGAGCAGCCATCGCGGCGGGGGTGGACGCCATCGGGCTCAACTTCGTCCCCAGCTCCAAGCGGTTCTTGGCGCCCGAGGCGGCGGCCGCACTGATCCGGGAAGCGGGTCGCGACGCGGTCCGCTGGGTGGGCGTCGTGGCGGACCAGCCCCCGAGACAGCTCGAGGAGCTCTTGCGGCGGGTCGAGCTCGACCAGGTGCAGCTCCACGGCAAGGAGACGCCCGCGGAGCTCGAGGCGCTCCTGCCCCACGCCTTCAAGGCGGTCGCCATCGCGGGCCCGGCGGACGTGGAGCGGGCGCGACGTTACGGGGGCGATCCCTTGCTCGTGGACGCCCACGTGCCGGGGCTCCTCGGGGGCTCGGGGCAGACCTTCGACTGGACGTTGGTCCGCGAGCTGGTGCGCGAGCGGCGGGTGGTGCTGGCCGGCGGTCTCCGGCCCGACAACGTGGCGGACGCGATCCGTGAGCTGCGTCCCTGGGGCGTGGACGTGGCCAGCGGTGTGGAGCTCGCCCCCGGACGCAAGGATCCCCGCGCCGTCTGGAGCTTCGTGGAACGCGCGCGGGCCGCGGCGCGGGAGCTCACTGGTGCGGGCCCCCTGGGTGCCCCCTCTGGACCCGACGAGGGCGGTCGGTCGTGACTGGCGGCGGCGGCTGGCGCGTGGCGGCGGCCGTGGCGCCCTTGCTGCTGGGCTGCGGCGTCACCCAGATGCGTGGCGGGTACGTGGTGCCGCGGGGCGAGGAGCCCCGCGGGCGGGTGCTCCTGCATTACGAGCCCGTCGGCTGTGTGGATCGAGCCGGCCAACGCACGGCCAGTGAGCTCGGCCACGTGTGGCTGGTGCGCGTCGCCGAGGGGGCGGACGTGCTCGTCACCACTCGCCCCGGATACGACAGCGTCGTCATCGAGAACGAGCTGGTGGCGGGGGGAGAGCGGGTCTTCCAGCTGTCGATCGAGGCGGGGCCGGACCGGGACGTGTTGCTCGACTACCGTCTGCCGGTGATCGGCGAGGGCCCCGGGCGTGTCGCCATCGCGCGCCGTTGGCGGGAGGTGCGCGGGAAACAGCCGACGATTCGCGCGTATTTCAGGTATCCCGCGGTGGTGTGCCGGCTCGAGCCCGCTCCCATCGAGGGCGCCGGGCCCGACGCGTCCTCGGGTGAGCAATTTTGGGTGCCTCCGGCGTCGGGGTGAAGTCGACAGGAGCCAGCTCGTGGGGTAGAGCGGGCACCATCATGACCCAGTCCGAGCCCACCACCACGCCCGAGCCCCGCCGGAGGCCGGGCTACTACGGCGATTTCGGCGGTCGCTTCGTGGCGGAGACGCTGATCCCGGCGTTGACGGAGCTGGAGCGCGCCTTCGAGGACGTCGTGCGCGCCCCCGCGTTCCAGGCCGAATGGCGTCAGCTGCTCGAGCACTACGTGGGGCGTCCCACGCCGCTCACGCGGGCGGATCGGCTCGCTCGAGCCATCGATCCCGAGGGGCGGACGCTGGGGGAGCTGTGGTTGAAGCGCGAAGACCTGTGTCACACGGGAGCGCACAAGATCAATAACGCCCTCGGGCAGGTGCTCCTCGCCAAGAAGCTCGGGAAGGCGCGCATCATCGCGGAGACGGGCGCCGGACAGCACGGTGTCGCGACCGCCACCGCCGCCGCGGTCATGGGGTTGCCCTGTGAGGTCTACATGGGCGCCGTGGACGTGGAGCGTCAGGCCCCGAACGTGGCCCGCATGGAGATGTTGGGGGCGCGGGTGATCGCGGTGGAGTCCGGATCACGAACCCTGAAGGACGCCATGAACGAGGCGCTCAGGGACTGGGTCACCAACGTGCGCACGACCCACTACTGCGTGGGCTCCGCGGCGGGGCCCCACCCCTACCCGGAGCTCGTCAAGGAGCTGCAGCGGGTCATCGGCGATGAGGCCAAGGAGCAGCTGCTCGCGCGCTCGGGGAGCCTCCCGGACGCCGTGGTGGCCTGTGTCGGTGGCGGATCGAACGCCATCGGCATGTTCGGAGCGTTCCTGGATGAAGACGTTCGCCTCTTCGGGGTCGAGGCGGCGGGCGAAGGCATCGCCACGGGGCGTCACGCAGCCGCGATCACGGCCGGCAGCGTGGGCGTCCTCCATGGCTCGCGGACCCTGATCCTCGCCGACGAAGACGGGCAGATCATCGAGGCGCACTCGATCAGCGCGGGCCTGGACTACCCAGGCGTGGGCCCCGAGCACGCGGCTCTCAAGACGTCCGGGCGCGCCGAGTACGTCGTCGCGAGCGATCGGGAGGCTCTCGAGGCCGCCGAGCTGGTGGCGCGCACGGAGGGCATCATCGTGGCGCTGGAGACGGCCCACGCTTTCGCGGCCTTGGGGCAGATCGCCGAGCGGGTGAGCAAGGAGCAGGGGCGCCCAGCGCGGCTCGCGCTGTGCCTCTCCGGGCGCGGCGACAAGGATCTCGCCACGCTCCGTCGACATCACGAGTCGCTCACGAGGGAGACGTCGGCATGACGATCGAGCGGATCGATACGTGTTTTTCCAAGCTCGCGGCGGAGGGCAAGACGGCCCTCATCGCCTACCTGACGATCGGCTATCCGAGCATCGAGGAGAGCTTCGAGTGTGCTCTGGCGGCCCTCGAAGCCGGCGCCGACGTGCTCGAGCTGGGGGTGCCCTTCAGCGATCCCACCGCGGACGGCCCGGTCATCGCTGCGGCGATGTACGACGCGATCCGCGGGGGCGGGAACCTGCGCGCGGCGTTGGAGGTCGCACGGCGCCTGCGTGAGCGCAGCGACAAGCCGATGGTGCTCTTCACCTACTACAACCCGGTCCTCGCCTTCGGGGAGGAGGAGCTCGTGGCCGCCGCGACCGCCGCCGGCCTGGACGGGATCCTCGTGGTGGATCTGCCCCCCGAGGAGGGGCGTGGGTTCCGGGACGCGGCCGCACGAGCGCAGCTGGCGATCGTGCCCCTCGCGGCCCCGACGACGGGCGCCGACCGGGAGCCTCGAATCCTCGAGGGGGCGCGAGGCTTCGTGTACTACGTCTCCGTCACGGGCGTGACGGGGACGGGGGAGGCCCCCCTCGCGGAGGCAGGGCGCCAGGCGCGCGCCCTCCAAGACCGCAGCGGGTTGCCGGTCGTCGTCGGGTTTGGCATCGACGGGCCCACGAAGGCCCGGGAGGTCGCGGCCCAGGGGGCGCGCGGCGTGGTCGTGGGCACGGCGCTGGTCCGGGCGATCGGAGCGGCGGCTCCCGGGGAGCGGGCGCGGAGCGTCGCCGACTTGATCGCCGCCCTGCGCGCGGGGCTCGATCGCCGGGACGGAGTGGCCTGAGCGCGGCGGGGAGCACCCCGCCGCCATAGGTCGGGGCTGCTGCAAGGCTCGATTCTCGCGCGCGCCGGGGTCGTCCGGTGGCCAGCGCTCAGCGCTCAGGCAGGTCGACGGTGAACTGGCTGACGTGGAAGCCGGTCTGGGTGGAGGTGATGAGGGTCGCGTGGGCGTATCCGCCGCCTGGCGCCTCGCCCACCGAACCGACGCTCACGATCTGCACGTCGGCGACCTCTCGGGAGAATGCCTCGTGGCTGCTGCCGCACACGATGAGGTCGCCGGCCTCGTCTCCGAGGGCCCCGATGAGCTCGTCCTCGTCCAGATCCGCGGTGATGGGCTCCAGAGGATCGGCGGGGCTGCCGTGCACCACGAGCATCGTGTGCCCAGACTCGAGGGGGAGCCGGGCCAGGGGCGGAAGCTTGCCGAGGCGCGTCACGATGAGCTGGCCGAGCTCCTTGTGGACGTCGCGCATCCGCTCGACCCGCTTGCGGGCGCTCTCGTCCGTGGGCACGAGCTTGTCCGGATGGATGGTGGCCAGGGCCCGATCGCCGGCCCCTTGCACACAGAGGGCTCGCTGCTCCACGAGCGTCTTCCAAACCCGCAGCGGTTCGGGGCCGGGGAAACACAGATCGCCACAGACGATCAGTTGATCGTACCCCCGGTCGCGCCCTTCGGCGAGGACGGCGTCGAGCGCGTCCGCGTGGCCGTGGATGTCGGAGATGCAGAGGAATCGCATTGGTCACCCGCGGACGACGTCAGAACCGCCCCCGCGAGCCGGTCCTGTACGCACGCAAGTGGGGGGATGCAAGTCCGGACGCCCGTTTTCCGGCGGCACCACGTCCGGGGGGCCCCGGCGAGGGGCGGACGAAGAAAATGCCTCCGCTAGCCCATGAAGGTGGAATCCGAGGCCAGGCCCGGAGGTTTCATGGGGACGTCCCTGAAGTCGTGGCAGTGCGGTTGCATCGTGCTCGTCGCTCCCCCGGAACGAACGCCGCGAGGTGAGCCCCGGCCGGTCGGCATGCGCTGGGTCGTCGGGACGGCGACGGGTCGCCATCGGTCGGCGGTGTTGGGTGCAAGGTGTTGGGTGCAAGGTGTCGCGTGCAAGGGTGTCGCGTAAGAGACGCCGCCTCCGAGGTGGCGGCCGACTTGTTGCGCAATGACGTCGAGTGTCTGTACGTGCCGACACCCGCGCTGTCGCTGACGCCGACCGAGCGCGCAGTCTGCGATGCGCGAAACCGCCAACGTCT
>JAAZAA010000224.1 GCA_012514535.1 Myxococcales bacterium | reverse complement strand
GGACTACAGCCCGAGCTGCACCCGGAGATCGTCGTAAACGGCGAAGTCCTCGTCGTTGGCCCGGTACCCCTCGGAGGTCATGGTGAAGAGGGAGCGACCCCAGGAGCCGCTCAGGGTCGGCTCCCACAGGAAGGCGCCCAGCCCACGACCGTCGGGGATGTTCGAGACGACGTCGATCACTGCGCGGGGCTCGGGGCCGTACTCCGCGACGACGAAGGAGAGCTCCGGGAAGCTCTGCGCGAGCTGGCCGAACGTCTCCGCCCACACCGAGGGCGGCCCCTGGTACGCCGGGTAGCAGGACATCCCCAGGATGTCGAAATCGAGCCCGAACTGCTGCGCCCGATCCATCCAGGCGATGGCGCCAGCGGGGTGGTCCGTGTTCTCGAGGTGCACCATCGTCCGGATGGTTGGGTCGACCTCTCTCACGCCGTCCAGCCCGGCCTGCAACAAGAGCGCCAGGTTGTCCCAGTTGGCCGTGCTGCCGTTGAGCTCGTTGCGCGCCGAGCCGTTGCCCCAGCAGTCCGTGTTGTTCGTGGGCACGTGGATCAGCATGCCCGGAGTGACCTCGTTCCCGATCTGCACGATGTCGGGGCGGGCGCCGCCTGCGATCAGAGCGTCAATTGCGTCTCGCGTGTACTCTCTTACGTAGTCCGCGAGTTCTTCTATCGTTTCGGCGTCGCGCCAGGCCTCGGGGATGATTTGTTTTCCCGGATCTGCCCAGTTGTCGCTGTAATGAAAGTCGAGCAGAAAGCCGAGCCCGGCTGCCTTGATCTCTTTGGCGAACTCCAGCGTGTGATCGAGATCGCAATAGGCGGCTGCCTTGACGCACGCGGCGCCGCCGTCTCCCGTCGCGTAGCCGAAGGGAGCCGCTGGATCGACGAAGGTGCGTAGCCGCACGTAGTTGAAACCATGGTCGGCGAGGAGGTCCGGCATGGGCTTCTCCACGCCGTCCGTGTCGATGTAGACCGCGCCGAGATCGACCTGCTCGGGCACGCTGGAGATGTCCGCGCCGAGCATGAAGCTCACCTCGGCCGCCCCCCCTCCGCCCGAGGGAGAACCGCCGGGTCCAGCGCCGCCCGAGCTCATCGGGGCGCCGCCTCCGCCCCCGCCGCCGTCTCCGCCCCCGCCCCCTCCCGGGCTACAACCGAAGACCAGTGCCGAGGCCAGCGTACATGCGCCGACCGCGAGCCCGAAGAGTGGATGGCGAGTGCGAGGAGCAGCGCGCGTCATGGTATGGAGGTCGAGGCCGAGCCCAACATGGGGCCAGCAGGACCCGAGCAGGCGGCTTGTGAGAGGTGCTTTGGGTTGGGCGTTATGACTACTAGAGCACGCTTCTTTGCTGCAGGGCAACGTTGTCGCGTCGCAAAGAAGCGCGCAAACGCACGAGCATAGGTGTGAAGCGTGCGCACATATGGCGCTCCAAGGCGACAATCGGTGCGCGCCCGAGCGGCGACGTCGCTCGCGCCGACCCACATGTCCTCCGCGTCGACGACATCGCGTGGCATCGACCGTCACGTCCTCCGCACGTCCTCCGCACCGATTCGTCGTGCTCTGCTCTCGGGGGCGCTCTCACTCGGCGGCGGGACCCCAGGGGACCCCCGCGCGTCGCCTCTTCTCTCCGAGGCCGCTCGTGTTTCCGTCGCGTTACGAGGCTCTCGCCACGAAATCGTAACCGTGGCGACATTCGCCGAGGCGTCCCCAAGGGGACCGGAGAGGACCGGTGCTCGCTGGCTGCTCTGGCGGGGGGAGTGCTGGGGGAGCGTGTGTGGAAAGTGAGCTCGGGGTAGGCTTGAGTTATGGTGAGAGTGTGAGGGCGCGTGAACGCTCCACGCGCGTCCGCGAGTGTGTGCATACGGGTACATGTCGGCGTGAGCGACCTGGTCCTGGTATGATTTCAAGCTTGCCGAAACTTGGGTGATTGTTGTTGCCAACGCGCGCGCTTCCGTGGTTATCTGCCCGTGCTATTTCAAGCTAGAGGCAGGGAAACATCATGAAGCGCTTTACGGTTTGGTCCGGGTTTTTGGGTGTGCTTCTGTCGTACACGGTTGCCGTCGGCTGCTCGAGCGACGACTCCGGTTCGGGCGGGAGCGCTTCAGGGGGCGACACCAGCAGCGGGGGGAAGAAGTCCTCAGGGGGCTCGGATTCGGGCGGCTCCGACGGCTCGGGAGCGAACTCCGGCAGCGGGGGGAAGAAGAGCACCGGCGGCAGCGGCGGCAGCGACTCCACCGGCGGCATGGGCGGCGAGGCGATGGGCGGTCTCGGCGGCATGGGGGGTGACGCAGGCACTGACCCCGAGAACTACCTGGAGAACCCAGGCTTCGAGGAGGGGAGCACCGACAAGCTGGCGCCCATCCCGGGCTGGGAAGAGGAGGGCGATCTCGTCGCGTCGTACCTCGAGGCCAATGGCGCCAGGACCGGGGTCATGAAGCTTGGCCATTGGGCCGGCGACAAGTTCGAGGTGTCCACGTATCAGACGGTCACTTCGATTCCCAATGGGACTTACACGTTCAGTGTGTGGGTGCATCGAAGCGAGGGGTTCGAGGCTCAGTACCTGTTCGCGAGGGACTACGGGGACGGGGCCAACGAGATGACCCAGGACACGATCGACAACTTCTCCGAGGCAGAGTACGTGAAGGTGGAGCTCTCGGGCATCGAGGTCACCAACAACCAGGTCACCGTCGGCATCTACTCCTCCGCTGACGCTGGTGTGTGGGCGAACTTCGACGACGCGGCACTCGTCCAGGAGTGAAAGTCGCGTAAGGTGAGGACCATGCAGCCGAATCCTCTCGTGCATCGACCCCGGCGCCGCTTGCTCGTTTGGGCGGCGGCGCTGGCCGGGGTGTACGCCTGCTCGTTCCAAGACTTCAGCTCGCTCCAAGACGGCGGCGGCTCCTCGGGAGGAGGAACGAGCGGCGGCGGGGACGGCTCGGGAGGAGCCGGCGGCGCCGCCTCCACGGGCGGGTCGCCGGACACCGGCGGCGCCGCCTCTGGAGGAGTCGGACCGGGCTCTGGCGGAGGCGGTCTGGGCGGCATGGGCGGGGTGCCCGTGTCCTTCATCGAGAACGGGAGCTTCGAGACGGGCAACACCTCGAGCTGGGACGTCGTCCCCTCGAGCGCCCTCCAGAACCGCCACGTTTACGTCCAGACGCCGACCGGGACCGTGCCGGCCCCGGACGGCGTCTACGAGCTCGCCTTCTGGCACGACACCGACAGTTATCAGGTCACCATCTCTCAGGTGGTGGAAGACCTCGAGGACGGCACCTACACGCTGGCGGGCTTCTTCAGCCGGGGAGCGAACATGACGGCGACGCTGTTCGCGCGGAACTGCTCCGACAAGGACCCCGAGCCTCGGGACATCCCGATGACGGACCCCAACAGCTTCACGCTGTTCCGCTTGACGGACATCGAGGTCAGCGGGGGGAGGTGCGAGGTCGGCGTGATGGTCGACGCCGGCCCCGGTGACTGGATGAACGTGGACATGCTGACGCTGACCAAGGAGTGATGAGCGCTGGTGCCGCGTGCCATGCCAACTTCGTTAGCGGCGACCACGTACAGCCGCTTGCTCCAGCTCGGGTCTGGAGGGATGGCCGACGTGCACCTCGCCCTGGCGAGCCGGCGCGCGGAGTTCCAGCGGCTCGTCGTCGTGAAGACGATCCGCGAGCAGGCGAGCCACAGCGCCGAGGCGCGCGCGCTGTTCATGGAGGAGGCGCGCCTCTCGGCGCGACTCAACCACCCGAACGTCGTCCGGGTCACCGAGATCGTCGAGCTGGAGCACGGCGCGATGCTCGTGATGGAGTACCTGGACGGACTCTGTCTCGCCGACGCCCTCCGCGCGACGGGCGAAGCCTTCACGCTGCCCCTGCGGATCCGGGCGATCTGTGAGGCGCTCGCGGGCCTGCACTACGCGCACCGCCTCGCCGACTACGATGGCCGGCCCCTCGGCATCGTCCACCGCGACGTCAGCCCGCAGAATATCTTCCTGACCTACGACGGCTGCGTGAAGCTGCTTGACTTCGGGATCGCCAAGGCGGACGACACCGAGCGGGCGACGCGGACGGGCATCCTCAAGGGTCGGATCTCCTACATGTCTCCCGAGCAGATCCGGGGCGACGTCCTCGACTGCCGGGCGGACGTGTACGCGATGGGCTGCGTCCTGTTCGAGATGCTCGCGAACCGCAGGCTGTGGGGCAGTATCGCTCAAGGAGAGATCGTGCGAGCGGTGGCGGAGGGGCGCATCCCGCGGCTCGACGAGTCCTTCGACGCGGAGCTGAGGGCGATCGTCGACCGCGCCATGGCGTACTCCCGAGACGAGCGCTTCTCCTCGGCCGACGAGATGCGGCTCGCCTTGGAGCGGTACCTCGACGGTTCGCCCGGGGTGGGGCAGGTGTTGGCGCGCGACATCGGCGACATGCTCGCCGCGACCTGCAGCGAGCGCCGCGATCGACGGCAGCGGGAGATCACCGAGGCCATCCAGCGTATCGAGCGCGAACGCTCCGAAGCGCCCACACCCGTCGTGCCTCCTCCGACGCGACCGGTCCACGTCGAGGTTCCCCAGGCGGCGGCTCTGCCCCAAGGCCTGGAGCGACCGCTTGGTGGTGACCTCGAAGCTCAGGCACCCGAGGAGCGACAGGAGGCGTCGAGCCAAGGCACGGGGACCGGCCTCTGGCGCACGGAAGCGACCGCGACGAAGGGCCGGGGGCTCCCGTGGTTCGCCTATGCTCTCCCGGCGGCGCTCCTGATCGCGGCCGTCGCGCTGATCGCGCCGCGGCTGATGGAGGACTCCGAGGCGCTGCAGGCGGCCGCCACCGCGGAAGCCGAGCCGACCTTGCACGAGGTCGTGGTCGAAGTGGAGCCCGCCACGGCGACCATCTTCCTCGATGGGACGGAGCTCGGGGTGGGGCGGGGGAGCGCGCGGCTCCCGGAAGGCTCGGCGCACGTCCTGCGAGTGGTCCACGACGGGTACGAGGCGGTCGAGCGAACGTTCGTCAGCGAGGCGGACACGAGGCTCGCCATCGAGTTGACTCCCACGTCGGAGGCCGAGGACGCCAGCGCGAAGGCGTCGCGTCGCGCTGCGTCCGCGCGCGCTTCCGCCGTCGCTCCCGGAGCAGTCGGCGCCGGGGACCCCGAAGCGATCTCCGAGGAGGGGGGCGAAGCAGCTGCATCCGAGTCGGAAGAGGCCGAGCCCTCCGCGCGAACCAAGCCGAGGAGGTCCTCGGGCGTGGCGTCCGGGCGGAAGGGCGCGGACGTGAAGGGTGCGGCGTCCGCTTCGAAGGGGAGCGACGACGTGAACTGCAAGCCGCCCTATTACTTTTCCGGTGGCGTGAAGACTTACAAGCCGGAGTGCATCTAGGAATGGCAAGACTACTTTGCAATCGCTCAGCTCTGGCCGCCGCGTTGATGGTCGCGTCGGCCGTCGTGACCGCGCCGGTCCACGCCGAAGAAGCCAGGGCCACCGAAGCCGGAGAGGAAGGCGGAGACACCGCTCGCCAGAAGTGCTTCGCCGCGCACGGTGAGGCACAGGAGCTCAGGAAGAACGGCAAGCTCCTCGAGGCTCAGGCTCAGCTGCAGCTCTGCTCGAGGGCGGAGTGCCCCGGGGTCATCATCGAAGACTGTGGCCGCTGGATGGGGGACGTGGAGGCCGCGACCCCCTCCATGGTCTTCGAGGTCACGGTCGACGGGAAGGACGCGCCCGACGCGACGATCACCGTCGACGGCGTCCTCGTCGAGGACAAGGTGCGGGGCTTCCAGGTCAACCCGGGGTCCCATACCGTGCGCGCCACGCTTCCGCCCCACGAGGCCATCACACGGACGGTCACCTTGCCCGCGGGGCAGAGGATGCGGCTCGTCAGCTTCGAGTTCCAGAGCTCGCCCGCGGCAGCGGCGCCCCAGGCGCCCCCCATGACGGAGAAGGTTTCGCGCCCCACGCCGACGGTGGTCTACCCGCTCCTCGGCCTGGGGATCGCGGGCCTCGCCACCTACGGTGTCCTCGCGGGCCTCGGCAAGAGCGAGCAAGGTCGCCTGGAGGAGAGCTGCGCACCGAACTGTACGGACGACGACATGTCGAACATGAAGCGCATGTATCTCATCGGGGACATCTCGGCGGGGGCGGGAGCAGCGGCTCTGCTCACCGCGGGGATCATCTACCTCGTGCGACCCACCGTGCGTGAGTCCGTCCCCCAGGTGTCCGTCGCCGTCGATCCGAGAGGAGACTCCTTCGGGATCATGGCGACCGGGAGTTTCTGAGTGGACGCCTTCATGGCAAGCTAGGGGGCCATGACCGCGCCCGGGAGCCTGCACACCGTGGAAGCCACGGGTGAGTTCGACATGAGCTCCCCCATCCTCGGCGACGGTGGGATGAGCTATCTGCCCTTCATGGCCATTGGCGAGGGGGGCATGGCCCGCGTGCTGCTCGCGAAGGCGAAGGGACCAGGGGGCTTCGAGAAGCTCGTCGTGCTCAAGACGATCCGACGAGACGCGCTGGAGAACCCCACGATCCGGAAGCTGTTCGTCGACGAGGCGAAGCTCTGCGCGCAGCTCAATCACCCGAACCTCGTGCAGGTGTACGACGTCGATCTCGACGCCGAGTCGCCGTGCCTGATCATGGAGTACCTGGAGGGCAAGACCCTGCAGGAGATCCTCAGGGCGCAAGCGCTGACGCAGATCATGTTGCTCACCGTGTGCTCGGAGGTGCTCGCGGGGTTGCACTACGCCCATGAGCTCCGCGACTTCGGCGGAGAGCTCATGAACGTCGTCCACCGAGACGTGAGCCCCCACAACCTCTTCGTCACCTACGACGGTTCGGCGAAGGTCCTCGATTTCGGCATCGCGAAGATGGCCGGGGCCGTCTCCGACGCGGTGACGGAGGACGTGAAGGGGAAGCTCTCGTACATGGCTCCCGAACAGCTCCTCGGCAACCAGGTCGACCGGCGCGCGGACGTCTTCGCGATCGGGGTCTTGCTCTGGGAGATCGCCGTCGGCAAGCGGATGTGGGAGGGGCTCCGGGAGCCGGTGATCATGCATCGCCTGGCGACGGGGGAGATTCCTCCCGTCCCGCCGGAGGCGTCCGTCGACGTGCAGTTGGCGGGAATCATCGCCAAAGCCACTGCGGCCCAGGTCGAGGAACGCTACGCCACGGCCCTCGAGCTGCGCGACGATCTCGACGCGTACATCGCCTCGACGGGGCGTCGTCCTCCCCTGCGGGAGATCGGCGAGGTGCTCGCGGTCGCCTTCGCGGACGACCGCGACCGCACCGCATCGAAGATCCGGCTCGCCCTCGCCAAGCGCTCGATCCCTCCGCAAGCGGAGCAGACGCAGACGTTGGTGCTTGAGGAGGAGGAGCGCCCTGCGCGGCGAGGCATCGTCGTTTGGCTGCTGGTGACCGGTTTGGCGGCCGCGGCGGTGCTGTGGGCTCTCAGTGAGCGGTGGACCGCAGAGGTCCACGCCAGTCGCCCGGAGTCGATCTCTGGAGAGGCTCCCACGACGTCCGGGCCCCCGGATGGAGCCGAGACGACCTCGTCGGACACGGCGGCGCCAGGCTCGCGCCCGGGACACCTCGGGCAAGGCGGCGGTTCCGCGAGCGGCCGCTCGGCTCCCGCTCGCGTCGAGCCCGCCGAGGCGTCCAAGGCGACGCCTTCGCCGCAAACCACCGGCAAAGACACGGACAAGGCTGGGCGATCGTCGAGCGCTGCGCGGGCGACCACGCGCCCCTCGGCGCGGCGGCGTGCTCCGTCGCCCACGCCGCCGCCCACGGCGAGCGCTGCCCCGCCGGCTTCGCCGCCTCCGGCCGCTCCTACGACGCGGACGGTCAACTGCGATCCCCCGTACTATTTCAAGGACGGCATCAAGTCCTACCGCCCGGAGTGCCTCTAAGCGGGACCGCGCGCGCTCCTGCGGCGTCGTCGCAACATGCCATTCGGCGCTCTGCGGGATATCTCCGCGCGACGGTGTGAGCGTTCGCGGAGCGTTCGCTCCCCGTGCGGTTCGTGACCGCACCGCCGCGCGTGAGCCCGCTCCGGGCGCCGTCGTGAACCCCCGCTCCGCGGCCCGTCGGGCACCCGCCGCGCGGCGACGTGAGCCCCCTCCGCCGACGCACCAGGTCGTCGTGGGCCGGCGCAGGCCATCGTGGGCCGGCACAGGCCCTCGTGGTCCGCCGACGCGCTGGACGACTCCGTGGCGCCGATGGGGGCGTCAGAGAACCGGGAGCTGCCGGCCCGTGGCGCGAGGCTTTCCAGCCGCCAGGCTCGCCTTCGCGGGGATCTCCGGATCCCGCTCCGCCCAGGCCCGCTGCACGTCTCTGTCGAGCAGATGCGTCGGGCACACGTTGGCGAGGGCCGCCATCATCACGCTCTTCACGTGGGGGTTCTCCGCTTCGAGGGTGGTGAGCAGCTCCGCCATGCGGTCTCGCTTCAACCCTGGCTGAGATCCGCAGAGGTTGCAGGGCAGGATCGGGAACTCGAGCTGCTTGGCCAAGGCCGCGATGCTGGGCTCGTCGCACTGGATGAGCGGGCGGATCACCTCGAAGCGGCCGTCGTCCGTGAGATACTTCGGCGGCATCGACTGCAGCTTGCCGCCGTAGAACAGGTTCATGAGGAACGTCTCGAGGGCGTCCTCGCGGTGGTGGCCGAGGGCGATCTTGTTGCAGCCGAGCCGCTCGGCGGCGCCGTACAGGACACCCCGCCGCAGCCGCGAACAAAGGGAACAATAGGTCCCGCCCTGCTCGACGTGCTCGACCACGACGGAGTAGGTGTCCTCGCTCAAAATCTCGTACTCGAAGCCGCTCTGGGCGAGCCAATCTGCCAACGGCTTCCCGTCGTAGCCCGGCTGCTTCTGATCGAGGTGCACCGCCACCACGCTGGCCTCGAAGGGGACGCGCTTCACGAGGGCGCCGAGCAGTCGCAGCAGGCAGTAGCTGTCCTTGCCACCGCTCACGGCCACGAGGATGCGGTCCCCCGGCGCGAGCAGCTCGTAGTCCTCGCAGGTCTTCTTCATCTGCCGGTACAGACGACGTTCGAGCCCCGGACCCAGCTCGACCGACCCACTCGCGGGCCCCGCCGCGGGCCCATTCACGGGAGCTGGCCCCGACGACGGCCCCGCCGGTGCAGCCCCCTCCGCGGACGCCCCGGAGGGGGCCGCAGCGGCGGCCGGAACGGGCTCGTGGGCGGGCTCATGGACGGGGAGCGCGGGGGGCATGGCGGGCGAAAGCTAGCGAATCCTGTAGAGCGGAGCCACTGCAGAGCGGAGCCACTGCAGCGCGAAATCCCCGGCCTGGCCCCTGACGCCACCCCGTTTGCGGCTCATGTGAGCCCCTTGACCTGTCGATCCGCCGCGTGATCCACTGCGACCGTGACGACCCGCAGTCGACCGCTGCGCCGCCAGGGGAGCGGCGGCTCCTGGGGGCGTCGTGTTCTCGGGCGCCGTTTCCTCGGGCGCCGTTTCTTCGGGCGCCGTTTTTTCGGGCGACTGTCCCTCGCTGGAGGTCTGCTCCTCGCGGTCCTGCCGGGCGTCGCGCACGCCGACGACAAGTCCGCCCCCGCCGCCGCGGGCGTCACGCCGCCGGAGGCTCTCTCGACGCCCGTCGACTACCCCGAGGGAGCGAGCGGGACGGCGGAGGTCGTGCTCGAGCTCGTCGTGTCGACGAAGGGGGAGGTGACGGACGTCCGCGCCACGAGCGGCGCTCCGCCCTTCACGGACGCGGCGGTGCGGGCCGCCAAACGCTGGCGCTTCGAGCCCGCGCGCCGGGGCGGCGAGCCCATCGCCACGCGCATCCTCTTCCAGGTGCGTTTCGAGCAGACCACGGCGCCGGAGGAGCCGAGCCCGGAGCACGACACCCCGGGGCCTGGCGCGGGGAGCAGCGGGGGAGCGGCCACGGGCGAGCCCATCACGGAGATCGTCGTCTGGGGGCAGGTGGAGGAGGCCGGCGCTCGCACCTTCAGCCGCGCGGAGGTCCGCAACCTGCCGGGCGCCTTCGACGACCCCCTGCGCTCCATCGAGGTGCTGCCCGGGGTCACACCGATCGCCACCTTCGTGCCGATGTTCTTCATCCGAGGAGCCCCGCCGGGGAACGTCGGCTTCTTCATCGACGAGATCCGGGTCCCGCTCCTCTACCACGCGTTCTTGGGGCCCTCGGTGATTCACCCCGCGCTCATCAAGCGCGTGGACATGTACGGCGGCCCCATGCCCGCCCGCATCGGCCGCTACGCGGGCGCGGCCGTCGAGGCGACCCTCGTGGAGCCGGATCCCGCTCAGGCGCAGTTCCCCTACCAGGGCGAGGCCAGCGTGCGTCTGCTCTACGCGGGCGCCTATGTCGAAGCTCCCTGGGCGGACGGGCGCGGCTACGCGGTCCTCGCGGGCCGCTACTCCTACACGGCGCTGCTGCTCAGCATGCTCAGCCAGGACCAGCGCCTCGATTACTGGGACTATCAGGGTCTCGTCGGTTATCGGCTGGGCAATCGCGACACCCTCAGCATCTTCGGTTTCGGCGCCTTCGACTTCGCGGGCGACAGCGCCTCCGGGCAGCTCGGCGGGACCGAGTTCCACCGCGTGGACCTGCGCTGGGACCACGACTTCTCAGCGCGGACCCGCTCCCGCGCCGCCTTCACCTGGGGACGGGATCGGACGCGGAGCAACTCGGGCTACATCTCCGACGACGTGCTCGCCGGGCGCGTTCGCATCGAGCACCGCGCTGCCGGTGCCGTCTACCGCGGAGGGGGAGACTTCTCCGTCGATCGGTATGGCCTGGAGGTCGATCCCGCCGTCAGCGATCCGCTGCTCTTCCCGACGCTCTTCCCGGAGCGCACGGATCTCACCTTCGGGGCCTGGGCGGACGCGGTGTTGTGGCCCGAAGGGCGCGTCAGCGTGACCCCGGGGATCCGGGCGGACGTGTTCCAGTCCATGGGGCGCACCGCCTTCGCCGTCGATCCGCGACTCACCGCTACCTATCGACTTACGGACTCCGTGCGCACCGTGCACGGGGTGGGCGTGGCCCACCAGACGCCGAACTTCGTGCCCCAGGTGCCGGGCGCACAGGTTGGCGGGCTCCCGGGGGGGCTCCAGCGGAGCGTCCACGCGTCCGCAGCGCTCGAGGTCGACCTGCCCGGCAACGTGTCGGGCTCCTTCGGGGGCTTCGTCAACGCCACCGACCGAATGAGCGATCCGATCGGGCTGAGCCAGACCTTCGACATCGACGAGCGCAGCGGGGAGCGGCGCGCCTTCGGCCGATCCGCGGGGCTGGAGCTGTACCTGAAGAAGCCCCTGACGGATCGCCTGGGCGGCCTGCTCTCCTACACCTTCTCCCGGGCGAGCCGGACCTTCGGTCCCATCGAGACGATCCCCGGCTACGAGCGCCCCCACGTGCTGAACGCGGCGCTCACCTACGACTTCGGCCGTCAGCTGCGCCTCTCGACGAAGTTCGTCTACGCCTCCGGGATCCCGGGGCGCCGCGCCACCGAACGCGGCGAGTTCGTGTTCCTGGGAGACGACCGGAGCCGCCCCTTCGTGCGACTGGACCTGAAGGTCTCCAAGCGCTGGGTGGCGAGCCCGAACTTCTGGTGGGGGCTCTACGGCGAGGTCGTGAACGCCACCCACGGCGTGCAGGTGGTGCGCCGCGTCTGCGGCGCGAGCGCGTGCCGCGACGAGGGGCCTGGGGCGATCACGGTGCCCAGCGTCGGCATCGAAGCGGCCTGGCGCTGAAGGTGCGGGCCGCCCCTTCTCGGCTGGGCCCCGGCGGGCACGTCGTCGTCAAAGCCCGAGTCCGCGACGCGCGACGATCAATCCGACGAACAGGGCGGCGATCGCCAGCAGCACCGAGAGCCCCACGTAGGCGCCGGCCAGGGCGAACTGGCGGCGCTCGAGCAGCAGCGCCGTCTCCAACGAGAACGCCGAGAAGGTGGTGAACCCACCCAGCACCCCGACGGCGGCGAACAGGCGCAGGGCCTCCGCCTGCGGTCCCTCGCGGGACGCGAGCCAGCCGGCGAGCAGCCCCATCAGCAAGCCCCCGATCACGTTGGCCGTCAGCGTACCCCAAGGCCACTCCGCAGTCGGGTGAAGTCGAGCGGCGAGGCGCCCCACCCCGTAGCGGGCGACGGCTCCGAGCGCGCCCCCCGAGGCGACGAGGAGGAGACGGATCATGGCGCGCTTCATACCGCGATCGGTCCCGTCGTGGTGCTCGCACGGCCCCGCGCGGTGCGCCATCCACCAAGGCGGTGCGCCATCCACCACGGCGGCCCTTCATCCACCCCGGCGCTGCTCGAGGGCCCCGGCGCTGCTCGAGGGCCCCGGCGCTGCTCGAGGGCCCCGGCGCTGCGCTGCAGCGGGGGAACCACGAGGTTGGCTGAGCTGCGCGCGGGTGAAGCCCCGGTGAAATCCAGATCGCGCTGAGCGACATCGGTGCCTGCGCGGAGCCCGTGGGCTTCGCGTGGAGGACGAGCCCATTTGCGCGAAGGAGGATTTTGAGCGGGTGACCTCCCATTTTCATGGCGGTGGTCAGCGGATACGATCGCCTGCTTCCCCCGCTTTCGGTGGAGAGACTTCTGGGAGAACGATGGTGGTGAAGAATCCGATTCTGGCTTTGGCGTGTAGCGCGGCCCTGGTCGCTTGCGGGGGGGACGACGGGGGCTCGAAGGGCGCCGCGGGCGGTCCGGTTCTCTGGACGGAGGTCGCGGACGAAGCGCCCGGCGACAACTGCGCCGGCGGTGGGGTCCGCATCAGCGTCGGGGTGGACGACGACGGAGACGGGGCCCTCGACGGGAGCGAGGTCACCACGACGCGCTACGTGTGCAATGGCGTCAGCGGGGACGGCCTCACTTTGGAGGACATCAAGCCGCTCCTCGTGGTCTCCGAGGAACCCCCCGGCGACAACTGCGCCAACGGAGGGCGCCGATTGCGGGTCGGCGTGGACCGCGACGGGGACGGAAAGCTCGACGCCGCCGAGGTGGAGTCCACCGAGTACGACTGCCACCCGGAAGCTCTGGCGCGGGTGCATTTCGGCAGCTTCGAGGTACGTACGCCTGCGGACGTCGAGGCGCTCGCCGAGTACGACATCGTCCTGGGAGACCTCTGGATCGCCGCCAGCTTCCCGGGGAGCTCCTTGAGCCTGGCGGGGCTGCGCACCGTGGGTGGGTACGTCCAGATCGACAATTGTGACGGTGCAGCGCCTGCGGAGCTCGAGAGCCTCGACTTCCCCGATCTGGAGCGAGC
>JAAZAA010000223.1 GCA_012514535.1 Myxococcales bacterium | reverse complement strand
GTGCGTCGAGCGTTGGTGCGTCGAGCGTTGGTGCGTCGAGCGTTGGCGCGCCGATTGGCCAGGGCGGTCAGAGTTTTCGGCCGTCAGAGGTAGGTGGCCGCTTGCAGCAGGGCCTCACGGGCATCGGGGCCGCTCGCGACCTTCTCGTGGGCGACGATCAGCCGCACCAGATCGTCGATGGACGCGAAGCGCTCGAAGTCCTCCCGCAGGGCGCGCTTGTCCTTGATCAGGGCCAGCTTGGTGAGGCGGGAGACGCGAGGGCCCGGCGCGGAGCCGAGCAGCGTGGTGAAGAGGAAGCCGAGCACGTCCCGCTTGCGATCCATGTTGAACAGCACGTCGTTCAGCACCACGGACGTACCGTCCGGGGAGCGGACGAACATGGCTCCCTCCGCCTCGGCGACGCCCTGGAGGTGCTCGAAGCGCACGGTGGGATCGGGCGACTCGTACTCGTCGTAGGTGAGGTCCACGTCCACGACCTCGGCGATCTTTTCACGGGAACCCCTGGGCGCGATGACCCGCGCGGCGGGGTAGCGGTCCTTGAAGATCCGCGCGTCGAGCCGGTGCCAGCGGTTGGGGATGACCAGGAGCGCGGGGGCTCCCCAGGCCTCCAGGCGCGCCTGCGCCTGCTCCTCGAGGGCGATGGGGTTGTGGAGCACGAGGCTCCCGTCCTGGAGTTTGACGACGACCATCGTCCGCTTCAGGGACATGCCCGGGAGGCTCCCGGTGACGTGCCAGAGGTTGTCCGCGAGCTCGACGATGTCCTCGTGGGGGAGGACCGTCCACGTTTGGTGTGCCTTTTCCTTCGCCATCCTGGGCCCGAGTTTACACACGGAGCGTCGGGAGGGAGCGGCTGGGGCTCAGTCGCGGGGGATTTCTTGGCGCCGCGAACCGGTGCGCGCCGCGGGGTGAGCTGGGGCGATCCTCGTCAGCGGGATGCTGCGTCGTCGCTGACCGTCACGCCGTGCCCGCGCTCGATCCCATCGACCCGGACCGAAGGTCCTCGCTGCTCGAAGCCGCCTCGGAGCGGGCGCTCCGCCATGAACAGCGGGGTGTCCAGATCGACGTACCGCACGCCGCCCAACCCCGCGGCCAGGCATGCAGAGGTGCTCATGCACAGCTCCGTCTCCACCATGCCGCCGATCATGAGGTCGAGCCCATGGGCCCGCGCCGTGAGCATCATTTGCCACGCGGCCAGCAACCCTGACTTGGTGATCTTCACGTTGATCACGCGGGCCGCACCCGCGCGCGCGAGACCGGCGACGTCGGCGGGGCTGCGGGCGCTCTCGTCGGCGGCCACGGGGACGCCACCGTCCCGCTGCACCTCCTCGAGGCCCTCCCAGTCCTCCCGGGCGGTGGGTTGTTCGAACAGCGCCACGCGCTGCCGCGCCGGTCCCGCGGCGTCGAGGAGTCGGAGGGCGTCCCTGGCGTCGAAGGCGGCGTTGGCGTCGAGGATCAGGGCCGCATCCGGGGCAGCGGCGTGGATGGCGCGGAGGCGGCGCGCGTCGTCGTCGACGTCGGTCCCGCCCACCTTGACCTTCAGGGACTGAAACCCCGCCGCGACGGCTCGCCGGGCCGCCGCAGCGGCCGCCTCCGCCGTGCCCGTCGGCACGGTGATGTCCGTCTGCAGGCTCCCCTCGGCGCCCCCGAAGAAGCTCCACAGGGACAGGCCGCGGTGGCGGGCCAGGGCATCCAGAAGCGCCGTCTCGACGGCGGCCAGGGCGCTCGGCGTGGCCTGGAGGGCGTCGTGAGCGACCTCGGCGACGGCGCGGTAACGCCCCACCTCCAGCCCCACGAGGGGGCCCATGACGGCAGGGAGCGCTCCCAGGACCTGCTCCTGGGTCTCCCCGTTGACGGCGGGGAAGGGGGCCGCCTCGCCGAGTCCGATGGTGCCGTCCTCGAGCTCCACCTCCACGAGCACGTTGCGGGCCACCGCCTGCTGACCGGTCGCGATCCCGAAGGGCTCGGTGAGGGGGACGTCGAAGGCGCGCGCGCGAAGATCCGTGATGGCAGACACGATGGTTTGCCTACGTGGCTTGGGGCGCCGAGGCAACGCCCCGGGCCCGAACGCACCAGGGCAAGGCCCGGGCGATCGCAGCCGCGCGCCACCCGCCCTCGACACGCCAGGAGCGGATGCGACACCGGGGGAGCCCCGACGGAGCAACCCACTTGAGGAGCCCGTCGAGAAGCCCAGCGGGGCACACCCAGCCCCCCCGGCGGCCACCAGCGGAAGCGGAGGGCCCCGGGTTCAGTGCCGCGGCGCCCTTTCAGGCTCGCTCGAGCGAGTACCCGACGGCCACTCCGTTGACGTCCAGGGTGTCGACGACCGCGCCCTCCTCGAGCTCGTTGGCCAACACCTCCCGCTGGATCGTGTCCGCGAAGCGCGCCAGCGCCTCACGACCCAGGGGATCCTGGCACGACCAGCGCACGCGAATGCGGTCCGTGATCTCGAGGCCGGTGCTCTTGCGGACGTTCTGGAGCAGGCTGACCAGCTCCCGCGCGAAGCCCTCCTGCTCGAGCTCCCTGTCCAGGCTCGTGTCGAGCACCACGGTGATCTGCCCGTCCGTGGCGACCGCCGAGCCCGGCCGGGGGCTCCGCTGCAAGATCACGTCCTCGAGGGCGATGGCTTCGCCCTCCACCTCGATCGACTCTCCCGCCTCGAGCCGAGCGACCTCGTCGAAGCCCCAGGAGGCGAAGATCCCCTTCAGCGCGCCGAGCTTGCTGCCGCAGCGTTTGCCGAGGGTCTTGAAGTTCGGCTTGACCTGCACCGTGGTGAACGCGCTCTCGTCCGCCTCGGCGGTCACCGCCTTGAGGTTGAGCTCGTCCGCGATCAGCGCCACCGACGCGAGCACCTGGCTGCGCACCCGCGGATCCCGGTGGACGACGGTGAGCTTGCGCAGGGGCTGCCGCACCTTGATCCGGTGCTCCTCCCGGAGCTTGCGTCCCAGCCCCACCACCGTGCGCACCACGCGCATGCGCTCCTCGAGCTCCGTGTCGATGACGGCCTCGTCGACGACCGGGTAGTCGCAGAAGTGGACGCTCCCCGGAGCGTCCGGGTACACGCTGCGCACCAGCTTCTGGTACACGACCTCCGTCAGGAAGGGCATGAAGGGCGCCAGCACCTTCGCGAAGGTGACGAGCACCTCGTAGAGGGTGGCGTAGGCCGCGGCCTTGTCCTGGTCGTCCTCGCCGCGCTCGAAGCGTGGGCGCCAGAAGCGCGGGCGCGAGCGCCGCACGTACCAGTTCGTGAGGTCGTCGATGAACCGCACCAGCCGCGGCACGACGTTGTAGAGCCGGTACCCCTCCATCTCCCGGTTCACGTCCGCGACCAGGCTCTGGAGCACGCTCAGGATCCAACGATCGACGTCGGGGCGTGCCTCGAGGACGGGCGGCTCGGCGGTGCGCGGATCGTAGCCGTCGACGCTGGCGTAGGTGGTGAAGAACGACAGCGCGTTCCAGTAGGGGAGCACCACCGTGCGCACGATCTCCTTGAGGCCGCGCTCGCTGAAGCGGAGCGGCTCCCCGCGCACGACGGGAGAGTCGATCATGTAGGCCCGCAGCGCGTCGGCGCCATAGCGCTCGAGCACCTCGGTCGGATCGGGGTAGTTCTTCTTGCGCTTGCTCATCTTCTGGCCGTCCTCGGCCAGGATGAGCCCGTTCACGATCACGTTGCGGTAGGGAGACGTCCCGAACAGGGCCGTGCCCAGCACGAGCAGCGTGTAGAACCAGCCGCGGGTCTGATCGAGCCCCTCGGCGATGAAGTGGGCCGGGAAGAAGGCCTGGAAGCGGGCGTCGGCGCCGGGCTCCGGCTGGGCGTCGCCGGGGCGGAACGGGTAGTGCTGCTGCGCGTAGGGCATCGCCCCGGACTCGAACCAGCAGTCGAGCACCTCCGGCGTGCGTCGGTAGGTCTTGCCGTCCTTGCGGATCACCACCTGGTCGACGACGTGCTTGTGCAGATCGGTGACGCGGACCCCGCTGAGGGCCTCGAGCTCCGCGACGGATCCCACGCAGATCACGTCCTCGGGGTCTTCCTCGTTCACCCAGATCGGGATGCAGGAGCCCCAGAAGCGGTTGCGGCTGATGTTCCAGTCGTTCGCGTCCCGGAGCCAGTTGCCGAAGCGATTCTGGCCGACGGCTCGCGGCACCCAGTTGACGGTGTCGTTCTGGGCGACGAGGGACTCCCGCAGATCCGACACCCGCACGTACCAGGCCTCGATGGCGCGGTAGATGAGGGGCGTGTCCGTGCGTTCGTCGTAGGGGTAGCTGTGCTGGATGGTGCCGTGGTGCACGAGCTTCCCGCTCTGGCGGAGTGCGGTGATGATCTCCTTGTCCGCGTCCTTGCAGAACTGCCCGGCGTAGTCGGGGACCTGAGCGGTGAAGCGCGCCTCCGCGTCCAGGGGATCGACGAGCTCGATGCCCGCCTCCCTGCAGACCCGGAAGTCGTCCTCGCCATAGGCCGGGGCGAGGTGGACGATGCCCGTACCGTCCCCCGTGCTCACGAAGGCGTCCGCGAGGACGCGGAACGCGTTCGGGTGCTCGGCGAAATAGGGGAAGAGGGGCTCGTAGCGCCAACCGACGAGGTCGCTCCCCCGGAGACGGGCCACGATCTCGGCGCCTTCCCCGAAATGGGCGGAGAGGCGCGCGGCGGCGACCACGGAGACGTCGCCCGACGCCTCACGGACCGCGACGTACTCGATGTCGGGCCCCGTACAGAGGGCGAGGTTCGCCGGCAGCGTCCAGGGCGTGGTCGTCCACGCGAGCAGAGAGACGCGACGGCTCGGCGCCTGGGCGCGCAGCTCGTCGAGGCCCTGACCGTCCTGGAGGGCGAAGCGCACGGTGATGGCTGGATCCTGGACGTCCTTGTAGTTGGCGTTCGCCTCGAAGTTGCTGAGGGGCGTCGTCAGCTTCCAGCTGTAGGGCATGATGCGGTACGATTTGTAGACGCGCCCCTGCTGCCATAGCTGCTTGAAGACCCACCACACGGACTCCATGAAGTCCGGGTCCATGGTCTTGTAGTCGTTGTCGAAATCGACCCAGCGCCCCATGCGCGTGACCGTCTTGCGCCACTCGGCGACGTAGGTCTGCACCATGGAGCGGCACTGCTCGTTGAAGACGTCGACGCCGCGCTCGAGGATCTGGCTCGTACCGGCGAGGCCGAGGGCCTCCTGCGCCAGGGCCTCGATGGGCAGCCCGTGGCAGTCCCATCCGAAGCGCCGCTCCACGGGGTGGCCACGCATGTTCCAGTAGCGCGGGACGATGTCCTTGATGGTGCCCGCGAGCAGGTGCCCGTAGTGCGGCGTGCCCGTGGCGAAGGGCGGGCCGTCGTAGAACACGAAGGGCCGGGCGGCGCCGATGCGTTCGCGGCGTCGATTCGACTCGTGGAAGGCGTCGAGCTCACGCCACAGCTCGAGCACCTCGTGCTCGAGGCGGGGGAGATCGACCTGGGACGCGAGGCGGGCGATGGGGCCGCCGCTCACCCCCTCCGAGGCGTGGGAGGGGGGGGCGGGATGGGATGGATCACTCATGGTTCGAGAACGGGTGGGAGAGCGCAGCGGCGGAGAGCCACGGGCGCCATGGGTCCGCCGTGCCAGGCGACGGGGAGGGCGTCAGCGGAGATCGACGGGCGCCCCGAGCTTGTTGCCGAGGACGCGAGCCACGGTGGCCCACAGCTCGTCGCCGGTCTTCCGCGAGACCCAGGTCCCGTCGTCTTCGTTCCAGTCGAAATGCCAGGCGTTGCGCTCGGCGGCCATCCAGATCTGGCGCGCAGCGCGGTGAGAGTTCACCACGTAGCGCGCGCCGTCACCGAACTCGATCGTGAGGATGTCGCTCTCGAGCTCGGCCTCGACCTGGTCGTCCTCGATACGATCGATGGCATCGAGGAGTCGGCGCAGCTCGGGCAGGGCAAGCGCGACGTATGCGTCTTCGTCTAACACCGGATAGGGCTCCGCGGCTGGGGTGCGAGATACTCGCGGCCCGTTCGGAGCGCCCGGGCGGGCCGCCGTCAGGCCCTAATCATTGAGCCTGCGGAACGCAAGCAGGGGCCATGCAGCGGTACCCCGCCTGGCAGTCGTTGTCGCTCTGGCAGGGCCAGACGCACTTGCCGTGGGCGGTGGAGCACTTGTGGCCGAGGCACGTCGCGTCCTGCTGGCAGGGGAAGGCCACGGAGGAGGGCTCCGACGTGGTGCTGGCGGGAGCGGGAGCCGGCTGCTGGGCGTAAGGGTCCGCCGGCTGGGCGGGGGCGCCGTAGCCCGGCTGGGCGGGCTGGGCGTAGGGGTCCGCCGGGGCCGGCTGTCCGTAAGGCTGTTGGCCGTAGGGCTGCTGCCCATAGGGTTGCTGTCCGTAGGGCTGCTGACCGGGAGCCGGCTGTCCGTAGGGCTGCTGCGGCGGCGGCTGCTCCTCGTTCTTCTTGCAGGCGGTGACGAACAGAGCGCCGGCGAGGGCCGCGAAGGTCCAGGTGCGAAGAGCGGGGCGCTGAGCGGTGAAAGCGGAGGTGAGAGGCCGTGTACCCATGATTTCGTTCTCGTCTTCGTGGAGTCGGTCCTTCTGGCTGCGGCTCCGGTCGACCGGCGCTCTCCAGCGGCAGCGGGCGTTCCGCCCCGACGATATTGAGTTTCCGCTGCTGTGGCTAGAGTTCTTCCCCAGCCCGGCCAGGGGGGAGGAGAAGGCCCGTCGAGAGGTGGCTGACTCGAGAGGAGCGGATGGGCTATGCGGAGGGCGATGACGAGCTCGATGCGCCGGGCGAGCTGGTGCGCGTTCGGGTGCGCATGTGTGCTGCTCCTGGGCCTCCCCTTCGCGAGGGCGGGGGAGGAGCCGTCGGAGATCGTCCTGGTCGTCGACGCGGACGACGACGACGACGACGGCGTCGCGGATCGGGCGAGCGCGCGGCCCGGCGAGCGGGCGCTGGCTCGGCTGCACTGGGTACCCCGTGAACACCTCGCGCCCCGTGAACACCTCGTGAGCCCCCCGGGCTCCGCTCCGGAGTCCGGCTCCTCGGCTCCGTTCCGATTTCACGTCCGGGGCAAGGAGGTCGGCCTGCAGGGGCTCCGTCCCGGCGCTGGCGAGCTCTCGACCCGTGTCGGTCCCGTCCCGGTGTCCGTGCTCGAGCTCCGCGCCCTGGACGCGGAGGGCGCCAGCGTGGACCTCGCCCGGTCTCATGCCTCGCTCAGCCGCGCGCTCCCCGCTCCGTTGGGCGCGCGAGGTGAGGCAGCGACGGACGTGGACGCGCTGCGGTGGCTCGTCATCGGCCCACGGCGGGCGCTCCCCGACGTCCTCACGGTGAGCTCTTTCGGAGCGGACGGACGCCTCCGGGACCGCGCGGCGCCCTCGCACCTCGCGGACGTCCCGTGTCCCCCGCAGACGGCGCTGGACCTGGCGTGTCGTCTCTCCGCCCCCCTCCGCGCCAGCACCGATCCGGTGGATCGGGATCATCCCGCGGCGGCGGGGCGCTCCATTCTGGCGGAGGTCGGGGGGCGCCTGCGGATCGAGGTGGCGCCGGGCGCGGGAGTGAGTCTCCGCGTCGGTGGACCTCGGGGGGCGGCGGGGCACGAGGTGGGGCGATATCGCGCAGTCGTGCGCACTCATATCCTGCGCACCGGCGCCGGGAGCCCGGCGGTCGGCGCCGACGACGAAGAAGCGATCGCTCTCCTGCGGCGGGAGCTCGCCGGGGCGAGCGCCCTCTGGGGGCAGTGCGGCATCCACCTCGGCCCCGTCGAGGAGCTGGACATCCAGGTGAGGGACGCGCCGCCGCCCCACATGGTCGCGGTCGGCTGCGGCACCGGGCAGCGAGCGAGCGGTGGCGTGATCCGGCTGACGGTGGACGGCCGAGCCCTGGAGCTTCCCTCCCGTCCCGGTGAGCTCCCCGCGGAGTTCGCCGTGCGGCTCGCAGAACGGATCGAGGCACTCGGATTCCGAGCACGGGTGAGCGTCAACGCGGCGACCCAGCGCGCGGCGAAGCGTACGGCGGACGTGCTCGTCCGGGGCGCGGCGGGGGGCTTCGTGCCCCTGGGCACGCCGGGGGACGCGCCCGCCTCCACGGATCCGAGCTTGCCCGTGTGCCTGGGCGAGGTCGAGCTCGCCGACGGGCTGCAACACTTCGACGACTTCGACGCGGGGGCGGGGACCGTGGAGGAGCGGGCCCTGATCAAGGCCTTCGAGGACGACGATCCCGCGACCATCGAGCTGTTCGTCGTGCCGAGCTTCGGCGGCAGCGGGCGGATCGGCGAGTCGTTCCTCTTCGGGCCCGGCGCCAGCCTCCAGAACGTGATTGTGCTCGATCGGGGCGGGATCCGCGCGGGTGGGCGCTCCTTCGCGCTGGCCCACGAGCTCGGGCACGTGCTCCTCGACATGCCCGGGCACCCCGACGACTTCGGCGTGGACACTCCGTCGTCGCTCATGGACGCGGACGCGGCGGATGCGACGATCTTCGGGCCCCGCAGGCTCTCCGTGGAGGAATGCGAGCGGGCGCTGCGCCAGAGCGGTCCCGGCGCTCCCATCCCCCTGCTCACGCCCTGGCCCCTGTTCTCCGAGGGGACGCCCGCGAAGTAGGGGGCGGCGACGCCTCCGGCTGCCGGCGATTCCAGCGCGGCTCAGGAGCTTTGGGCTCGGAGCGGTGGGGGCGCCGAGCGCGGCTCCGCCGTGAGCTCCAGCGCATCGATGAGACGCAGCGCGAGCGCCTTGCGGGACCCCTCCGTCGGACCGACGCAGGCGGGGCACCCCGCCTCGCAGGGACACCGCTCGACGAGGTGGCGAGCCCGTGCGAGCAACTCTCCGGCGCGCTCGAAAACCCGACGAGCGAGTCCCACACCGCCCGGGATCGCGTCGAACAGGAACACGGTCGGGTCGATTTGCCCCGTGCGTCCCGCGAACGGATCGCGGCCCGGCGGCAGGGGCTCCGCGCTCCCCTCCTCGTCCGGATCCTGCTGGGATCCGTCCCCCAGGCTCTGGCCGAGATCCCGCGGATCGCACATCAGGGCCAAGGACGCCACGGTCTCGAGGGCGGCTCCCACGCCCCGGAGCGCGTCCACCGCAGAAGCGCGAGGCACCCGGAGCCGCTCCAGGACGCCCTCGGGCACGGTCAGCCAGAAGCTGGTCGTGTGCATCTGCATCTCGGGGAGGTGGACGTCCCCGTAGCCGGCGTTCTCGTGGGTGAAGAACTTGATCTTCTTGTAGCCGGTCACCTTCTCGAGGACCTTGACCTCGCCCCAGCCGAGGCGCACCTCACCGCGTGCTGCGGTGTCCGCCGGCTCGATCACGCTGACGGTGCGGTAGGTCAGCGCGGTCGTGAAGTAGTCGGGCGCGACCTTGCGCACGAAGGCCTTGTGGTTGTCGAAGTCGAGGCGCTCGACCTGATACTGCTCCGCGTCCTGCTGGTAGATGGCCTGTTCGTGGAGCATCGTGTGAGCCGCGCGCCAATCGAGTTCGCCGATGGTCTGCCCGGTGTCCTCGTCGACGATCACGAAGTTGTCCCAGCCGACGCTGCGCAGGGAGACGTGGTGCGCGGGGAACGCTTCGCCCGCCCAGTGGTAGCGGCCGCGGCTCGCGTGGGCGAGGCCGTGGCCGACCAGGTACTCGAGGGCGTCCCGGGTCTCGGCGACGTCCATGGAGCCGTAGGTCTCGCCCCGGGGCGCCTCGGGGCTGGCGGGCCGTGACCCCGGCGGGGTCGTCGTGAAGGGGGCCTCGAACAGGGCGCACTTGAGGTGCTGGATCAGGATCTCGACGTTCTCGGGCTCGATCCTCGCCTCTTCGGCGCCTCCATCGAGCAGGTACCCGGGTTCGCGGGCGAGGTATTGATCGACGGCTCCGCTCGAGCACACCAGGAGGGCGATCGACTCCGTCCCCCGGCGCCCCGCGCGGCCGAAGCGCTGCCACGTGCCCGCCACGGAGCCCGGGTATCCGGCGCAGACCACCGCCTCGAGATCACCGATGTCGATGCCGAGCTCGAGGGCGTTGGTGGCGACCACACACAGGATCTCCCCCTCCCGCAATCCTCGCTCGATGGCGCGGCGCCGCTCGGGGAGGTAGCCGCCGCGATAGCCCATGATCGCGTCCGGGCCCACCAGATCGCCGCAACGCTCCCGCAGGTACTTGAGCATCACCTCGACGGAGTTGCGCGATGGCCCGAAGAGGATCGTCGGTACGCGGGCGCGGATGAGGTCCGCCGTCAGGTAGACGGCCGCCTTGAGGGTGCTCGCGCGCATGCCGAGCTCCGCGTTGACGATCGGCGGGTTGTAGAGGAGCACGCGTCGGGTGTTGCGCGGGGCGCCCGAGTCGTCGACCAGCTCGATCGAGTCGGGAGCGACGCCGAGGAGTCGCGCCGCGTGCTCGCGGGGGTTGCCGATGGTCGCGGTGGCGCAGATGAAGGTCGGTGACGCGCCATGGAACGCGGCGACGCGCCGGAGCCGCGCGAGCACGTGCGCCATGTGCGAGCCGAAGACCCCCCGGTAGGTGTGCAGCTCGTCCAGCACCACGTAGCGCAACCCCGAGAGCCAGCTCGCCCAGCGCGGGTGGTTCGGCAGGATGCCCGCGTGGAGCATGTCGGGGTTCGTCAGCACGACGCGACTCTTCTCCCGCACCGCGCGCCGCGCGTCTCCCGGAGTGTCCCCGTCGTAAACCGTCGCCCCCACGGTCAGCCCGCTCGCGCGGCTGAGCTCCCCCAAGCCGTGCTCCTGATCCCGCGACAGGGCCTTGGTGGGGTACACGAAGAGGGCGCTGGCGCTGGGGTCCTCCGCCAACGCCTGGAGGACGGGCAGGTGGAAGCAGAGGCTCTTCCCGCTCGCGGTGGGCGTGGCGACCACCACGTGGCGTCCTCCTCGGGCCGCTCGGATCGCTCGGGCCTGGTGGCTGTAGAGCTCGCGGATGCCCCGCGCTGCGAGGGCATCGACGATGCCGGGGGCGAGGGGAGGCAGCGGCGCGTGACGGGCAGGCGCGGCCGCCAAGGTCCGCTCGGCCGCCAAACAGGAGCGGACCTTGCCTTCGTCGAGCCACTGCTGCACCACGTGGGAGACCCCATGGCGTGCGGTCCAGGGCGGGTCGGCCATGCTTATGGAAGACTAAACAAATGTGCGGTGCCGAGCAATGGCCGCCTGGCCCGAAGTGTCGAGTTGTCGTAAGGAAGCGGGCCCCGCATGAACTCGTCAGAAGAACCTCGTCCCCGGCCTTCGGATGAGCCCGAGTCCCGCCCCGACGCGGCGCCTCGGGTCGCCTCGGAATCCCCCTCGCTCGCGGAGGAGCTGCCGCCCGGCGGAGAGGAAGGACGTGCGGAGAGCGCCGGCGCCTCCGAGGCCATCCCCGGCGACGTCGTCCGAGAAGATCCCGTGCCGGGCGATGCCGTGCCGAGCGATGCCGTGCC
>JAAZAA010000222.1 GCA_012514535.1 Myxococcales bacterium | reverse complement strand
CACCAGTTCCCATCGTCGTCGTGAATTACCCGGAGTAAAGGGCGTTTCCCCCCTGCGCGGGACCGGGTGCGGCGGAGATCGGGCGCTCGGTCCTCACAGTGACCTCACGACACCTACACGGCGCACACGGGTCTCCGCGCGGCCGGGCGAGCGGGGCGCGGTTGGGGGGCGCGGTGGGGTGGCGGCCGGATCCGTGGACGTGGCGGCCAGCCGCGCGGTGCGGCCCTCGAGCGCGGATCGGAGCCGTTATTGGCTGGATCGAGCGATGGCACGCCCCTCGCAATTGGCTTGGCGTGGCGGCACCGAGCGCCGCCCCAGAACCAAGGAGTAAGTGTCATGGATCAGTCGAAGATGAAGGTGGTTTACGTGATCTCCAGCCGCGGCGAGCGCCGTTACTGGAACCGCGTCGGTGTGGCGTTCGTCAACAGCGACGGCTCGATCAACTGCAAGCTCGACTCGCTGCCCGTCAGCGGGGAGCTGCAGATCCGCGACTACACGCCGAAGGATCAGCCGGCCAACGACCGCTTCCCACGCGCCTCCGGGGCCGACGTCATCGCCGTGTGAGAAGGAGGAGATCCGTCATGGTTCCGCTGACGAGTGAGCACGTCGACACATCGACCACCGCTCGGCGGGAGACGTTCCACCAGGAGCCCAGCGGGGGACTTCGGTCCCCCGCTGCCTCCGTTGCGCCCGCGGTGGAGCGGAGCTCTCGCTGGCAACGTCTCCGCGAGCACGTGTGGGCTCCGGTGGCCCTGAAGACCGCAGGAGCCTGTCTGGGGCTCTCCTGCCTCGCGCTGGCGGGAGCTGCGTCGATGCAGCAATCCGTCGGCGGGATCGAGGTGAGCGCGCGGGGCACGGAGTGGCTCGCAGGGGAGCCGCAGGAGGACGCGGACGGAGCCACCACGGAGGTCACGGCGTCGCTGGGAGACGCCGGGCGTTCGGAGCTCCATGATGATGCTTCTCCGCCGGAGCAGGCGTCTCCGGTGGCGTCCGCCTCCCGCCCGGAGGCGCCGAAAGCCGACGCGCCCGAAGCCGAGGGCGAGGCCGCGCAGAACCCCTGCGCTGGAGCGGGCGACGCGAAGAAGAGCGCGGGTCAGGGCGTTACCGCCGACGGTCGGATCATCCTCAACGTCGCCAACGTGTCGGAGCTCACGCGCTTGCCGGGGGTCGGGGAGCGCCGTGCGGAGCAGATCGTCGCGCTCCGAGAGCGACTCGGGAA
Source organism: Myxococcales bacterium (assembly GCA_012514535.1). GTDB lineage: Bacteria > Myxococcota_A > Polyangia > Polyangiales > Polyangiaceae > NIC37A-2. The sequence continues at coordinate 25,263 of JAAZAA010000222.1, read as the reverse complement.
GTTTCGGCGCGTGACGGACCTGTTGCGCGTCAAGGGCATCGGTCCCAAGAGCCTGCGCCGGCTCACCCCGCTGCTGGTCCTCGATCCGCCCAAGGAGGAGGAGGCTCCCGAGGGTTCACCCTGAGCCGTCGCGGTGCGCCGCACACGCGGGCTCGCGTCACCATCGCTTCGCGGCCCTGCGTCCGCGTGGCTCTGCGTCTCGGCGGCTCCAGCCCCGCGCTGTCTCCCGGCCTCCCCTGGAGCGGTGCCGCTCAGCGTCGAGGCGCCGGGCTCGGGCGCTCGGGCATGGACGGCTCCGCGTCGCGGAAGCGAACCTCGACGCGCTCGTAACCCAGGGAGCGGAGCAGCGTGTCGACCGTGCGGGCGACGCTCTCTTCGGCTTGAGCCAGGATGCCTCCGCCGAGCGCCGCCTCCTCCAGCGTCCGCTCCGCCTCTTGTCGTGCGCGGGTCTCCAGGTGCTCCTGACGAACGGCCCACGCGTCCGTGCGGCGCGTGTGCACGTACGTTCGCTGATTGTCGATGCGTCGAGAGAGGATGACCGCGCGGGGGAGGCGCACGATGGCCTGGCGCCGCTCGTCATCGACGAGCACGTCGTCCGGGCGCAGCTCTCCCAAATCGACGCCGGCGGTGACCTCGCCTGCCGCGACCAGCAGGAGCGCGTCCTCCGTCTTCAGGAGGTCGAAGAAGCGCGACTGCTTCTCCCGGACGTCGATGATGCGCTCGATGGAGAAGACGGCGCCCTCGAGCCGCGCCAGCTGACGGACGGCGACGATCACCGAGGGGGAGGGGCGCACCACGGTCGTGCGCGCCGGAGACTCGGGAGCGGTCGCCGAACAGCGACCGACGAGGACCCCCGCGCCCACCGCCGCGGTGAAGAACGCCGTGAAGCCGACGAGGCTCGGCCAACGCAGGGGCCTCCGCGGGCTCGTGGTCGTCTGCGCGTCACTGGTCGCGCGCGCGCTGTCCGTAGCCCCGAAACGCGGCCGCATCTCCGCGGACTCTAGCACGGAGGTGGGCCACCGCAGCCGCGCTTTGCCGCCCTCCTGCCCGCGTGATAGCCCCGGAGGCCAAGGCGCGAGCCCGCGCCGACGGCCGTGACACCGCGCGCGGCTCGCAGCGAAATGGACGAGCATGAGCAGAAATCCCCCTGCACCGAGTTCGTCGGGGTTCGCCTCCGAGGAAGGGCGTCGAGAAGATGAGTCGTCGTGCGACCAGCGCGAGACGCGGGGCGAACGGCGCCCGGACGTCGGGCGCGTCGATCGACGTCGCTTCGCGGGCGCCGCGGCGGCGACGGCCCTGCTGGCCTGGGGCACGAAGGCACGAGGCGAGGAGGCGGAGAAGCCGGCGGACGCTCGAGCGGACACGTCGTTGATCGCCCGCCCCCCCGCTGGCTTTCAGCCGCTGGCGGCGCCGGGGCGCGTGGTGCGGGCGGAGGCCAAGGGCGACTTCCCGTCCATGATGCAGAAGAACCAGCTGTGGCCCGAGCCCGAGGTGGCGCGGCGGCTCCTCGAGCGTGCCCTGACCGACCTCACGGGCGCGCCGGACGCGACCGCCGCGATGCGGCGCTTCATCCATCCGGACGACGTGGTCGCCATCAAGGTCAACGGCATCGCCGGGCAGGTCGGCCACACCATGGCCGTCAACTTCGAGCTGATCCTACCGGTGGTGGAGGCGGTGCTCGCCTGCGGCGTCCCTCCTGAGCGGCTGACCGTCTACGAGCAGTACCCCACCTACCTCATGGGCACGCGGGTCGGAGTGCGGCAGTGGCAGCTCCCCGCCGGGGTCACGACGGCCACCCACAACAACCGCAACCACCCGATGGCGCCGGTGCGCATCTACCGGGGGATCAAGACGCGGTTTTGTCGGTACTTCACGGAGGCGACCGCCGTCATCGACATGACGATGATGAAGGACCACTCGATCTGCGGCTTCACCGGGGCCATGAAGAACATCACCCACGGCAACATCGACAACCCCCACGAGCACCACGCCAACCAGGCGAGCCCGCAGATCGCGATGTTGTACAACCACCCGATCGTGCAGAGCCGGGTGCGTCTGCACATCGTGGACGCGTTCAAGATCACCTACGACAAGGGGCCCCTCGACAAGGATCCGCGCACGCGCGTTCCCCACGGCTCCGTGTACGCCTCGACGGATCCCGTGGCGCTCGACACGGTCGGCTGGCGTGTCATCGACGAGGAGCGCAAGGCGCGCAAGATCCCGGATCTGGCGCGCTCGGGACGTGAGCCCCGCTACGTGCGCTACGCGGGGGAGCTGGGGCTCGGTCAACACGACTGGAACGAGATCCGGCTCATCCATTCCACGGTGTAGCCATGCGAGGGGCAGGAGCGTCGCGGCGGAGACTCGGGCGTTGGGCACGGCGAAGCTGCCCGCTCGTCTGCGCGCTCGCGGCGGCCTGCACCACACCTGTGCGTCGTCCCCCCGGGATGCCCCCCTCTCCCGAATCCATCACGAGGGAGCGCCCTGGTGGAGACGCCTACGAACCCCACGTCGCCGCGCTCGACCGCCAGCTCGAACAGCCCTGGGGCTGGCGGAACGACAAGGACGACCAGGTCCACTTTCCCTTGCCCGACTGGGAGAACTGGCGGCGCGTGCGCATCCGCTTCGTCGATCACCTCGCCGCATTCCGTTACGGGGACGACCGCCACGTGTTCTCGGCGGCGTTCGTCGTGCGCACGCCCGACGGCGAGGCTCCCACCAGCGCCGCGTGCATGGCGGAGTTCGAACGCCAAGCCCTCGACCGCGCGTCGTCCTATCGGGTGCGCTACACCCCCGTCTCCGAGCACGCGAGCAGCTGGCGTCGCGAGCCGCTGGTGGTGCACGCCACGGACGGCGAGCTGAGCTTTTTCTTTACCCGCTACGATTTTTCTGCGGCCTGGGCGGCGTACCCCGCGTACGAGGACGGCTGCCTCGTCTACGCGGTCGTGGTGCAGTGGGAGGGCCAGCGGGAGCTCGCGCGGCGCGTGCGGGATCGCTGGATCGAAGAAGGGTTCTCCGGTCTGACCACGCTGACGAAGACGAGACCCTTCCGCCGCGAGGAGTGAGGCGTGAGGCGCGGTGGCGTGGCGAGTCACCGACGCGTCGCCGAAGAGCAGGCGCCGGGAGTCGGCGCCGACGGAGAGCGCGGGCCGGCGATGGGCAATGCGCGTGTTCGGCCTCTTCAGCGGGAGCGGATTCACCGGGCGATTTCGAGCGCAGGAGCTGTCACGTGTACCTACGCGTCCTGACACGCGCCGGGATGCGCCTACCGTGGCCGGCCCCTCAGACGACTCATAATTCAAGAGGTTTCTCCGTCGGATGATGGAATGCCCATTCCTTTCGTCTGGGTAATCGTTCAATAATCGGCGGGGGGCTGGCGTGTTCACTCGGGCCAGCCTCTTCAGGGTGCCACGCCGATGATTCCTCCTAGCCTTGTCAGTCGCTTCGCCCTCTCTCTCCCGTCCTGGAGGCACGCCCTGTGGGGCCTCCTTTTGCCCGCGGCGCTCGCCTGCGGTAGCCCCGCCCAGGTTGGCGGGGACGACACCGAGCCAGGTCCCGGAGGGGCTCCCGGCAGCGGTGGCGGCACGAGCTCCGGTGGAAGCATCATCGACATCGGCGACGACACGGGCGGCACCGGCGGCGGTAGCTCGGACGAGGTGCCCGACGCCGAGTGCGGCAACGGTGAGCTCGAGCCCGGAGAGCTCTGTGACGACGGCAACACCAAGGACGGCGACGGTTGCTCCGCGGATTGCCGCGAGGTCGATCCCGACTTCTTCTGCGCCGAGCCCAACGAGCCCTGCGTCCCCATCGCCACCTGCGGCAACGGCCTCATCGAAGGGGACGAAGCCTGCGACGACGGGAACACCAAGGGCAAGGACGGCTGCTCCGCGGACTGCAAGAGCATCGAGGACGGCTGGGTCTGTCCCCGCCCGAACAAGGAGTGCATGCCGCTGCCGGTGTGCGGCAACGGGACGCGGGAGCGCGGTGAAGAGTGCGACGACGGCCAGATGCCGCCCCAAGACGGCGACGGCTGCTCTGCGGAGTGCAAGATCGAGGAGGGGTTCTTCTGTGGCGAGCCCGGGCAGCCCTGCATCGAGCAGATCTGCGGTGACGGCGTGCGCACCCCTGACGAGGAGTGTGACGACGGGCAGATGCCCCCCCAGAGTGGAGACGGCTGCTCCTCGACGTGCACCCTGGAGCCCGGCTGGCGTTGCTCCTCGAACGGGCAATGTGCGCCGATCTGCGGCGACGGCGTCCGTATGGGTGGTGAGGAGTGCGACGACGGCAACCGCCTGAGCGGGGACGGCTGCTCGGCGGCGTGCAAGGTCGAGCCCTTCTACGAGTGCGGCGTCGACGGGTGCACGTCGACGATCGCGTGCGGCAACGGCGTGGTGGAGCCCGGTGAGGTCTGCGATCCGCCGGGCGTCGACGGCTGCAACGCCACCTGCACGGGCTACGACGGTGACGTGATCGGCCAGGCGGTGTGCGGGAACTCGGTCATCGAGTTCGGCGAGACCTGCGATCCTCCGGCCCCTGGGAGCGGCTGCTCGGCGACCTGCACGGCGGAGGAGGGCTACAACTGTCCTCGTCCCGGGGTCTGCCTGGCGCTCCCCTCGTGTGGTGACGGGATCCTCCAGCCCCAGGCGGGAGAGACCTGCGACGTGGGGGCGATGAGCTCCGCCGGCTGCATCGAGTGTCAGGTCCAGGACGGCTGGTTCTGCTCCGGCTTGCAGCCCTCCGTGTGCGTGGAGGAGGTGTGCGGCGACGGCGTCCTCACCGCGGGTGAGGAGTGCGACACCGGCGCGGAGTCCAACAACGGCTGCACCTCGTGCATCGTGGACGATGGTTGGGTCTGCCCCGTCCCGGGCAGGGCCTGCATCCCACGCTGCGGGGACCGCAAGATCACCGGGGACGAGGAGTGCGACGACGGCAACCTGACGAACGGCGATGGCTGCAACGCCAGCTGTCGTGTCGAGCCCGGGCACACCTGTCCCTCGGAGGCGGAGCTGGACGCCGCCGGCCCCGACGACGACATCTCTTGTGTCGAGTCCGTGTGCGGCAACGGCGTGACCGAGCCGGGCGAGGGCTGCGACGACGGCAACGCCATCGGTGGCGATGGCTGCGGTCCCACCTGCCAGAACGAGCCGGTGGTCACCCCCGGCCCCAACCCGGTGGTGACCCTCTCCTGCGGGGACGGGCTCATCACGGGTGACGAGGAGTGCGACGACGGCAACCTGACGAGCGGCGATGGCTGCTCCTCCGACTGCAAGGAGGAGGAGGGCTTCCACTGCACCGACCTGCTCGAGCCCCCGGAGACGGTGCAGATGCGGGTGACCTACCGGGACTTCAAGGCGGGCAACGCGACCTCCGGTGGGGGGCACCCGGACTTCCAGTACGGATACAAGGACCACGTGCCCGGGATCGCGGGGACGCCCTGCACCACGTCGAACCAGGACACCTGCGGGCGTCTGGACGACGACGGCAAGATGGAGCTCCGGGTCAACAACCGCTCGACGACCGGGATTCTGTCCGCCAACAGCTTCGCCGCCTGGTATCGGGACGACGGCCCCTATGACGTGGAGGTCATCCCGGACGTGCTCACCCTCACCCAGCAGGGCGGCTCGAGCTCCACCACGTACCGCTTCCAAGACAACGACTTCTTCCCCCTCGATGGTCGGGGTTTTGGTTCTGTCGGAAGCGAGGTGCCGAACTGCGGCGGAGGCAACAGCAGCGGTGTCGAGTGTCAGGAGAACTGCAACGGTTCCTGCGCGACCTGCAACGCGACCTGTCGCGCCCACAACTTCCACTTCACCACGGAGCTCCGCTACTTCTTCCAGTACCAGGGCGGCGAGACCCTCACCTTCACCGGCGACGACGACGTCTGGGTGTTCGTCAACGGTCGCCTCGCCGTGGACATCGGCGGCGTGCACTCGGAGCTGTCCGGTCGGGTCGTCCTCGGCGACGACGGCTCGCCCACGGGCACGGACAGCAACTGCTCGGTGCACGGCCAGGGCACGTTGCCGCCCCTCGGCAACTGCTACGACGCGGCGGAGCAGGCGGACAATGAGGACAGCCGCTTCGGTTTGGTGAAGGGACAGGTCTACGAGATCGTGCTCTTCCACGCCGAGCGACACACCTCGGAGTCGAACTTCGCTCTGACCATGTCGGGCTTCCTGGCGCCCCGCTCCTTCTGCACCCCGATCTGCGGCGACGGCATCGTCGTGGCGGGTGAGGTGTGTGACGACGGGGAGGACAATGAGGACGGCGTGTCCGGGCGCTGCAACACCGACTGCACGATGCTCGCCTATTGCGGCGATGGCGTGGTGCAGGAGGGTGAGGACTGCGACAATGGGGAGAACCGCGACCTCTACGGCGGAAGTATCGCCAGCGGCGCCTGCGCTCCCGGCTGCGTGGCTCCCCCCACCTGCGGTGACGGCATCATCCAGGCCGCCTTCGAGGTCTGCGACAACGGCGCGGCGAACAACGACTTCAGCTATGGCCCCGGGAGCTGCACGACCGACTGCGGCTTCGGAGGGTTCTGCGGAGACGGGATCCACCAGGCCAGCCACGAGACCTGCGATCTCGGGGCCGAGAACGGCGGCTATGGCGAAGGCTCCTGCACCTACGATTGCCAGACCGGTCCCTTCTGCGGCGACGGGATCCGCAACGGCGCGGAGCAGTGTGACGGCGGTCCGTACTGCGATGCGAACTGCTTCATCCTGCCCCACTGCGGTGACGGCATCCTGCACCCGGAGACGGAGTCCTGCGACTACGGGCCCTTCCACTCGAGCGAGTACGGGGGCTGCACCGACCAGTGCGAGTGGGGGCCCCGCTGCGGCGACGGCGACGTCCAACAACCCTACGAGGAGTGCGACGAGGGTGAGCTGAACGACGACGACCTGTACGACGGTTGCAGCACGGCCTGCTTCCGCGGACCGCACTGCGGTGACGGTCTGGTCCAGGAGGGCGAGGGTGAGCAGTGCGACAACGGCTACAACGACGACGTCTACGCCTACGACGCGAACTCTTGCGGCGCGTCGTGCAAGCGGCCGCCCTTCTGCGGTGACGGCATCGTGCAGGCCGGTTACGAGGTCTGCGACCACGGCGACGACAACGACGACAACGCCTACGACGGCTGCAACACGAAGTGCGACTGGGGCCCCTACTGCGGTGACGGCGTCATCGACGCCGCGGCGGGAGAGACCTGCGACGACGGGCTCGACAACCGCGCCTACTCCGCGAACGGGGAGGGCTGCGGCTACGACTGCCAGCCCGCTCCCTACTGCGGCGACGGCGAGCGCAACGGCCCCGAGCAGTGCGACCTGGGCAAGGACGCCAACACGGGCGAGTACGGCGGCTGCAACGAAGACTGCACCCTCGCGCCCCGCTGTGGCGATGGCGTCGTCCAGGCCCCGGAGGAGTGCGACGATGGCGTCACGGGTAGTCAGGAGTGCACGAGCTCCTGCAAGCGTCGCATCGTCGTGAAGTGAGGTGAGGCAGAGGCCGCGATCTCCGACGGAGAGATCGCGGCCCTCTTGCGCCTGCGTGGTCGTCGGGAGGCGGCTCGAGGAATCTGCGGGCTCTCGGAGAGGAGCGTGGCCGGCGCCGGCGCCCGACGGCGTCCACGATGGCCCCCGCGATGGCCGCCCTGGACGTTCACCGTTTCGGCGGAATCTCTAGACGGAATCTCCAGGGCGCCTCTCCGCGAGCGGCGAGATGACGTCGTCGAGAGGTTTCTCGGCCGGTCGACCGCTCGGAAGGCCTGGTGTATGGGAACCCTTTGCTCGGAAAGGCCCTCCCTTGACTCAGCTATCTCCGCACGGCGCTGCCGCCCTCGACGTCGACGTCGAACCTATTGCAACGGGTCCTGTTCCCACGTCCGAAGGTGCGGGTCGCGCGTCGTCGAGGAGCCTCCTCGCGCGTTGGCGCGCTTGGCTCAGCGCCGTCTTGAACGACCCCCGCGACCACGTCTTCGTCGAGCTCGGGCTCGCGATGACGCTGGTGCAGCTGCCTTTCGCCGCGCTGCTGTTCGCGCTCGGGAGCTTCAGCTGGTGGCTGGCCGCCGGGTACTGGGCGATCTGGGGAGTGTTCTTCTTCGATCGTTACATCCTGATGCTGCACTGCGTGTCGCATCGCCCGCTCTTCAAGAAGAGCTACCGGGTGTTGAACCACTACATCCCGGTGGTGCTCGCCGTGTTCTACGGGCAGACCCCGAACACCTACTTCGGGCACCACTTGGGCATGCACCACAAGGAGAACAACGGCGCCGAGGACCTGAGCTCCACGATGGGCTATCAGCGGGACAGCTTCCTCGCGTGGCTCCACTACTACGTGAAGTTCCTCTTCGTGGGCTTGCCGACCTTGGTGGCCTACCTGATCGGAAAGAACCGCAAGCGCCTCGCGCGTCGCGTGGCGTCCGGTGAGCTGGGGTTCTGGGCCGGAGCCGCCCTGCTCGGCTTCTTCGTGAGCGGGCAAGCGACCCTCGTGGTCTTCGTGATCCCGGTGCTCGTGGTGCGCACACTCATGATGATGGGCAACTGGACCCAGCACGCCTTCGTCGACGCTTCGGACAGCGCGAGCCCCTTCAAGAACAGCATCACCTGCATCAACACCCGCTACAACCGCCGCTGCTTCAACGACGGCTACCACATCGTTCACCATTTCCGCCCCGCGCTGCACTACACGGAAATGGCGCAGGAGTTCGAGGACCGAAAGGAAGAGTACGGCCGCAACGACGCCGTGGTCTTCGATGGCCTCGACTACTTCCAGATCTGGCTGCTCCTGATGCTGGGCCGCTGGCGCCCCCTGGCCCGCGCCTTCGTGCGCCTGCCGGGCGCTCCGGAGCGCAGCGACGAGGAAGTGGTCGCCTTTCTCAGGTCGCGCCTCGCTCCGGTTCGATCCTGAGCTGCGATGCGATGCGCTGATGACGGAGCCTCCTTCCCGTGGGGGCTAGCGCGGCGCCCCCCGTGACGGATGGGGCCCCGCCCCGCCGCACCAGCGACGAGTCCCCGCTCTGCGACCTTCTCCTACACGATGGCAGGCGTCTCGGATCGACTCCCGCGCGGCGCGGCATCCCCGGTTCACGGCCGAGCGGTGCATGGTATCGTAAAGGAATGCCCTTCCTTGTTTCCCTCCTCCGCGCGGGCTGGGAGCGCCGCAGCCAAGTGGGAGGCTGGCTGCTCACGTTGCTGGTGGCCGCCCTGTTGCCCACCTCGTGCCTGACCCCCGATTTCGACTTCAGCGAGCGAGACATCGGGCCGGGGGGCAGCGGGCCCGTCTCGCATTGCGAGAACCGGACCAAGGACGCGGACGAGACGGACATCGACTGCGGGGGTATCGACTGCCCTCCCTGCGCCCTCGGCCGGGACTGCCGGGCCGACGGCGACTGCGTCAACGACAGCTGCACGGGGGGCCGCTGCCAGTCGGCCTCCTGCGTGGACGACGTACGCAACGGCACCGAGACGGACGTCGACTGCGGCGGCGCCGAGTGCGCCCCCTGCGAGGCCGGGAAGAAGTGCGCGAAGGGGGCGGACTGCGCGAGCACGATCTGCAAGAGCGGCACCTGCGCGGAGGCGAGCTGCACCGATCGGGTGAAGAACGGTGGGGAGATCGACGTCGACTGCGGCGGCCCCTGCGAAGGGTGCGAGGTGGGCAAGGCCTGCGTGCTGGACGGCGACTGCAAGGCGCCGCCGGACGACGCGGCGGCGGAGTGCGACGACGGCCGCTGCACGTTGGTGTGTGCCTCCGGCACCGCCGACTGCAACGAGCGGGCCTCCGATGGCTGCGAGGTGAACACCGACGCCGACCTGAGCAATTGTGGTGGGTGCGGCGAGGTGTGTGCGCCGGCGAACGCCCAGGGCGTCTGCGACGAGGGCGTGTGTCGCATCGATTTCGACGGGGACGGCTGCGCCGCCGGCTTCGAGGACTGCGACGGCGACGCGGAGAACGGCTGCGAGGTGAACGTCACCGCGGACGGCGACAACTGCGGCGCCTGCGATCGGATCTGCGGCGGCAGCGCGCAGACGAACGTGGCGTCGGCGAGCTGCAGCTCGGGCAGCTGCTCGGTGAGCTGCGCCACCGGCTTCTGTCCGAACACGAGCGATCCCGAGCGCAAGTGCACCCTGCCTCTGGGGACGACGAGCAACTGCTTGTCCTGCGGCGACGTCTGCAGCGGGGCGACTCCGTACTGTACCGCCGAAGGCTGCAAGGCCTATCTCCCCATCGAGGTCGTCAACGACGACACGGACGCGGTGTCGTCGACGACTGATCTGACCTTCACTCACCAGCTGCAGACGCCGGCGGCGGCGAACGCGTTCCGCGCCGTCGTGCTCCTGCTCGGCAACAAGGCCAACCCGGATGGTCTGCCTCCTGTCGTCAACTACGCCGGGCAGCCAATGGTGCAGATCGTCAATCGCTACGACAACCAGGCCTGGGCCGGCATCTACTATCAGCTCAGCGAGGACCTGCCGAGCGAGGCCGGCAATCATACCGTGTCGCTCGTGCCCACTGGCTTGTCGGGGAGCCAGCGGTGGGCGGCGCGCGTCATCGAGCTCATCAACGTTCACCAGTCGAGTCCGTGGATCGACAGGGGGCTCGTGAGCCACGGCGGGAGCGCGTGTGGGCCCACTGCGTCCTCCGTCAACGTCGTCACCAGCGCCGGCGCCTGGGTGGCTAGCATCCTCACCGAGGCGCGGGCGCTGGACGGCAATCCGGCGCCGACCGGCATCAACGTGTCCACCCTGCCGGTGCTGACCACGTCGGCCTCCACGGTGTCCCAGGGGTACGCCTTCGCGACCGGAAACTCTCTCAGCGTGAGCTGGTCGGGGTGCGCGGCAGACGCTTGGTCCCACGTCCTCCTGGTGATGCGTCCGCAGGGGTAGGCGCCTGACGCAGGCGCCGCGACCCTCGAAGCTCACGGGTGCAACCAGACCCGGAGCACCGACAGCAGGTGCTCCGGGTTCACGGGCTTCGTGACGTAGTCCGAAGCGCCCGCTTCGAGGCACTTCTCGCGATCTCCCTTCATGGCCTTGGCCGTCAGGGCGATCACCGGCAGGTGGGACGAGCCCTCGCGCTCGCGGATCCGGCGGGTCGCCTCGTACCCGTCCATCTCCGGCATCATGATGTCCATCAGCACCAGGTCCGGGGTGTCCTCGTCGAGCTTGCGGAGGGCGTCCGCGCCGTTCTCCGCGAAGGTGACACGCATCGAGTACTGCTCGAGCACGGTGGTCAGGGCGAAGATGTTGCGCACGTCGTCGTCGACGATGAGCACGTGTCGTCCCGCCAAGGGGCGGGCGCTCCACGTGGGATCCCGCAGCACCTTCTGGAGCTCGGGGGTGAGCCCGGTCTCGCTCAGGTGCAGGAGCCCGGTCACCTCTTGTAACAGCTGCTCGGGGCCGTGGACGAGCTTGGTCCTGCGGGCGTCGCGGGCGGCAAGGAGGCGCTCCACCGCTTCAGGGGCGCTGGCTTCAGGGGCGCTGGCTTCAGGGACGTCGCGCCCGAGAGAGTCCGTCCCGGGGGCCCTCGCGTCGTAGAGCAGGACGTGGAGGGTCCCCAGCGGGCCGCTCGGTCCCAGGGCCTCGAGCAGCTCGGCGGGCCACCCCTCGACGGAGGCGAGGTCCGCGACGAGCAGATCCACGGCCCGCTCCCGCAGGCGGGCGAGGGCGTCTGTGGGGTGGGTCACGACGTACTCGAGCTCGTTCGACGCGACGTGGTCGCGGAGCTGCGCACCTCGCTGCTCGTCGGCGCTGACGATCGCGAGCTTCTTGGATCTGCGATCCAAAAAGCGCACGAGCTCCGCGACGGCCCGCTCGATGTCTGCGCCCCGCGTGGGCTTGTGCAGGAAGCCGAAGGCGCCTCGCTCGAAGCTGCGCCCTGCCTCGTCGACCGCCGAGATGACGTAGACCGGCACGTGCCGCGTCTGCGCGTCGTGTTTGAGCCGATCGAGCACGACCCAGCCGTCCATGTCGGGCAGGCGGAGGTCGAGGGTGATCGCCTGGGGCACCAGCTCGCGGGCGAACTGCAGCCCCTGGGCACCGCTCGGAGCGACGACGCCGCGGAACCCTTGGGCGCGCGCCTCCGCCAACAGGGCACGCGCGAAGACGGGCTCGTCCTCGATGATCAGGAGCACCCGGTCGCCGGGGGTGATGTTCAAGAAGTCGTCGGAGACGCCCGACTTCGGCGCCGTGCGGGTCGAGGAAGGGGGCGCCGATACGGGCGTGAGCTGCAGGGGAGGCTCGCTGCGGGAGGGCGCGGCCGGCGTCGCGTCGAGGGGGAGGTACAGGGTGAACGTGCTGCCCGCGCCCACCTCGCTGGCCACCGAGAGCTCGCCTCCGAGCAGAGCCGCGATCTCCCGGCTGATGGACAAGCCGAGCCCGGTGCCGCCGTAGCGCCGGCTGGTGCCGCCGTCCGCCTGCTGGAACGCCTCGAAGATGATCTGCTGCTTGTCCTTGGCGATGCCGATCCCGCTGTCGCTGATCGAGAAGGCGATGACGGCGGAGGCTTCGCTCAGCTGCTTGCTGTCGAAGCGCGCCGCGTCCGGAGCGAGCAGAGTGATGCTGAGCCGAACCTCGCCGCGGTCGGTGAACTTGAACGCGTTCGAGAGCAGGTTGCGGAGCACCTGGCGCAGCCGCATGTCGTCCGTGCGGATGGACTGCGGGAGGTCCTCCGAGAGCTCGATGGACAAGCTCACCTTCTTCTCCGCCGCGACCTGCCCAAAGGACCGCTCGACGTACTCGCAGAGATCCACGAAGGGGATGTCGGAGACGTCCACCGCCATCGTGCCGGACTCGATCTTCGCCAGATCGAGGATCTCGTTGATCAGCGCCAGCAGGTCCGCGCCGGCCTGGTTGATCGTCTGCGCGTACTCGACCTGGGGCGGCGAGAGGTTGCCGCCGTGGTTCTCGGAGAGCTGCCGCGAGAGGATCAGGAGGCTGTTCAGCGGGGTGCGCAGCTCGTGGGACATGTTCGCGAGGAACTGCGACTTGTAGCGAGAGGTGAGGGCGAGCTGCTCGGCCTTCTCCTCCAGCTCCTCCTTGGCGAGCTCGACCTCGTGGTTCTTGCGCTCGACCTCGAGCTTCTGCTCGGTGAGCTGGCGCGCCTTCTCTTCCAGCTGCTCGTTCGTCTGCTGCAGCTCCTCCTGCTGCGTCTGGAGCTCCTGGGCGAGGCTCTGGGATTGCCGCAGCAGCTCGTCGGTGCGCATGGTGGCCTCGATGGTCGCGACGACGATGCCGAGGCTCTCGAGCAGCTGCTCCAGAAAATCGAGCTGGATCTCCTTGAAGGCGTGGAAGGACGCCAGCTCGATGACGCCCTTCACGTCGCCCTCGAAGAGGATCGGGACGACGACGATGTTCCAGGGCCGGCCGCTGCCCAAGGAGGAGCCGATCTGGATGTAGTCGGCGGGCACGTCCGTCACCAGGATCCGCTTGGCCTCCGCCGCGGCCTGGCCGACCAACGCCTCACCGAACTCGAAGGCGTCCACCCGGCTCGCGCGCTGGGTGTGGGCGTAGGACGCGAAGAGCCGCAGCACGGTGCGCCCCGACGAGCGATCGGCCATGTAGAACGCGCCGTGTTGCGCGTCGACGACCTCCGCCAGCGACGAAAGCACCTGGCGCGCCACCGTGAGGAGGTCGCGCTGCCCCTGCAACATGCGCGTGAAGCGTGCCAGGTTGGTCTTGAGCCAGTCCTGTTCCTTGTTGACGCGCGTCGTCTCCGCGAGGGTGACGATCATCTGGTTGAGGTTGTCCTTGAGCAGGGCGACCTCTCCGCGCGCCTCGACGGTGATCGACTGGGTCAGGTCGCCCTTGGTCACGGCGGTGGCCACGTCGCCGATGGCGCGCACCTGGCGCGTCAGGTTACCGGCCAGCTCGTTCACGTTGTTCGTCAGATCCCGCCAGATGCCCGCCGCGCCGGGGACGTCCGCCTGGCCGCCGAGCTTCCCCTCCACGCCCACGTCGCGGGCCACGTTGGTGACCTGATCGGCGAAGGTCAGCAGCGTGACGATCATGTTGTTGATCGTCTCCACCAGGGTCGCGAGCTCCCCCTTCGCGTCGAGGGTGAGCTTCTGCTCGAGGTCGCCGTTGGCCACGGCCGTCACCACCCGCGCGATGCCGCGCACCTGCTCCGTCAGGTTGCGGGCCATGACGTTCACGTTGTCCGTCAGCTCGCGCCACGTGCCCGAGACGCCGCGCACCTCCGCCTGGCCGCCGAGGATGCCCTCGGTGCCGACCTCGCGGGCGACGCGGGTCACCTCCGCCGCGAAGGAGCTCAGCTGATCGACCATGGTGTTGATGGTGTTCTTCAGCTCGAGGATTTCACCGCGCACCTCCACGGTGATCTTGCGGGAGAGATCGCCGTTGGCGACGGCGGTGGTCACCGTCGCCAGGTCGCGGACCTGGTTGGTGAGGTTGCTGGCCATGAGGTTCACGTTGTCCGTGAGCTCCTTCCAGATGCCGGAGACGCCGCGCACCTCCGCCTGCCCGCCGAGCTTACCCTCGACGCCCACGTCTCGGGCGACGCGGGTCACCTCGTCCGCGAAGGAGCTCAGCAGGTCGACCATGGTGTTGATGGTGTTCTTCAGGTCGAGGATCTCGCCGCGCACCTCCACCGTGATCTTGCGGCCGAGATCGCCCTCGGCGATGGCCGTGGCCACCTGAGAAATGTCGCGGACCTGGTTGGTGAGGTTGCTGGCCATGAGGTTCACGTTGTCCGTGAGCTCCTTCCAGATGCCGCGCACGCCCTCCACGGAGGCCTGCCCGCCCAGCTTGCCCTCGGTGCCGACCTCGCGGGCGACGCGCGTCACCTGCGCCGCGAAGGCGCTGAGCTGATCGACCATGGTGTTGATGGTGTTCTTCAGCTCGAGGATCTCGCCCCGGGCGTCCACGACGATCTTCTTCTCGAGATCGCCCTGGGCGATGGCGGTGGCCACCTGGGAGATGTTCCGCACCTGGTTGGTCAGGTTGGTGGCCATCGAGTTCACCGAGTCGGCCAGATCGCGCCAGGTGCCCGCGACGCCGCGCACGTCCGCCTGGCCGCCGAGCTTGCCCTCGACGCCCACCTCGCTGGCCAGCCGGATCACCTCGCCCGCGAAGGCGCTGAGCTGATCGACCATGGTGTTGATCGTGCTCTTGAGCCCGAGGATCTCGCCCCGGGCGTCCACGACGATCTTGCGGGTGAGGTCGCCGCTGGCCACCGCGGCGGTGACCATGGCGATGTCACGGACCTGGTTGGTGAGGTTGCTGGCCATGAGGTTCACGTTGTCCGTGAGCTCCTTCCAGATGCCGCGCACGCCCTCGACGGAGGCCTGGCCGCCGAGCTTGCCCTAGACGCCGACCTCGCGAGCGACGCGCGTCACCTCCGCGCCGAAGGCGTTCAGCTGGTCGACCATGGCGTTGATGGTGTTCTTCAGGTCCTGCACCTCGCCGCGGGCGTCGACGGTGATCTTCTTGGACAGGTCACCGGCGGCGACGGAGCTGGCGACGTCGGCGATGTTCCGCACCTGGTTGGTGAGGTTGCTGGCCATGGAGTTCACGTTGTCGGTGAGCTCCTTCCAGATGCCGGAGACGTCGCGCACCACCGCCTGTCCGCCCAGCACGCCTTCGGTGCCGACCTCGCGGGCCATGCGGGTCACCTCGTCGGCGAACGAGCTCAGGGAGTCCACCATGGCGTTGATGGTGTTCTTCAACGTCAGGATCTCCCCGCGCACCTCGACGGTGATCTTGCGGGAGAGATCGCCGTTGGCGACGGCGGTGGTCACCTCGGCGATGTCGCGGACCTGATCGGTCAGGTTGCGCCCCATCAGGTTCACGTTGTCGGTGAGCTCCTTCCAGATGCCGGAGACGTCGCGCACCTCCGCCTGCACGCCGAGGGTGCCCTCGGTGCCGACGAGGCGCGCGACGCGCGTCACCTCGGCGGAGAAGCGGTTCAGCTTGTCGACGGTGGCGTTGATGGTGTTCTTCAGCGCCAGGATCTCGCCGCGAGCGTCGACGGTGATCTTGTGGCTGAGATCACCCTCCGCGATGGCCGTGACGACCTCGGCGATGTTGCGCACCTGGAGGGTCAGGTTGTTGGCCATGGAGTTGACGTTCTCGGTGAGCTCACGCCACACGCCGGAGACGCCGCGCACCTGGGCCTGACCGCCGAGGATGCCCGCCGTGCCCACCTCGCGGGCGACGCGGGTCACCTCGTCGGCGAAGGAGCTCAGCTGGTCGACCATCGTGTTGATGGTGTTCTTCAGCTCGAGCATCTCGCCCTTCACCTCCACGGTGATCTTTCGGGACAGGTCACCGCCGGCGATCGCCCGAGACACCTCGGCGATGTTGCGCACCTGGAGGGTCAGGTTGTTGGCCATGGAGTTGACGTTCTCGGTGAGCTCGCGCCACACGCCGGAGACGCCGCGCACCTGGGCCTGTCCCCCGAGGATGCCGTCCGTGCCGACCTCACGGGCGACGCGGGTCACCTCGTCGGCGAAGGCGCTCAGCTGCCCCACCATGGTGTTGATGGTGTGCTTCAGCTGCTCGATCTCGCCCTTCACCTCGACGTTGATGGTCTTGGTGAGGTCCCCCTGGGCGACGGCCGTCGTCACGCGGGCGATCTCGCGCACCTGCGCGGTGAGGTTGCTCGCCATCAAGTTGACGCTGTCGGTGACCTCCCGCCACATCCCCGAGTTGCCCTGGACGCGCGCTTGCGCGCCGAGCTTGCCCTCCACGCCGACCTCGCGCGCGACCCGCGCCACCTCGGAGCCGAAGGCCGACAGCTGCTCCACCATGGCGTTGACGGTCCGGGCCGAGCGCAGGAAGTCCCCCCGCAGGGGTTGCTCGTCCGCGCCCAGGGCGATGCTCCGGGTCAGATCGCCGTGCGCCACCGCGCTCACCACGCGGACCAGCTCGTCGTTGTGGGACGTCAGATCGTCGAGGAGCCCGTTGACGGAGTGGACGCAGTCGCCCCACCCGCCGGGGGCCTGCGCCACGCTCATCCTTCGCTGGGTGCGCCCCTCGTTGCCGACGGCGTGGCGGAGATCCACGACCTCGTCCCGGAGGGACTCGACCATCTGGGCGATGTCGTTGAAGGCCTCGGCGATCTGTCCGTCCACGCCCGTGAGATCGTCCGGTAGGCGCGTCGACAGCTCGCCACGCCGGAACGCGCGGAGCGCGGCGAGCAGCGCGCGCGGGTGAGGGGACTCCTGGGTCTGGGACTGAGGGGCGAGTTGCGTCGACATGTGGATCCAGGGGGCAGGGGAGGGGACGTGCCCGCTCCGTGGAGGGGGGACGAAGGAAGGCTCAGCCCGCGGAGGGATCCGCGGTCGATCGGGGCGCGCAGGGGGGCGCCGACGACGAGGCGCCGTAGGCGAGGGCGCGGAGCAAGGCCTCGGCCGCGGCGGGCTTGACGAGGTGCATGTCGAACCCCGACTCGAGGGCGCGTTGCTTGTCGGCGTCACGGCCAAAGCCGCTGACGGCGATCAGGCGCGTGCGCGGCGCGTCACGCTGGGCGGCGCGCACGGCGAGGGCCACGCCGTAGCCATCGAGCACCGGCAGCCCGAGATCCACGAGGGCGACGTCCGGACGAAACTCGAGGATCCGGTCGACGCCCTCCGCCCCGTCGGCGGCCAGCACGACCTCGTGCCCCCAGCCGCGCAGCAGCTCGCCGAGGGTCTCGCGGACGTCCTGGTTGTCGTCGACGACGACCACGCGCCGGGGGAGCGCAGGCGGGAGCGGACTGGGGAGCTCCGAGGGCTGGAGGGACTGCTGCGTGCCGGCTCGGGGAAGCTCGATCGTGAAGGCGCTACCGCGATTCAGCCCGTCGCTGGCCACGGTCACCGTGCCGCCGTGGAGCCGCACCAGGCTGCGCACGAGGCTCAGACCGATCCCGAGCCCGCCGCCGCCGCTCTGCTCCTGCACGAACATGTCGAAGACCTTGTCCAGCAGCTCGGGGGGGATCCCGCGCCCGCTGTCGCGCACGGTGACGCGGGCGTGGGTCTCGTCCTGAGCGCAGGTGAGCTCGATGACGCCGCCCGGCTCCGTGTAGCGGGCGGCGTTGTTCAAGAGGTTCGAGAGCACCTGGGCGAGCCGCACGGCGTCCGCGACGACCTCGCCGCCGGACTCGAGGAGGTGGACCCGGAGCTCGTGCCGGCGCTGCTCGATGGACGGCTGGGCCAGGGCGACGGCCTGGGAGACGATGTCGTTCAGGCGCAGCCGCTCGGTGCGGAGCTCGATCTTCCCGGAGTTGATCCGCGACAAGTCCAGGAGATCGTCGACGAGGCGGGTGAGATGGCGCGTCTGTCGCTCGATGGCCTCCTCCGCGCGCCGCACCCCGGGATCGGGCGCGTCCCCGAGGAGGAGCTTGAGCACGCCGAGACTGTTCACGATGGGTGCGAGGGGGTTGCGCAGCTCGTGGGCGAGCACCGCCAAGAACTCGTCCTTGCGCCGATCGGCCTCGGCCAGGGCGCGGTTCATGCGGGTCAACTCACGCTCGGCGCGCTCGAGCTCGGCGACGGTGCGCGCCAGCTCGTCGGCCCGCCGCGCCATGTCGGCGGCGATGCGCCGCTCGCTCTCCATGCGCCGTCGCAGGGCGTCCTCTTCCCAGCGACGGCGCGCTTCGGCGAGCTCGAGCTCGTGGCGTCGCCGTTCGTGCTCACGCAGCAGCTGGGACTGCCGCGCGACCTCCCGCGTGCGCTCCTGCAGCTGCAGGAAGACCGTCGCCTTCGCCCGCAGGATCTCCGGGACGATCGGCTTGAAGAGGAAGTCGACGGCGCCGAGCTGATAGGCCTGGGAGACGTCGCGATCGTCGCGGTGGTGGGCGGTGACGAAGATGATGGGGGTGTGCCGGGAGCGCTGACGGGCGCGGATGAGCCGGGCCGTCTCGAAGCCGTCCATCGTCGGCATCTGCACGTCGAGGATCAGGAGGGCGAAGTCCCGCTCGAGGAGCCGGCGCAGCGCCTCCGGACCGGAGCTGGCGGTGACGACGCGGCCCCCCAGACCGAAGAGAGCAGCCTGGATGGCGACGAGGTTGGCGCGGTTGTCGTCCACCACCAGGATCTCGTCGACCCCAGGCGGATCGTCTGGTTCTCCGGACGCCTCCTTTGCGCTTCCCACCTTCGTCTCCGGTATGACCGACCGCGGTGCCGAGAGCGCCGAGCTGCGCTCGGGCGGAGCGCGCCCCCGGGCGATACGTCACGCAACCCCACACCCGCCGGCCTGGACCACCCGCCCGGGATCCTAGATCAGGGGTCGCTCGGCTCGAAACCCGTGCGTCCGTTCGACCCCCGACGCGCTCCTGTCGCGCCGTTTCTTTCCACTGCGTCGGTCCGTTCCTTCGCCTCGATGCCTTCCTGCTTCGCCCCGGGCGAGGTGCCGAGGTGTAGGGAGGTCCCCTACTCACGGAGCATGATCCGTCCCGTCGCTCGGCGCCCTCGATCCCGCGCCCGGCGTCGTCGATCGGACGCCGTCTGCTCCAACGCCGTCATCACACGGTGGGGGCGAAGGGACGGGTGGGAGGAGAGCCCCTTTGTCCTGACTGAGTTCGGCCGGCTCGCGGCCAGGGAGAGGACGAGGTCAGCTCAGCGCGCGCGCCAGGGCGATGAGATACCCCACGGCGGAGGCGGTCCACAGGGACGGCAGCAGGCGCAGCCCCAGGAGAAATCCCGCGAGGGGGGCGACGGGGGGGACCAACAAAGCCAGGAGTCCACGCCAGCGCGACCCGAGCCGCCCCACGCGATAGGCCAGGGCGACGTGGATGGTGATCAGGGTGGCGAACGCGAAGACGAGCAGCCCGAAGCCCACCAGCTCGGAGGGCGGCAGGAGGGGCGGCGTGAGCGCTGGCGCCGCCGGCCGCGCGAGTTCGGGCTGCATCGACCCGAGCTTACAAAAACCGCCGCTCGAGTGCATTTTCCGGGCGGCCCGGTGCGGGAGCGGCACTTTCTCGACGCGCGGTGCTATGTCCATCGGACGCCAATTCCGCGGCCTTAATGAAGCTGGCTCGGCTGGGTCGCGTTCTGCTCGACTCTCCGAGTCGGGCCCTCCGAGCGGGGCCCTCCGCGGCCCGTCCCCTGGCGTCGGCTCGCCCCTTGTCGCAGATCGCTCACCGCTCTAGCTAGACCGAGACACCGTGCGCTCCACACCACTCCTCTTCGCCGCGGCCGCGCTGGGACTCGTCGCGTCCTTGCCGGCGATCCACTCTGCCCGCGCCGACGGCAAGACGTCGCGCCCCGACATCCTCTCCGTCGCCGAGATTCGACCGAAGATGAAAGGGTACGGCCTCACGGTGTTCGAGGGCACGAAGCCCGAGCGCTTCGAGGTCGAGGTGATCGACGTCCTCGAGAACTTTCGGCCCCGTCAGGAGCTGATCCTCGTGAAGACCAAGCACCCTCGGCTGGAGGTGGCGAAGGTCGTCGCGGGTATGAGCGGGAGTCCGATCTACATCGACGGTAAGATGATCGGCGCGTACGCCTACGGCTGGACCTTCGGGCAAGAGCCGGTCGCCGGGGTGACCCCGATCCGGAACATGCTCGACGACATGATGCGCCCGCTGCCGGACGAGATCTTCGGGTGGCCCCTGAAGACGATCCCGGCGCCGCGCGAGCGTCTGTCCGCGTCGGCCCAGGCCGCTGGGGGCAAGGCGCGCTTTCGTGGAGCGCCCGAGCAGTACGATCTCGGAGAGCACGCCGCTCAGCTCGCCCAGCGCCGACAGTCGACCTTGGGCGGACAGAGCGCGCCGCTCGTGCCCGTCTCGACGCCGCTCCTCATCGGCGGCATGACGCCGGACTCCGTGGCCGCGGCGAACGATCTGTTGGGTCCCTTGGGCCTCGAGCCCCTCCAGGCGGGCGGCGGCGGAGGCACGAAGCCCGGCGCGCCCACCCGTTATGAGGATGGTGGCGCCATCGGAGTGCAGATGGTGCGTGGAGACATGAGCGCCATGGGGCTCGGCACCGTGACCCGCGTGGAAGGAGATCGCCTCGTCGCGTTCGGGCACCCGATGATGGAAGTGGGCGTCACGGCGCTGCCCACGGCCATCGGTCAGGTGCACTGGTTCATGGCGAGCCAGATGCGCTCCTTCAAGATCGGCTCGCCCGTGCGGCCGGTGGGGGCCCTCGTCAACGATCGGCTGGCGTCGATCGTGGTGTCGCACTCCGCCCAGGCGCCGATCATCCCGGTGCGGGTGAAGATCCACGGCGTCCCTGGCGCGCCGCGCTCCGAGTGGAACTTCGAGGTCGCCCACGACAAGTTCATGACGCCGGCGTTCTTGGGGGTCTCCCTCGGCAGCGCGCTGCAGACGGCGGCGGCGGAGCGGCGGGACGTCACCTGGTCCGCGAAGAGCACCGTGCGCATCGCCGGTTACGGCGACCTCGTGCTCGAGGATTACGGCGCCTCGCCCACGGGCACTCCCCAGACCCAGGAGCTGATGCGGTCCGTGCTCGTGCGCGCCGCGGGAGCGCTCCTCAACAACCCCTGGCAGCACGCCTTCATCGAGGCGGTGGACTTCGACATCCAGCTGAGCTTCTCCCAGGACGTGCAGCGCCTCCGGGGCGCGGAGCTCCTCCAGCCGGAGCTCGATCCCGGGGAGCCTGCGCGCATCCGCGTCACCCTCGAGTCCTTCGGGGCACCCACGGAGACGCGGGTGATCACCGTGCCCATCCCCCGGCGCTTCGCGGGGAAGAAGCTCGACCTGCGGCTCGAGCCCGGATACGCCGTGGAGCGTGAGCGGGCCGCTCCCGAGTCCCTCGAGGATCTCATCGCGAACTTCACCGATCCCATCTACCCCGCGCGGTCGATCGTGGTGTCCTTCGACGCGGGGTCGAGCGGGGTCGCCCACCGGGGACGGATCGCCGAGAACCTGCCGCCGGGCGCCGTCGACGCCTTGAGCTCCGTCCACAGCTCGATCAACCCGAGCCGCTTCGGGACGCAGGTGCGCCACGTCGCCAGCACGCGCCAGTTCGTCGTGGGCGAGGACTCCGTGTCCGTGCGAATCCGCCCTGCCCTGCGTTGACGGGTGAGCGCCGAGCGAGCCGCGCCCGTCCCCACCGTTCCTTCGACGTTCGTCTCCTTCCCTTCCAAAATCCATGAAACTGCACACAGGACTCCTTCTCATTGCCGCCCTCGGCGTCAGCGGCGCCTGGACTCGCCCCGCGGAAGCGGTGGGCACCCGCTACTTCGTGCTCGACAGCGGTAAGGATTTCGAAGGAGGAGAGCTGGCGGGTGTCGCCGTGGACTCCACCGGGAAGCTGCGCGCCGGGTTGAACCTGGGGGCGACCCCCGTCGAGGGCGCGGCCAGCGTCTGGGGCGCCCTGCGGCGTCCGGACGGCTCGGTGCTCCTCGCCACCGGCAACGAGGGCAAGCTCGTGCGGGTGCAGGGGGGGCGCGCGTCCGTGCTCGCGGAGACCAAGGCGCTCGCGCTCACCTCGCTGGTGGAGGGCTGGGGCGGGCGCGTCTTCGTGGGGAGCTTGCCGGAGGGCAAAATCTATGAGCTGAAGGGGGACCGGCTCGAGGAGTGGGTGACGCTGGAGGGGAGCGACCACGTCTGGGCGCTCGCCTACGACGCCCAGCAGCAGGCGCTCTTCGCCGCCACCGGGCCTCAGGGCAAGCTCTGGCGCATCACGCAGAACGGCCAGGCGCAGGTCTACTTCGACGCGGCCCAGGAGCACTTGATGAGCGTGGCCGCGGCGGGCGGCAAGGTGTACGCCGGAGCGAGCGACGCGGCGATCCTCTATTCGATCACGGGGCCCGGGCGGGCCACCGTGCTCTACGACTTCGGCCGCACGGAGGTGCGGGGCATCGCGGTGGACCGCGAGGGCGCCGTCTACGCGATCGCCAACCAGCTCGAGGGGGGCGGGCGTGGCGGCAAGCTCCCCTCGCCGACGGATCCCCCGCGGCCAGGCTCCGGCTCGGCCCTCAAGGGCAAGGGGACCCTGTACCGCTTCAGCCCGGACGGCGCTCCCGAGCAGCTCCTCGACGACACCAAGGAGCACTTCGTGAGCCTGACCCTCGGGCCCGACGGGCAGCCCTACGTCGGCACGGGGAGCGAGGGGCGCGTGCTCACGGTGGACGCGGACCAGAACTCCCTCCTGCTGGCGGACACGGAGGAGCGGCAGGTGGCGGCCCTCGCGATCCAAGGCACCTCCGGGTTCGTCGTGGGGAGCGATCCGGTGGTGTTCCGTGCGGTGCGCGGCGTCGGCGGCGCGGACGCGGTGTGGACCAGCAAGGTGCTCGACGCGGGCCACCGCGCTCGGTTCGGGCGGATGACCTGGGACGCCTCGGGGACCCTCGAGCTCTCGACGCGCAGCGGGAACACCGCCGAGCCCGACGAGACCTGGTCGGACTGGAGCAAGCCGATGGTCGGACCCGGGCCGATCGCGAGCCCGCCGGGGCGCTTCTTCCAGGTGCGCGCGCGCTGGAACCGCGATCAGAACGCCGAGCTCCGGTCCCTCCAGGTGCCCTTCGTGACGGACAACCTCCGCGCCCTCGTCTCGGAGGTGAAGGCGACCTCCGGCGCCGACGTGCAAGGGTCGAGCGGGGCGAAGAAGTCCGGCGGCCCCGTGGAGGGCAAGCCGGACAGCAAGATCAAGCTGTCCTGGAAGGTGCAGAACCCGGACGAGGACGAGCTGCGCTTCCGCCTGCAGTATCGTCTGGTCGGCAGCAACGAGTGGTTCGACATCCTGGAGCCCCACGAGGTGCACACCTCGGAGAGCTATTCCTGGGACACGTCGGATCTCCCCGAGGGGCGCTATCGGGTGCGCGTCCTCGCCAGCGACGAGCTGTCGAACCCTCCGGATCGCGTGAAGCGCCACCAGCGGGAGAGCCAGGTGATCCTGGTGGACAACACCCCGCCCACGGTGGAGCAGCTGCGCGTCGACGGGCGCCGCATCCGCGGGGTCGCCCTCGACGGCGTCGGGCCCATCCAGCGCATCGAGCTGGGGCTCGCGGGCACTGGCCAGTGGATCCCCTTCTTCCCGACGGACGGCGTCTTCGACGAGCAGCGGGAGGAGTTCGATCTCGACGCCAGCGTGCTCTCGCCGAGCGGCCCCGCCTTGGTCACGCTCCGCGTCTACGACAGCGCCAACAACGTGCTGCTCCGCCACGTGAAGCTCCCCTGAGCGTTTCCTCTGGGCGGCCCCTCTGGACGCGGTCCCTCTGGGGTCCCTCGGGGCGGTCCCCGTGAACGGCCTCCCTGATGGTCCCGTGAACGGTCCTCCGGCGGCCTGATGCCGGGGGGGCGGGCGGATGCTAGACTGCGGCTCGCTTCCCGTGCTTCTTCGCTTCTCACCACGTGTGCTTGGTTGGGTCGCCCTCGTCGCGAGCCTGGGCGCGCTGCGCTGCGCCAGCGACGACCTCGGCGGGAACACGCCCGGCGGGAGCGGCGGTGGCGGCAGTGACCGCCCGCGGGATCACTTCGACCTCGATCTCGGTGGCGGCGGGAGCGGCGGCAAGAGCCCGCCGGCGATGCACTCCCTGTGCCGCCCGGATCTCGAGGAGGCCTGCGTCCCGGATCACCCGGACAGCTGCGAACCCTTCGCGGCGGCGGGGGCCCCTGGCACGGGCGGGGGCGCTCCTGGCGATCCAGGTCCCGGAGGTCCTGGGGGCATGGGGGGACAGCTCGCCTCCGGCGCCGCGGGCGATTCGGGGGCCGGGGACGACGAAGAGTCCAGTCGAGGGGCCGCGTGTCACCTCGTGCGGGAGGAGGGCGCCGTCGTCCGCGCCTGCCTGCCGGCGGGGGAGGGCGAGCTGGGCGCGCCCTGTTTGTCTCCCGTGAACTGCGCTCCCGGGTACACCTGCGTGGGCGAGGGCGCGTCGGGGCTCTGCCAACCTTACTGCTGCCTCGGCGACAGCGGGTCCTGCGAGGCGGGGACCTACTGCGCCCCGCGGCGCGTCGTCGGCGCGGAGGGGAGGCTCGATGCGCCGGTCTGCGTGCGGGCGGATCAATGCAAGCTCTCCGAGGAGTCCTCGTGCCCCGGCGTGGGGACCGCCTGCGTCCCCGTGCGCGCCGACGGGACCACGAGCTGCGTCGCCCCCGGGGCGGGCAAGAAGGGGGACCCCTGCGACGGCCCCCTGTCGTGCTCCCTCGGACACGTGTGCAGCTTGTCGCGGGGCTGCCTCGAGCTGTGCTCGACCGTGTCGACCCAGAGCCAGTGCGCCGAGGGAGAGTTCTGTCAGGCCCTCGCCGGGTTCTCCGACGACGTCGGGGTCTGCATCCAGCTCGAGCGCACCCCGTGACGTGACGCTTCGCGCGCCGGGGTGCGCGGTGTCCGTCACCGCGCGCTTCGGTTCCGCGCGGTGCCCT
>JAAZAA010000221.1 GCA_012514535.1 Myxococcales bacterium | reverse complement strand
GCCACCGCGAGCGACACCCCCGCGAGCGCGCCCGGTGCCACCGCGAGCGACGCCCCCGCGAGCGCGCCCGCCCCCCGCACGAACGCGCGCAGCGTCAGCCCGAGCGACACGGGCGCGCGGATCGACGAAGGGCGGCTCCTCGGCCTCGCCGCACGCCTCGGCCTCTGGCACGCCCTCGACTACACGCTGAGCGCCGCGGCGGAGCTCGGCGCGCTGCGCACGCCACCTCCCTTCATGGGCTCGCCCCGCGCCCGACGCCTGGCCCGCATCCTGCCTCCCTCACGGCTCCTCGAGCCGGCCCCGCCCCACGGAGCGGAGGCATACGCGCGGGCGCTGGCGACGTTCCTGCTGCGGGATCCCGACCGGGTGGTCGCGCAGCTGCGCAAGGACGTCCTGCCCCCGCTCTCCAAGCTCGCGGTCATCCATGACCGCCCGGTGAGTCCTCTCCTCTACCTGCACTACGCCACCCGCCCCCTCCGCCCCGTGGCCCGCCTGCTCGGCTGGCGACCACCGCCGCCAGCCACCCACGCCCCGGAGGGCATCGGTGGTCCGCCCCGCACCGGGCCTCCGCAGGGGTCCCTGGACAGCGCCCATGGACAGGGCCCATGGACAGGGAGCGCGCGCGCGGTTAGGCCAGCACCATGATCGATCGTAGCGCGCGCATCTACGTCGCGGGCCATCGCGGCCTCGTTGGCTCCGCTCTGGTCCGTCGTCTG
This sequence comes from Myxococcales bacterium, assembly GCA_012514535.1. Taxonomy (GTDB): domain Bacteria; phylum Myxococcota_A; class Polyangia; order Polyangiales; family Polyangiaceae; genus NIC37A-2. The sequence goes on along the minus strand of JAAZAA010000221.1, from coordinate 6,927 downwards.
GAGCAGGAGGGGGCCAGCGACGTGCTCACGCGGACGCGCGCCGAGCTCGATCTCACGGACGCCCGCGCCGTCGACGCGTTCTTCGCCGACGAGCGCCCGCGCTACGTGTTTCTCGCGGCCGCGAAGGTGGGCGGCATCCACGCCAACCGCAGCCTGCCCGCGGACTTCATCGGCGAGAACCTGCGCATCCAGTGCAACGTGCTCGAGGCGGCTCAGCGCTACGGGGTCGACAAGCTCCTGTTCCTGGGCAGCTCGTGCATCTACCCGAAGCACGCCCCCCAGCCGATGCGGGAGGAGCACCTGCTCACCGGCCCCCTGGAGCCCACGAACCAGCCCTACGCCGTCGCCAAGATCGCGGGCATGGTCATGTGCGAGAGCATGAACCGCCAGCACGGCACCAACTTCATCGCCGCAATGCCCACCAACCTCTACGGACCCGGCGACAACTTCGATCTCGAGTCGGGACACGTCCTGGCGGCTCTGATCCGCAGGTTCCACGAGGCGAAGGAGCAGGGCAGCCCCACCGTGGAGCTGTGGGGCACGGGCAGCCCACGCCGGGAGTTCCTCCACGTGGACGATCTCGCCGAGGCGTGTCTGTTCCTCATGGACCACTTCGACGCGACCACCGACCGTCATTTCTTGAACGTGGGCACGGGCACGGATCTGACGATCCGCGAGCTGGCGGAGACGGTCCGCGACATCGTCGGCTACACGGGCGCGATCGCCTGGAACGCGGACATGCCCGACGGGACGCCTCGCAAACTCCTCGACGTCTCGGGCCTCGCCGACCTCGGCTGGCGCGCGCGCATCCCCCTGAGCGAAGGCATCCGCGCCACCTACGAGTGGTACCAACGAAACCACCCCTGACCCCACGAGAAGGACTCCCCCTCTCTCTCGCCCCCCAAGACCGCGAGACAGGGGACGTCGCTCGAAAAACCGCCCAATTACGTCGACCCCATACCCCCCCCCGAGCGGCGCGCCGCGGAGACGATGGACTCCCCCTCTCTCTCGCCCCCCAAGACCTGCGAGACAGGGGACGTCGCTCGAAAAACCGCCCAATTACGTCGACCCCATACCCACCCCCCGAGCGGCACGCCGCGGAGACGATGGCAGGACATCCCTCGCAAGAACCAGCCAATTACGTCGATCCCATACGCGCGCAGGCCGAGCCCTGCGCGGCGGCGGTCACAGCGGACACCAGGCGCCGACCGGGGGCCATCGTAGCTTCCGAGCGGGGAGCTTTCGCGAGGCGCGCCGCGCATTCTTCGCGCAACCTCTGGCGGCGACGTCCGACAACCGAAAGTAGCCGCGATGGCGCACCCGCAGATGAGCCCCGTCGATGGCCACGCGCAAGGAGGACGGCAATGGCACGAGGGGTCTACGCAGACATTCATGCATCGAATCCACGCACGCCCGCACCGGGGTCCGTGTCCTTACGAGAGCTGCGCGAGCGCCTCGGGGTCACCCAGGCAACCGTCGCCCGCGGCGCCGACATGTCCCAAGGCGACGTCAGCCGTCTGGAGCGAAGGACCGACTGGCTCTACACGTCGCTGGAAAGATACGCAGCAGGCATGGGTGGCCACCTGGAGCTGTACATCGTCGTGAACGGCCAGCGCTACCTCGTCGATCCGTGAGCCCCTCCCTTCCTCAGCTTCCCTCCACCAGTCCTCCCCAACGCCCGCTCAGCACCCCGCGGCGCAACCATGGGGCAAGGGGCGAGCCCCGCGAGCCCCGCGGGGATGACTGGTCCTGCCAGCACCGCCAGCCCCGCGAGATGACCGCTCCCGCCAGCCCTGCGGGATGACTAGTCCCGGCGAGCGCGAAAGGCAGGCTGCCTCCCCGACCGCGGCGCGGGCAAACAAGGTTGCTGGCGTACCGACCGAACGGCCGCCCGTGTGAATGATCATGGCATCGACGTAATTCGTGCCTTTTCCGCGAACGCACACGCGATCACACACGCGATCACACCCCTCCGCCTCCGCTCCCTTCGCCCCCAAACCTCCTGTCCCCCAAACAATGGCATCGACGTAATTCGTGCCCGTTCCGACAGGACACCCTCGCCCCTACGCCCCCTCCAGCTCCTCCGCTTGCCTTCGCCCTCCTGCACCCCGCGTCACCCGATCATGGCATCGACGTAATACGGGCCGTTTTGGCGAACACCTCTTGGGTGCGGCGCACGGGTTGGCGAAGGGTCAGCGCAGCAGCTCGAGCAAGTCGTCCCGCGTGAGGCCGGCGGCGGCGCCGCCTTCGGCGAGGGCGGCTTCTTGGAGGGCGCGCTTGCGGCCTTGGAGCTGGAGCATGCCCTCCTCGATCGTGTCCTTGGCGATGAGCCGATAGACGGTGACGGGGCGCTGCTGGCCGATGCGGTGCGCCCGATCGGCGGCCTGATCTTCCGCCGCGGGGTTCCACCAGGGGTCCATCAAGAACACGTGATCCGCCGCCGTGAGGTTGAGGCCCGTCCCGCCGGCCTTGAGGGACGAGAGCAGGACGGGCGGGCCCTCGTCGACCTGGAAGCTCTCCACCACGGCGCCGCGATCTCGGGTCGATCCGTCGAGGCGCAGGAACGGGATCCCCGCCTGGGCGAGGTGCGGCTCGATGAGATCGAGCAGCGAGGTCCACTGGGAGAACACGATCGCCTTGTGACCGTCCGCGGCGGCGTCGCCGAGGGCGTCGAGGAGGGCTTCCATTTTCGACGAGGTGGGCGCCTGCTGACCGGGGACCAGGGACGGGTGGCAAGCCGCTTGGCGCAGGCGGAGGAGCGCCTCCAAGGCCGCCATCACGCTGCCGCCCCCTTCGAGGGCCTCGATGACCTCCTTGCTCTTCGCCGCGTGGATGGCCCCGTAGAGCTCCCGCTCCCGCTCCTCGAGCTCCACCGTGAGCACCACGTCGCTGCGCGGCGGCAGATCCCGGGCGACGTCGCGCTTCACGCGCCGGAGCAGGAACGGCTTGGTGAGGGACCGCAGGCGCTCGAGCGCCGCCTCCGATCCGCCGCTGATGGGCTTGGAGTAGCGCTCCTCGAAGTCGCTGCGCGTGCCGAGGAGCCCCGGATGCGTGAAGCGGAAGATGCTCCAGAGCTCCTCGAGGCGGTTCTCCACGGGCGTGCCGCTGAGGGCCACGCGGAAAGCATCCGGTTGTCGATCCGCGATCTGATAGGCCGCCGCCGCGCCCTGGCTCTGGGGGTTCTTGATGGCTTGTGCTTCGTCCAAGACGATCGTGTCCCAGGGGCGCTCCGTCAGCTCCTCCAGATCGAGGCGCAACACCGCGTAGGTGGTGATGGTGACGTCCGCGTCGTCCAGGGCGCGCTTGGGGCCGTGATAGGTGTTCACGCGGAGGCTCGGACGGAAGCGCTCGACCTCCCGCGCCCAGTTGAACACCACGCTGCGCGGGCACACCACGAGGATGCGACCGCGCGCGGCGCAGAGGGTCTGCAGGGTCTTGCCGAGCCCCATGTCGTCCGCGAGCACGGCGCCGAGCTTCGCGTCCCGCAAGAACGACAGCCAGTCGACGCCCTGGCGCTGGTAGGGCCGCAGATCCGCGTGGAGGTCCTCGGGCAGCTCGGCGCGCGGCAGCCGCTCGAAGGACTCGAACAGGGGCCGCAGGGAGTCGAAGGCGACGGGCGGCGGTTCCCCGAGCTCCTCGCAGAGGGGCGCCAGGCGCCCGAGCACGTAGGGCGGCAGCTCGCCGTCCTTGCGTCGCGCCGCCAGGAGATCGGCGATGCGCTCCCCGTAGCGGTTCAGCCAATCGAGCGGCAGAGGCGCCCAGCCGCCGTCCTCGAGGGGGACCAGATCCAACCCGTGACGCCAGGCCTGGTACACGGCGCCCACGTTGGCGGTCCGCTCCTGGTCGCCGTCCGTCTGCACGAAGGTGACCGAGAACTTCGCCGGATCCAGATCCAGCCGGGCCTCCAGCGGGCTCGCGCTGACCACCTCGCGGTCGAGCTGCGTCCGCGCGCTCTCCTGGAAGGCGCGCAGCCGCGCCGCGAAGCGCGCCGCGTCGTGCCCATCGAAGTGCACCACCCTGCCCGGCAGCAGGTTCAGCTCTTCCCGGAGCCGGCTGACGATGACCCGCTCCGCCGCGATGTCGCGCCGGGGCATCGGCCCCTGCAGGTGCACGAGCTCGTCGCCGTCCAGGCGGGCTTGGGGTGGATCCCCGTACACCACGGTCGGCATCACGCTCAGGGAGTGCCCCTGGGGCGTCAGATCGAAGAAGATGCGCGGCTTCTCCGTGCCGCCCCGCTCGGGCAAGCGCCGGCTCTCGACCGCCACCGGGATCTGCTTCTCCAGCTCCGGGAGGATCGTGGTCACCAGCTCGCCGACGTGGTGCGGCTTGACCGCGCGCCGCAGGGGCAGACGCTCCAGGCGCGGCCCCGTGAGCTCCACGGCGCCCAGGGGGTGCAGGGTGGTCCCCGAGCGGGCGACGCCACGATCGAGCACCTCGTCCACCCGCGGGTTCTTCTGGACGACGACGGCGATCATCTCCCCCTCGTCGAAGATGCGCCCCTCGGGGAGCAGCACCTCCTCGGACATGGTCACCGGGCGCCCGTCGAGGCGCACGTCGCGGGCGCCGCACAGGGCCCGGAGCACCTTCTCCATGGCCTGGGGCGCGAGCCCCTGGGCGGGGCCGCGGCGGCCGCTCGCGTCCGTGCGCTGGGCGGCGGAGAGGAAGCGGTCCGCGGTGAGATCGTCGTGCGTGGGCTCGAAGGGGCACTGCCGCCGCGCCACCAGGGTCGCGAGCTGCGCCGTCAGCGGCCGCTCCTGACCGTCGGGGGCGACGATCACCCGCTCGATGGCGAGGCTCGGGCCTGGTCGACGCAGGAGGCGGTAGCCCAGATGGGGCGTGATCTCTTCGGCTTTGGGGATCCCCTCCCCGGTCGCCTCCGCCTGCTTGGCGGCGATCACCGCGGCGACGACGTGCTCGCAGGGATCCTGAGCGCTCCCGCAGTCGCAGGCCCACTCCGCGTCGAAGGGGTAGAGCACCGCGCTCGGGGCGATCGCTCGCCCCGGCGCTTTCACCCGGTAGACCTGCTCGGTCTCGGAGCCGTCCTCCAGGGAGACCGCGTCGGCGCGCGCGAGCTTCACGCCCTTCGACCAGATCGCCGAGAGGGCGGCCTCCTTGACCGCCGCGAACAGGGTCTCCATGTGCTCGGCGTCGCTCACGCTTTCGCGGCCACCTTGGCCCAGCTGTCGCGGAGCCCGATGGTGCGGTTGAAGACGGGCCGCCCCGGGGCGCTGTCCGGATCGACCACGAAGTAACCCAGCCGCTCGAACTGGAAGCGCTCGCCGACGGAGGCCTCCGCCAAGGTGGGCTCCACGTAGCACTCGGAGAGGACCTCCAGGGAGCTCGGGTTCAGGTGCTCGAGGAAGTGCTTGTCCTCGTCGCCCTCAGGGTCTTCCGCGTTGAACAGGCGATCGTAGAGGCGCACCTCCGCCCGCACCGCGTGCGCGGCGGACACCCAGTGCAGGGTGCCCTTCACCTTGCGCCCGTCCTTGGGGGAGCCGCCCCTCGAGTCGGGATCCCAGGTGCAGCGCAGCTCCACCACCTCCCCCGCGTCGTTCTTCACGACCTCGCGGCAGGTGATGAGGCACGCGCTGCGCAGGCGCACCTCCTGCCCCGGCGACAGGCGGAAGAACTTCTTCGGAGGGTTCTCCATGAAGTCGTCCTGCTCGATGTAGAGCTCCCGGCTGAAGGGGATCTTGCGGGTGCCGCGCTCGGGGTACTCGGGGTGGTTCTGGGCCTCGAAGTACTCCACCTCGCCCTCGGGGTAGTTCTCGATCACGACCTTCAGGGGGCGGAGCACGGCCATCATGCGCGGGCAGTGGGCGTTCAGATCCTCGCGCAGCTTGTGCTCGAGGAGCGCGACGTCCACCTGGTTGTCCCGCTTGGCCACCCCGATGCGCTCGCAGAAGGCGCGGATCGACTCGGGCAGATAACCCCGGCGGCGCATCCCGGCGATGGTCGGCATGCGGGGATCGTCCCAGCCGGCCACGTGCTTCTCGTTCACCAGCAGCTGCAGCTTGCGCTTGCTGAGCACGGTGTAGGTGAGGTTCAGGCGCGCGAACTCGATCTGGCGCGGCACCGGATCGAAGCCGCCCACGTGCTCGAGGAACCACTCGTAGAGCGGCCGGTGGTTCTCGAACTCCAGGGTGCACAGGGAGTGGGTGACCCCCTCGAAGGCGTCGGACAGCGGGTGGGCGAAGTCGTACATCGGGTAGATGCACCACGCGTCGCCGGTCCTGTGGTGCGCCGCGTGCCGGATCCGGTAGATGAGCGGATCGCGGAAATTCAGGTTCTTGTGGGCCATGTCGATCTTGGCCCGCAGCACCGCCTCGCCCTCCTTCAGCTCACCGCGCCGCATCTTCTCGAGCAGCGCCAGGTTCTCCTCGACGCTGCGGTCGCGGAACGGGCTGTCGACGCCGGCCTTGTAGTAGTTGCCCCGGTTCTCGCGGATCTGCTCGGGGGTCTGGCTGTCGACGTAGGCGAGCCCCTTCTTCACCAGCGTGACCGCGCACTCGTAGAGGCGCTCGAAGTAGTCGGAGGCGAAGAAGAGCCGGTCGCCCCAGTCGAAGCCGAGCCAGCGCACGTCCTCCTGGATGGCCTCCACGAAGTGCGCCTCCTCGGCCAGGGGGTTCGTATCGTCCATGCGCAGGTTGCAGAGGCCCCCGGGAGCCTTCTCTGCGATGCCGAAGTTGAGGCAGATCGCCTTGGCGTGGCCGACGTGGAGGTAGCCGTTGGGCTCCGGCGGGAACCGCGTCTGCAGGCGCCCGCCGTTCTTTCCCGTGCGCAGGTCCTCGTCGACGATGTCGGCGATGAAGTTGGGGGCGGCGGAGTCGTCGCGAGGTCTCTCTCCGGACGCGGAGGCGGCCTTCACTGAAGCGTCGGTCATGGGGCTCGGAGGATGCTTCAGCCCGGCAGTGCGGGCAACCGGCG
>JAAZAA010000220.1 GCA_012514535.1 Myxococcales bacterium | reverse complement strand
GCCATTGGCCGCGCATTGGTGCGGATTCCCCTCGAAGCAGGCGTAGGTGCCGTGGCACACTTGGTCGAGGCACTCGCCTCCGAAGCAGGCCTTGCCATCGAGCGCGGCGCAATCCGTCGTGGTGCCCAGCTCCAACCCCGACCCTTCGGCGTTGCAGGTCCCCGCCACCTCCCCGTCGCAGACCTGCTGCCCCGGCGTGCAGGTGCGCAGCCGGCACACCGCGCCGCCCGCCCCCGCGTCGTCGCAGTACTGGCTGGCGCTGCACGTGGTCCACCGAATCCGGCGCGTCCCCGCGTCGACGCAGCTATGGGGATGTCCGTCGAAGCAATGGCGGACCCCGTCGGTGCAGAGCTCCGGGAAGCAAGTACCCCCGAAGCACGTCTCTCCGGTCGCCGAGCAGTCGGTCTCCTCGTCTTCGTAGCCGGAGCCGTCCGCGTTGCACGTCTTGGCGACATTCCCGACACAGACGGCGGCGTCGTGGGCGCAGAGGTCCTCCTGGCACGCGCCCTCCTCCGCGTCGCAGAACTCGCCCACGAGGCAAGACGTCACGAACGACAAGGTCGTCCCGTCCTCGCTGCACCTCATCAGGTTGCTGTCGTCGCACACGGCGGCGTTCGGCTCGCAGATGACGTCGACGCACGCGCCGTCTCGGCAGACCCCCCCTGCCGCCGCGCAATCTACCTCGTCGGCGTCGAGCCCATTGGCCGTGCACACGCGCAAGGTGGAGCCGTCCTCGCTACAGCGCGTCGAGAACGGATCGCAGATCCACGGCTCGCACGCCGATGACGCCCCGTCCTCGGCACAGGTGGCCCCCGTCGGGCACAGCACGGGGACGAAGCCGCTGCCCTGCAGGTTGCAGCTGAGCGCGGCGTTCAGAGAGACGTTGCAGCTCCCCTCGCCACGTCCGCAGACGTCGACGAGACACGCGCCCCGTGCGCAGTGGTAGCTCTCGGGGCAGTCGACGTCCGCGATGCACTGGACACAGTAGCCGCCCGCGACGTCACAGAGCATCCCCTGCGCGACGCAATCCTTGTCCGACGCGCAGCGGGAGACGCAGACGTTCTCGACGCAGGTCGACTCCTCGCCGCAGTCGCTGGCGGTCACACACTCGACGCACCAGTTGGTCGCGCGATCGCAGACGGTGTCGGAGGGGCAGTCCCGCGAGTTCGTGCAGGGCGTCGCCGCCCGACAGGTCTTCTCGACGCAGCGCCGATTCTCTCCGCAGTGGCCGTCGACCAGGCACTCCTCGCACACGCCGCGCTCGACGTCACAGGCCACCCAGCGCGTGCCCTCGCAGTCGGCTTCCTTCGAGCACGTGACCAGCGTCTCGCAGGACCGGTCGACGCAGCGGTGCCCCTCCTCGCAGTGGGCGTCCCGCTGACAGGCGACGCACCCACGCAGGGGATCACAGACCGGCTTCCCACCACTGCACTCCGCGTCGCTCGTGCAGAGGATCGGGCTCGTGTAGGGCCCGCTCGGGGGAGTCTCGGACGAGCAAGCGATGATGGCGCCGAGGAGCACGAAGGCGCCAGCGAGCCAATGGCGAACGAAAGAGGCAGAAGGCATGTCGGTCCACGAAGGGGCCAGCCCCCTCCGGGACCGGCAGCAAGTGCGCGTTTCCGAGCCTCACTAACGAACAATCAAACCGGATGACCAGACCAATCTCGAAGATTTCTCCCACGATCTCCGGAAGTCGCAGAAAACAAGGGGGATCCGTCAGTCCACGCACCTCCGCGACGCCCCTCTCGAGCTCACCAAACTCCCGTGACACTGGAACCCATCCGCCACTTCCGACCCACCAGGGCCCTCAACTTCATTCTTCCGTAACCACAGCAGAGCCCCGGAGCCCCGCTCCCTCGCCCACGATTCGGGCCAAGCGCTCTCACCGATCACTCACTTCCTCACGGCGCAGCTCTCCCGCGCGCGCACCTTCACGGGGCTGACCTTCCCGACGACGCCCTCGTCGAAAGCGTCCCTTCCCGACGGCGCAGGTTCCCCGCGGCGTTTCTCGACAACGCACCTTTGCGACGGCGTATCTTCACGCCGGCTCGACTTCTCCCGGCCGCGCCGTGCGCCCCCTCTCCCCGCAGCTCTCGTCGAAAGTCCACCTCACGAGGGCCTCACGAGGACGCGGACACGCGATTGGAGGGGGTCACGGCTACCTTCTGCCCGTCCCCGGCCTCACCCCGCGTCCCGCAGGCGCCCCTGCGCCGCACCCCGTGGCCATTGAAGTCAGAACCTAGTGTTGCACGAAGCTGCGCACGGCTTGGATGCCACAACGACACCAGCACGCTCTGCGTCTCCGGCCTTCAACGACGCCAGGAACGCTGATGCCAGCAACTTGACCCCTTACGAATCGCAACCCGGTGTTGCGGGGCAACAGGAATCGTATGCGGAGAGCGCGGCCCGCCACTTCGGGGGAGACCCCGACGCGAACACGAGGTACCCTCACCTCGGCGAGTACTGGGCATCCCAGTAGGGGCTAGCATGGAACCTGAACACATCGGAACGGCACACATGGACGCTTCCGGCAACATCACCCTCGACTTGCGGGCGGAGCACGAAAGCGGAGCTCTCGGCCTTGCTCGGTTCGTCTACTCGCCCAGTCATCCTGAGTACGACAACGTACTCCGTCACCTCGGCGGCCTCGTGCCAGGCGAGCAAAAACTCGTCCCTCCTTGGCCGGACAAAACACCCTGAGCCACTACTGGCCCCGCCCGTCCCGTCCCGTCCCCGTGTCCCGCGGGCGCCCCTGCCTCCGGCACCACTCCGTCCCCACCCGGACGTCGCCACGGAAGATTTACTCCCCGGCGCACGTATCCGCTGGGCACCTCCGGGGTGTCCCTCCGCGCGGCGGCCGCTTTCTTCCGTGATCGGCCTCTCCGGAGGGGCACCTTGACGAAGTGCGTGGAACCTCTGAAGGTTCGTACCTACGGTCGACTCCCAGGAGTCGACCCGCACGGGAACGATGGGACGCGTCACAGCCAACAAGATGGAGGTCGTCACCTCCGGCTCCAACCACCAAGCCATCGGCATGGCCGTCAGCGTCTGCACCACACCCGCAGCGCCGAGCCCCATCCCCGTCCCTTACCCCACCATGGCGCCGCCCAAATCACCTCAGCGCAAGGTGAAGGACGCCCCCATGCGCACCAAGGTGAGCGGCAAGGAGATCCTCACCGTCGGCGCCGTCATCAATGGCTGCATCGGCAACGAGCCGGGCACCCTCAAGGAGGTCGTCAGCCTCAACAACAGCGGCCCCTGCTTCCCTCTTATGGGATCTCCCACCGTCATCACCGAGGCGGCGGTGGTGGCGCGGCGCCCTCCGCTCCGAACCAGTCGGCTCCCGGCCCCGGACCTGGCGGCAGCGGCGGCGGACCCACCGGAGGCGCCGGTGGCGGCGGTGGCGGCGGCGGCGGCGGCGGTGCCGGTGCAGGCGGCGGCGACGGCGGAAACCGACCGCCTCGAGGGGTCACCCAGGAAGAGGCGGATCTCGCGGCCCGCGAAGGGGACACCCCCGAGCAGCGCGCAGCGCGCCAGAAGCTGGCCACCGCGTTCTACGAAGAGACGTGCCCCGGCATGAAGGCGTCGGACATCGACTCCCATGTCCAGTGCATCGATCACTCGAGGCCGGTGCGGGTGGTGACCATTCCGCCCGACGGAGACGGACCCAACGGCGACACCGTCTACTCGTGGTGTTACCCGAGCCAGGAGCGACCCGGACAGTACTTCTCGGCGGATCCCAACACGACGCCACCGCAGCTCGGCGTCGAATCCGGTCGGCGCGACCACGCGACGGGCGCGGAGACCTACCGCGAGCGCCGCGCGTTCCAGGTCTCTCAGGACCAGCCGGCCCGTGGCCTGGAGAGCACGGCAGCCCCAGCCGACGTGCACTGGGTCAAGGACGCGGACGTCCTCCCGTCCCGCCAGACCCCTGGCGGCGGCTCCCAGACCGTGGTCCCCTACAATCAGCACGGCGGCATCACCCCGAAGGGTTGAGAGGTTCTCATGCCAGCTCCACAGATCATTCAGTCCAAGGGACAGTGGCGGCTCATGCTCGACGACGCGCGTCGCCGCACCGACGAGATGCTCGCGTTCGATCCCGACCGCGACATGCTGAAGATCATTCGCGCTCAGCTCGACTTCATGGACCGCTGCACCAAGGGCGGCCGCACCCCCACGGAAGAAGAGGCCGAGCGCATCACCCTCGGCGCCATCGCCGTGCGGAACCTCGAGGAAGAGGATCCCGAGTACGCCGACTGGCTCAAGGAGCTCGCCTACGCCTTCCGCAAGACCTGGAAGACCCTGCCCTGAGGTTGCTCTACCTTCCCAGCGCGGAGCATCAAGAAAGCCTCGAACGAAGACAGCTTCGCGGTGGCAGCGGTGGCGGCGCGGCTCCCGCAGCTCCGAATCCGTCCGCCCCTGGCCCCCGCCCCGGAGGCCGCGGGGGCGGTCCCACCGGAGGAGCCGGCGGCGGTGAGGTGGCGGCGAGCTCGGAAATAACCTGGTGCGCCCGTCGTTCAGACTCCACGCCTTGCCCGGCCGATGACGACTGGTCAGTACCTCCTGTCGGCAGCTCGCCGGCCAAGGTGCAGCCGGCGTCCGGCGGGGGCACTCAGTACACGGTCTACGACGGGTGTGATCCTACCTACACGTCCATCACCCCCTGAGGAGCGGAAAATGCGTCTCATCGATCAGTTCAAGTACATCAAGCAGCGCTCGGATTTCTATCCAGCTATCGATGACGCCATTGCGCGAACGTTCGCGCTGCTCAAGCAGGCCCCCAACGACCCGACCTTGAACAGCATCCTCACCCAGCTGGACTACATCAAGAGGATGACCGCGGGTGGACGGGAGCCGACGCTCGATGAGCGCACGAGCACTCGCATCGGCGTGAGGTTGCTTCGGGAATTCGAGCCCGCACAAACGGATGAAATCGAAGACTGGGCAAACGTGTGTGGCGAGGTCGAGGCGTACTTTCGAGACTGGCTCGACGACGCGACCTTCCAGACGATCGACGAAGACGACCTGCCAGATTTCTTCTGAG
>JAAZAA010000219.1 GCA_012514535.1 Myxococcales bacterium | reverse complement strand
TCGCAGACGGGGCGGAGTGACTCGAGGTCACGGATCGAGTCGACCCACCGCTCCGGGATGCGCGCGGCGATGTCACGGTAGTAGTTGACCCCGAAGTAGCGCCACGACTCCGGCAAGCGGCTCGTGATGAGGTTCCGCAGCGCCCAGCGGATCAACTGCCGGGGATCGCGGCTCGCTTCGTCGAGGGCGGGGCCGAGGAAGCGCTCCGCCGCGAGGACCATCGCCTCTTCGGCGAAGAGCGAGATCATCTTCGGGCGACGGTCCTGAGGCGTCGCGTTGGGGAAGGCGTCCCACGCGCCCTCCTCGCCGATCGCGGTGGTCGCGCCCAACTTCAAGCGCTCGTGCAGGAGCGCGTGGAGGTCCGCATCCCGGGGCGGCGGGAGGTCGGGGTGGCACCCGCTGCACTCTCGAGCGGCCCGCGCGTGATTGGCGCCGAACATGCGCCGCGAATCATCGAGGGCGTGGGGCAGCAGCGCCGCGACGGCGTCGGGGATGAAGGGGATGCGATCCCGCAGATAGTAAAAATCCTCGAGGTTCTTGTGCCAATGAACGATGTGGTAGATGAGCCCGCACTGCTTCGTGAGCAGGAGGTACGGAGCGGGCGCGACGCGCAGCGTGCCGAGGGACGGCTCCTCGATCGTCGGGGCGTCGCGGAACGCCTCGTCGACCAGCTTCCAGTACGGGACGGCCGAGGCGTTGGCGACCTCGACCATCACGTCGCCGAGCAGGTAGTGGACTTTGTCGCGCCGCTGGGAGTGGCGGGTGCTGCGCTCCAGGATCCCGTCGAGCCGCGCGATGTCTTCGTCCGTCCCGATGACGTCCCAGTCGCGGGGCTCTCGGAAATCAGGGAAGTGATAGCGGATGGCGCGACTGCCGATGAGCAGCATCGATCATCCGAAGGCGATGCCGACGGCGAGATCGAGCACGTCCCCCACGGGGCGCCCCGTCCCACCATCGAGCCCGCTCGGGGGCGCCAGGAGGGGCACGACCTCGAAGTCCGCGTCCCGAAGGTGAAAGGTCGTGGTGCACCCCACGTCGACCGTGCATGTCGACGAGCAGGACTCGCCGCTCGATTCCCAGGAACCCGTAGGGCCGCAGAGCACGGCGCCGTAGGTGTACGAGCCGCCGACGTACACCTGACCGCAGTGGTACGTGCCCGGGATGCATTCCACGCACCTCCCGTCGTGACAGATGCTGGCGGAGCTATCGCACTCCGGCTGGGTCACCCACTGCGTGCCCTGGCAGAGCTCTCGGGTCGTCGCGTCGGCACAGCGACGCAGCACCGGGGACGGCGTCTCGCAGCTGATCGTGTCCCCATCACAGGTCACCACCCCGCAGTTGACGTCGTCCGAGGCTCCGGACCCGCAGGTGTCCCCTTCAACCAGGCCGGCGAAGGCCGCGTCACACCCGCCGCAAGCGTCCCGGATGAAGTTCGCGTTCGTGTCGTCGCAGTCCTCTCCGGGCGCCTCCGCGCACAGGCTCGTCCCCGCGCCGTCCTCGTCTTCGTCGCGGGCCACCACCTCACCGTCGAGGCAAACGCAGTGGGGATCCTCCGTCTCGCAGTCGCCGACGTCGTTCCCGCCGCTGCCCGCGGCCCCTCCATCACCCCCGCCCGCTCCAGCGGCGCCGCCATCACCCTTGCCATCACCCTTGCCGTCGCCCTTGCCGCCGCCCGAGGGAGCGGCGCCGCCCGTCGCGGCGGGAGGGGCGAAGGCTCGATCGTCGCTGCTACAGGCCGCGAGCACCAGCGCTGCCGACAACCCGAGCCCGAAGGCGCGTTTGCCCATCCGCGCCGATCCCGCACGAACGGAGCTCACAGGAGCAGAACCCACGGGATCCGGACCGACGCGACCCAGGCCAGGTCGAGCCGAGCTCTGCACGTCTTCATCCGCCGACGACGAGGATCTCAAATGGGGCGACATGCGAGCCAGGGTAGCCGGTGGCCGGCCGGCAGCTCAAGCCGGTTCTCTTTGAATCTCCCTGTGTTACCGTGCCGCCGTGACGCATTTGCATTTGGCAGACGAGCGCGCGACGCGCGCCATCGACCATCGCCCACTCCGTATTCGTGTCCGACACCATCGCACATGGTTCGGTGCCTTGGCGGTCGTTCTCCTGAGCGCATGGAGCGCTCCCGCTCTCGCGGAGACGACGGACGAGGCGCGCGCGGGCGCGAGGGCCGCTGCCTACGCGGGGGTGGAGGCCTTCGAAGCGGGTCGCTGGAGCGAGGCCGTCGACTACTTCACCCGCGCGGAGAGCATCATCCATTCGCCCATGCACCTCGCCTACATCGGGCGCGCGCGAGCGCAGCTCGGGGAGCTCGTGTCGGCGCGGGAGACGCTCCTGAAGGTGCTGCGCGAGGAGGCGCACAACGACGTCGCTCGGGAGGCTCAGGCGGCCGCTCGCGCGGAGCTGGAGGCGCTCGAGCCCCGGCTGCCCATGCTGACCATCCAGGTGCAGGGAGCAGAGGACCAAGCCTTCGAGGTGTCCGTCGACGGCAAGTCGCTGCCCCCAGCCCTCGTCGGCATTCCGACCCCGACGGATCCCGGCGAGCGGACGATCCTGGTGACGTCCACCAACGCCCGCGCCGAACGGACGGTGCGGCTGGCGGAGGGAGCGCGCGAGACCGTCGTCCTCGAGCTCCGGCCCACCTCCGAGGGCGCCGAGGCCGGCTCCGTGGAGGTCGTGAGCGTCTCGCCTCTGACGTCCGACACGAGCGGGATCTCCGGGCTCCGGGTGGGGTCCTACGTGGCCCTGGGGGTCGGCGTGGTGGGGCTCGGCGCGGGGACGTTCTTCGCCTTGCGAGCGAACTCGAAGAACGACGACGCGAGCCGCCTCTGCGAGGACCACACGGGGACGAGGAGCTGCGCCGGGCTGCCCTCCAACGATCCGCTGGCGCGCCGCGTCGCCGCCTTGGACGACGACTCGAGCCAGGCGCGCACCATCTCCACCATCGGGTTCATTGCTGGCGGGGTCGGTGTGGCCGCGGGTGTGACCTTGTTCGTGCTCAGCCTGAACGAGTCCAAGGAGCAGCCCGTCGCTCGACGGGTCACGCCGGTGCTGGCGCACAACTACGTGGGCCTCTCCGGCACCTTCTGAGCTCCCGTCGGCCCCCCCGCGCGTAGCACCGTCGCCGTCGCCGGGATTTTGGCAATCCACGGGGGGGAAGCTACGTTCCGGGCGTGTCTCCCCGACGCTGGCTCTCCTCCCTCCTCGCCCCCGCCCTGTTCGGGCTCGTCGTGCTCTCCGCCGACGGCGCGACGGCGTCGAACCCCTACCTGGAGATCCCCCCGCCGAGCGAGGCGATGGACACCCCCGCGTACCACTACGCGAACATGTCCAACGAGGAGGTCCTCGAGGAGCTGGATCGCCGCAAGGTCCCCTACCGCCGCGTCGATCCGGTGCCCGGCGTGCGGCTACCGATCCGCCTGACCGGGCGCATCCATGGGGTCTGGATCCACTCGGTGCTCCCCGCCGAGCAGCGCAAGACGACGCCCTTCGAGATCCTCGACGGGCGGCTGGCCCTGGCTCTGGACGACTTCTGCGCCATCCTCGAGACGCACGGGTTTGTGGAGCTCATCCACTTCACGATGTACCGCCCGCCCCACACCACGCCGAGCCAGGCCACCGAGCACCAGCACCGGCACCCCGGCGGGATGGCCATCGACGTCGGGGCGCTGAAGAAGCGCGGCGGGCACTGGATGGCCGTCGGCCCCCACTGGCCGAGCCAGATCGGCGCCAAGAGCTGCCGTCAGGGGGGCCGCGAGCTCAAGGGGCGACGGGGTCGTGAGCTCCTGAGCGTCGTCTGCGAAGCCGCCGATCAGCGGATCTTCCACTACATGCTCACGCCCCACTTCGACGAGGCCCACGCCGACCACCTGCACCTCGAAATCAAGACCGGGGTGAAGTGGTTCCTCGTGAACTGAGGGGACGCGCCCGCGGCGAGACCTCCCACCGCGACCCGAGGGGCGCCGGGAAACCACGACACCTCGGGCCGACTCGCGGATACCCCTCGGAGGACCGGGCGCGAGCCCGCGCGCCATCGAAGGCATCCACCGGGGCGGTAGGATTCCCCGGGCAACTCTGCTAGTTGCGGCGCCATGCGGCTGGCCCGGCTCATTGGCCCCGAGCTCACGATGCTCCTCAACGAGGACCCGGAGCAGGTGCGTGAGCTGCTCGACGAGATCCATCCCGAGGATGTGGCCGACGTGCTCGGGGAGCTCGAACCCACCGAGGCCGCCCGCGCTCTGAAGACCCTCCCCACCGAGTACGCGGCGCGGGTCTTCGAGCGCTTCGAGGAGGAGCACCAGGTCCAGGTAGCCAAGTCCCTCGGCCTGGACACGACCGTCGAGCTCGTCACGGAGATGGACTCCGACGACCTGGCGGACTTCGTGGGCGCGCTCCCGCCGGAGACCGTCAACAAGCTGCTCGTCCGGCTGAAGAAGGTCGACCCCGAGGTGGTCGAAGGGCTCGAGGAGCTCGCACGCTGGCCGGAGAACTCCGCGGGCGGCCTGATGACGACGGAGTTCGTCTCCGTGAGCGCCGCCACCACCGTCGCCGAGACGATCGCCGAGCTGCGGCGCCGCGCCGCGGAGGTGGAGGTCCTCGACGTCGTCTTCGTCGTGGACACGCGGGGTCGCGTCCAGGGCTTCGTCACCATGCGCCGGCTGCTCTTGAGCGAGCCCGAGCTGCCCGTCGGTGAGATCATGCATCAGCGCCTGGTGAGCGTGCACCCGGAGCTCGATCAAGAAGAGGTGGCGCGCACCCTCGCGAAGTACGACCTCAACGTGCTGCCGGTGATCGACCACGACAACTGCATCCTCGGCGTGATCACGGCCGACGACGTCTTCGACGTCTTCGAGGAGGAGGTCGACGAGGACGTCCAGAAGATGGGCGCGATGGAGCCCTTCGAGAACGCTTACTTCAACACGTCCTTCGGCGTGTACCTGAAGAAGCGTCTGCCCTGGCTGCTCGTGCTGTTCATCGGGGGCTTCTTCACGGCGAGCGCCATGGAAGCCTTCGACTCCGTGCTCGCCGCGGTCACGCGCCTCGCCGTCTACGTGCCGATGCTGATCAGCGCGGGCGGCAACTCCGGCTCCCAGTCGGCCACGCTGGTGATCCGCGGGCTGGCGGTCGGCGACATCGAGACCAGGGACTGGCTGCGGGTGATGTTGCGGGAGCTCGGCCAGGGCCTCACCCTGGGCGGGATCCTCGCCCTCGCGGGGGTGGGACGCGCGCTGCTCGTCGGTGATGGAGTGATGATGGCCGTGCTCGTGGCGGCGACCATCATCTGCATCGTCGTGATGGGCTGCGTGGTCGGAGCGATGATGCCAATCCTGCTCCACCGGCTCGGCGTCGATCCCGCGTCCAGCTCGACGCCCTTCATCGCTACCCTCGTCGACGTGATGGGGATCGTCGTGTACCTGAGCCTGGCGCAGTGGCTCATGGGCCAGGCGGCGAGCGCGATCGGGGTCCTCGACCTGGCCACAGCCGCCGCCTTGAGCGCTCCCGACGCCTTGCCGCTGCGTTAGCGCGGCGGGCCAGCGACGAGCGCACGCGCGCCGCTGCGCCGAGCGTTTCGATGGACGCTTCCCCGCGCCGAGCGCACGCGCGCCGCTGCCCCCGCGGAGGTGTCGCGGTCGCGCTCCGGGTGCTCCGTTCGGGTTGGTAGGTCCAGGTGAGCGCGGCGCTCCTGCCACATTCCCAGCGGCTCCCTGGGCTCCGCGTTGACACCAAGGAGGGGCCGCGCATAGTCACTTCGGGCTCACGCGCGGAGGACTCCCGCGCCGTGGCCCAGGACCGCCCCATGTCGACCCTGAGCACGAGCATCCTTGAGCTGGGCTTCACCTCCGAGCGCGACATGGAGGAGGCCCTCGCCCGCCAGGTCATGTACGGGGGAGACCTGGGGACGAACCTCCTCGAGCTCGACCTGCTCACCGAAGAGCAGCTGCTGGAGGCGGCCTCGCGCAGCACCGGCCTGAGCCCCGCGCCGCCCGGCGCCCTCGCCACGCCCCCCGCCGAGATCGCCACGCTCGTGCCCGCGGCCCTTCAGCGGCGCCACGGCGTCCACGTGCTGGGGGTCGACGCGGACGCCGTCCTGGTCGCGGTCAGCTCACGGCTGACGGCGCACATCGAGGAAGAGCTGACCGCCGCCGCGGGACGCCCCGTGCGCCAGCTGCTCACAACCTGGGCGCGCATCGAGGAGGCCCTCGGTGGGGGCCGTGCGCTCCACGAGCGCGCCGCGCGGTTGCTCGATCGACTCGATGGTCGCACCAGCGCCGCGCCCCTGCCGCCCGGCGTCCCCGTCGACTTCAAGCAGCTGCCGCGCCCCCAGAGCGTCCCCCCCATCGAGTTCACCGCGATGGCGCACGACTTCGACGTGGCGACGGCGCCGCCCCCGGAGGGCTACGTGGAGCTCGCGCGGTCCCAGAGCGTCCCCCCTCCGGGCCCCCCCGAGCACTACGAGCGCGCCCCTCTGGGCCCGCCCCTCGCGCCGCGACGTCGCGGCCCCTACACGGCCGCCATGGCCGAGCGCGACCTGGTCGAGGCGCAGGATCGCCACCAGGTGCTCGCCGCGTTCTTCGACTTCGCCGCCCAGTACTTCGAGTACGCGGCGCTCTTCGTGCTCAAGGGCGGCGAGGCCGTGGGCTACCGATCGCGCGGCGCCGGCGCGAGCACCGAGCGGCTGCGCGCGGTGCGCATCCCCTTGGATCTGCCGAGCGCCTTCGCCCGGGCCCGAGAGGAAGGCACCTGGGTGCTCACGCGGCTGCGCGCCGGGGGCCTCGAGGGCGGGCTCACGCGGGATCTCGGTCGCCCCGCGGGGCGCAAGGTGCTCGTGCTCCCGCTCCTGGTGCGGCAGCGCACGGTCCTGTTCCTCTACGGCGACCACGGCAGCGCGGACGTGGATCTCACCTCCGTCGGCGACGTGCTCTCCTTCGCCCCGCTGGCGTCCACGGGGCTCGAGCGGGCGATCCTCCGCAAGAAGGGCGTGGGGCGCCTCCCCGAGCTCGCCTCGCTCCGCCCCCGCCCCCACCACCCGCTCCCGAGCCGCGATCGGCAAGCCCGCGCGCTCGCCCAGGTCGTGAGCATGGTGCCCCCGGCGCCTCGCCCGACGGAGGTGGAGGAGGGCGTCGAGGACCCAAGCGGCGGGCCCGAGCCGCGCGCGGATCACGGCGACGACGCGCGTCGTCCAGCCCACGAGCCCATGCGCTCCGAGAGCCGCTCCTGGGCCCAGCGGCACTCCAGCAAGCCCCCCTACCCGAACACGACGTCCCACACCCTGCCCGGCGTGGCGGTCCCCGCGAACCCGCCGCCGGAGCTGCGGCGCGACTCGCCCGTCCCCCAAGAAATCCTGACCCACCCCACGGTGCCCCTGGAGCCCGATCGGCCCGAACCGACCGCGACCGCCGAGGCGCCCCCGCCGCCGGAGCTCACCCCCGACTCCGCGGAGCCACCGGAGGACGGCTGGGACATCGACACGAGCTTCGAGGACCACGAGCGCGGGACGACCGCTGGCGTCGGTCCTCGGCTGCCGCACGGCTCACTCCGCCCGACGGCTCCTTTCGGGGACCTCGACATGGACCCGGCGGCGTCGACCATCGACTGCATGGCCCTCGTGGAGCGCCTGTGCCGCGGAGACGAGAGCGCCCTGGAGGAGCTCGTCGCCGCGGAGGACTTGGCGGTGGCGGCCCTCGTGAGCCGCTTCCCGGGGCCGCTCCCCGGGTTCGTTCCGGGGGAGCCTCTGGGCAAGGCGTCGCGCTGCGGCCCCGTGCTGAAGGCCCTGGTCCGCCTCGGTCACCGCTCCGTGCCTTACCTCACGGTGCGGACCGCGGACGAGGACGCGGAGGTCCGGCAGTGGGCGACGCGGCTCCTGGGGGAGCTGCCCAGCCGTGAGTCGGCCCAGGCCGTGGCTCGGCGGATGGTGGACGACGACGTCGAGGTGCGGCGAGCCGCGCTCGCCGCCGCCCGCATGGTGCAGGGGGACCCCGGAGCGCGGGAGGGCACGCGCAGCCAGCTCGAGGAGCTCGCCTCCGACGGCGCGCTCCCCGCCACCGTGCGACGGGCCGCCGTGGAGGCGCTCACGGATCTCCGTGAACCCCACGCGGTCCCCTGCATGATCCAGCTCCTCGGTGACGAGGACCGGGAGGTCTCTGGCGCCGCGCGCTGGTCGTTGATGGTGCTCACACGGCAGGACTTCGGCGTGGATCAGGACCAGTGGTCCCGCTTCTGGGCCACGAACCGTCAGCGACATCGGATCGAGTGGCTGATCGACTCCCTCACCCACGAGAGCCGCGACATGCGCCGCGCAGCGGGGGACGAGCTCAAGAGCATCAGCAAGGAGTACTTCGGGTACTACGACGACCTCCCGGAAGAGGAGCGAGCCCGCGTCCAGGGGCTCTACCGGGAGTGGTGGGAGCAGGAAGGGCGAAAGCGCTTCACCCCCCGGACGACGTGAAGCACCGCGGGCTGGCTGACTGGCCGCTGGCCGACGCAGATCGGCTGGGCTCGACAGGGAGGGCGTCGCCGTGGCAAAGATCCGCTCCGTGGCACCCCTCGGTGAACAGAGCTCGGACATCGCCCTCGAGGCGGCGACCTCTGCGCTGCGCGGACGTCAACGGCGCGAGGCGAGCCGCTTCGCGTCCATCGAGCTCCGCGCGGCGGATCCGGACTACGGCCCCTGGCGCGCCCTCGCGTACGTCGTGAGCGCCCTCGCCGCGGTGGCCTGCGTGATCGCGCTCTGGATGCTCTGAGCGGCGGGCGCCGCCGCGCGCGGACACGACGCCGTTCAAACGACGACGTCGAACGACGTCCTCACACGGGCGCCCAAACGCGGGACCCGAGCGCGCGACCAAAGCGCACAGCCCAAACGCGCGACCCGAGCGCGGCTCGGATCGCGCGCGGGCCCTCTCTCACTTCGCCGACTTCTTCGCTTCCTCGGCGCTCGCTTCGGGATCCCCGGTCAAGTCGACCTCCCACTCGATGGTCTTCTCGGGGCCCTGATACACCGGCACGATGACCGCACCCATCGCGCGCAGCACACACGTGCCGACCGCCGTGTCGTCGTAGTTGGAGGAGATGCTCCTCTGCTTCACGCGCCCCTCGTTGGAGAACGTGAGCGTCACGGTCGCCACGCCCTTCTGAAAGAGCTTCCGCTCCTCTTCGGGCAGAGACCCCGGGCAATCCTGGGCGGAGCGCGTCGCGCGCTTCAGCTCGAGCTCTGCCTGGCGCTGGTCGAACTGCGCCGCCTCCTCGGAGTCGGTGGTCGCCTCGTCGAAACGATGGAGGTCGTCGTCACGCCGCCTCGCCTCCTCTTCCGCGAGAGCCAGCTCCTCTGCCAGCTGCTCTTCGGGGGTCTTCACCTGAGCCTGCTCGCCGCCACACCCGGCCAAGGGAAGCGCCGCCAACAGGAGAGCAAACGCACACACCAACGTATTTTTCATGGCCGTCGCATCGTAGCGTCGCCCGCCGGGGGACGGTCAAGGTCTCCCTACAGGTCGGTGATGCCGTAGTCCTTGATCTTGTAGAGCAGAGCCCGATGGCTGATCTCGAGCAGCTCGGCCGCCCGGGTGCGGTTGCCCTTGGTCTTCTGCAGGGCGCGCCGGATCAGGACCTCTTCGATGTAGCGGGTGGTCTTCTTGACGCTGAGCTCCCCGCTGGAAAGCTGCAACTTCACCGGATCTCGCGCCTCCCGCACGCGCTCCGGCAGATCCGCGGCGGTGATCTGGTCCCCCTCGGCGAGGACCATCGCCCGCTCCACGGTGTTCTCCAGCTCGCGCACGTTGCCCGGCCAGGAGTACTCGTAGAGCAGGCGGCGCGCCTCCCCGTCGAGGCCGCGGATGTCCGTGCCGAGGCGCACGTTGTTGCGCACGACGAAGTGATCCACGAGCAGCGGGATGTCCTCGCGACGATCGCGGAGCGGGGGCACCCAGATCGGCAGCACGTTGAGGCGATAGAACAGGTCTTCGCGGAACCGCCCGGCCTTCGTCTCGGCCGCGAGATCCCGGTGGGTGGCGGCGACGATGCGCACGTCGACCTGGAGGTCCTTGCTCTCGCCCAGGCGCCGAATCTTCTCGTCCTCGAGCACCCGCAGCAGCTTCACCTGCAACCCGAGGGGCAGCTCCCCGATCTCGTCGAGGAACAGCACGCCGCCGTCGGCCTCCTCGAAGAGCCCCCGGCGATCGTGCACGGCGTCCGTGAAGGCCCCCCGCTTGTGCCCGAACAGCTCACTCTCCAGGAGGTTCTCGGGGATGGCCCCGCAGTTGACGGGCACGAACGGCTTGCCCGCGCGCCCGCTGCGTTGGTGGATGGCGCGGGCGACGAGCTCCTTGCCCACCCCGCTCTCGCCGGTGATGAGCACCGTCGTCTTGTAGTCCGCCACCTTGCTGATGGTCCGGAAGATGCCCTGCATCTTGGCGCTCTTCGCCAGAATGCCGTCGAAGCGGTGCTCCTTGCGGATCTCCTCGCGCAGGGCGCGGTTCTCGCGGCGCAGGGTCTCTCGCTCCTCCGCCTTCTTGAGGGTGAGCACGATCTCGTCGGGCTTGAAGGGCTTGGAGACGTAGTCGTAGGCCCCGGATTTCATCGCCTCGATGGCGAGGTCGTTGCTGCCGTAGGCGCTCATGACGATCACCGTCGCCTCGTTGCCCTTCGCCTTGAGGGTCGACAGCAGATCGAGCCCGCCCATGCGGGGCATGCGCACGTCCGTGAGGACGAAGTCGGGGCCGAAGGACTCCACCAGGGCGAGGGCCTCCTCGCCGCTGGACGCCGTCTCCACCTCGTAGCCGTTCCGCTTGAGCAGGGTCTTCAGGACGAGGCGGAGGTTCTCCTCGTCGTCTGCCACCAGGACTCGTTTCACTGCGCAAAAAATGCTAGGATGGATAGATAAGACTCGCAACTCCTTGCGGGGTTCCCCGGATCTGCAGCCGGCCCGCCTCGAAGCACGCCGAGCCCTGCCACCTTTCCCCCTTTCGAGATCCGCTTTCAGGTCCCCTCACGGGGCCACGTCGGATCCCGTCGGGGTCCCGTGGGCGTCGCTCTCCCGAAGCGCTCACGAACCGCTCCTCGGTCCCCACCATCCCGACGCCCCCGCGCGCGCTACGCAGGCCTTCCGCGACGACTCATCCCGGCGAACCCATCTCCAGCCCCCCACGCGCGGCCCCGTCGCGCGCGCCGGAGATCGCCGGAGGCGCTCCTTGCACGAACCGGATCCGCGCACTAAGACCTCCCCCGCTCGCCCGTGGTTTTCCCTGCGCATCTCGCGGTGTGAGACGCGCGTCAGGTCATCGGCTCTCCATGCTCGTCGGACTCGATCAGCTCCCGCGCCTGAGCGCTCTCCGCAAGCGACTCGCAGACTCCAAACTGGCCGTGCTGACCCACACGCCCGCGGTGGACGGCCAGGGACGGCAGACCCTCGAGGTGCTCCGCTCCCTGGAGCTCCAGCCGAGCGTCGTGTTCAGCCCCGAGCACGGCCTCGACGGGTTGGCCCAGGCGGAGGAACCGGTCGGCCAGGACGACGCGGACGCGGGCGGCGCCCCGCTGGTGAGCCTGTACGGGACCTCGAAGGAGTCGTTGCGTCCCCGGGACGAGGATTGGGGCGACGCGGGCATGCTCCTGATCGATCTCGTCGACGTCGGCTCCCGTTATTACACCTACGTGTGGACGGCGCTGCTGTGCGCGCGCGCCGCCGCCGAACGTGGCGTGCACACCGTGGTGCTCGATCGCCCGAACCCCATCGGGGGAGATCCGGCGTTGCTCGAGGGACGCCCCCAAGATCCCGAGCTGTGCTCCTTCGTCGGCCTCGAGCCCACGCCGATCCGGCATGGCATGACGGTGGGCGAGCTCGTCGCCTACTTCCTGAACCAGGAGGATCGCCCCCTCGGCCCCGACGGGGTGCTCTCGGTGGTCCCGACCCGCGGCTGGGAGCGTTACCGCACCGCCTCGGCCCACGGCAGACCCTTCGTGCCGCCGTCTCCCAACATGCCCACGGAGCAGACGGCGCTCGTCTATCCGGGGGGCTGCCTGCTCGAGGGCACGAACCTCTCGGAAGGGCGCGGCACCACCACGCCCTTCCAGTCCGTCGGCGCCCCCTACCTGTCCGCGGGCGCGCTGGCCCAGGCGCTCGGCGAGGTCCCCGGGGCGTGGGTGCGACCGCACCGCTTCCGCCCCAGCTTCGGCAAGCACCAGGGCGAGGTGTGCAACGGGGTGATGCTGCACGTCACCGATCCGGCGCGCTTCCGCCCGGTGGAGACTTACCTGCGCCTCATCGCCGCGGCGCGGGCCCTCGCGCCGGAGGCGTTCGCCTTGCTCGACCGCCCTTACGAGTTCGAGACGGAGCACTGCGCGTTCGATCTGCTCACGGGGACGCCGGAGGCGCGCGCCGCCCTCCTCGCCGGTGCCAGCGGGGAAGAGCTCGCCGCCCTGGTCTGCCCCGTGGACGAGGAGTGGAAGCTGCGGGTCGAGACCGCAGAGGAGCTTCTTCAAGAGATCCGCGCCTGAAGGCGCCCCCGCGACCGCGAAACGACTCACGGCGCTGCGCCCGAAACCAACGGCGCTCGAAACGAACCACGGCGTAGCGCCCGAGACCAACGGCGCTCGCACCAACCCGCCGGGCGGCGCGAGACCACCGGGCGGCGCGAGACCACCGGGCGGCGCGAAACCACCGGGCGGCGCGAGACCACCGCCCGACGAGCGCTCGACGGCGCTCTAACGGAGCACTCCCACGAGCGCCTCGACGGCGTCAGGCTCCTTGGGTAGCGCCGCGGTGAGCACCTCGGCGCCGGTCTCCGTGACGCGCACGTCGTCCTCGATGCGGATGCCGCGGACGTCCGCGTAGCGCTCGAGCTCGTCCCAGTCGACGCTGTCGCCGAGGGGGCCCCGCCGGACCGCGTCACCGAGGAGCGCCGGGTTGCGATAGAAGCCGGGCTCCACGGTGACGACCATGTCTGGCTCGAGCACGCGATCGAGGCGCAGCGCCGCCTCTCCGGGGTGAGGACTCCGCGGCGCCCCGTCGGCGTATCCCGCGCGATCCCCCAGGTCCTCCATGTCGTGCACGTCCAGCCCCAGCAGATGGCCGATCCCGTGGGGGAAGAAGAGGGCGATGGCGCCCCGGGCGTACAGCTCCTCCACGTCGCCGCGGAGAACGCCGAGTGCCACGAGCCCCGCCCCCAGCGCCCGCGCCGCGGCGCGATGGACCTCGAGGTAGCGCACACCGGGCCGCACGCAGTCGAGGGCCGCGCGCTGCGCTCCCAGCACGACCTCGTAGAGGGCGCGCTGGGTCGACGAGAACCGACCAGTGACCGGCCAGGTCCGCGTGACGTCCGCCGCCCAGCCCTCCGGGGTCTCCGCGCCGACGTCGGCGAGCAAGAGGTCTCCCGGGCGCAGGATCCGATGGTAGCTCGTCTCGTGCAGGGTCTCCCCGTGGACGGTGACGATGGATCCGTAGGCCGGCTGCATGCCCGCGGCGAAGATCTCCCGCTCCATCGAGGCCCGTACCTGAGCCTCCCTCAGCTCGGGCGCCGTCACGCCCAGGCCCGCCCGGTGGGCCGCGACCGTCACCTGAGCCGCCTGGGCGATCTGGGCGAGGGCGGCCGCGTCGTGACGGAGCCTGAGGTGGACCAGCGCCTCCGCCAGGGCCGCGTCGTTGCCGCTCAGCTCGGGCCCCGAGCACGCGATCACCTCCCGATCGAGCAGCGCCCCCAGCCAGTCGGCGGTCTCCTGATCCTGGGGAGGGAGCGCCGCCATGTCCGGAGACGGCTCGAGCTCGTCGAGGGGGCGGACCTCGATGCACAGCTCCGTGGAGAGCTGCTCCAGGGTGGGCGGCGCGCCGTTCCACACCACCGCCGCCGGATCCGCCTCCGTCACGAAGAGACGCGCGGCGTCCTGCTCCACGACGAGGACGGCGCCCTCGAGGGCGCGCCCCACGAGATAGAGGAAGTGGCTCTCCGCCCGGAAGGGATAGACGTTGTGCTCGAAGTTGCGCGGCCGCGCCCACCCGGAGGGGAGCGCCGCCGCGCCGACGCCAGCGGCCCGCAGCAGGTCTTGCAACCTGCGCCGCCGCTCCTGAAACACGCTCGCCGGGCTCGGCCGGGGCCAGAAGGGAGACATCTGCATCAAAACACGTCGAAGGGATACCCCGCGTCCGAGTAAGCCCGCATGGCGACCCGGTCCCGGAGCTCGTCCTGGTTGCTCTCGAGCTCCCGCAGCGCGCGGGTGATCCGGCCCTCGGCGGTGTGGCACCAGGCCGTGGCCAGCTCGGTCATGCGCCGCGATCCCGCCTCCCCGTGCTCCACCCGCTCCCGCTGGGCCCGGGACAACACGGCGAGCCAGGCGGCGAGGTCCGTGACCGCGCTGGCGAGCCGCCGCTGCACATGCTGCATCTCGACGATCTCCGAGCCGTAACGGCGCAGCTGCCGCCGCACCGCGTCGCCCAGCTGCTCGGTGAGCGCCCGCAGCCGCTCCGCCAACTCCTCGAGCTGGGGGTCTCCAGGGAGCGAGAACTTGTCGAGGCGACGGCGCACCTCGTCGAGGGCGACCTCCCCGAGGACGTCGATGCTCGCCAAGGGATGGGCCATGGCGTCCGTCAACCGCTCCGCGCGGCTGCGCGGCACGCGGGTCCCCTCCAGGGTGACGTAAGACTCCAGGGCGAAGTCCGAGCCGTCCAGCAGGCACAGGGCGCGCCCGTCGGCCCAGCGCCGCAGCGCCCCAGCGTCGCTCTCGAAGGCCTGAGCGCCCGACAGCTCCCACACGGAGTCGAGGACCCGCGCCACGCTGCGCGAGGCAGAGAGCCGCACCACCGCGCTCTCCACCAGGTCCACCTCCCGCGTCCGGTCGGCGATCGACAGGCACAGGTACACCAGCGACTCCGCCGCCAGGCACTCCGCCAACATACCGCTCACACGCTCCCGCACCGAGGGGAACTGCCCCATGCTGCGCCCGAAGGCGCGTCGGGCGCGCATGCGCAGGATCGTGTCGTTCACCGCCTGGATGCAGACTCCCAAGGCGGCGGCGCCGATGAACAGGCGGGCCTCGGACAGCCCCTCCATGACCACGCGGAAGCCCTTCCCGAAATCACCGACCACGTGATCGGCGGGCACCTCGACGCCGTCGAGAGTGAGCTCCCCGATCCCTGCCCCCGGAAGCGCCGACGAACCCCGCGGCGTCACGTGCACCCCCGGGCCCCGCTCGACGAGGAACGCGGTGAGCCGCGGCTTGTCCCCGGCGTGGGGCGGCACCGTGCGCGCCACCACGATGAAGTGGGTCGCGAACACCGCGTTCGTCACCCAGCTCTTGCTCCCGAAGAGGCGGAAGCGCCCATCCTCGAGGGGCTCTGCGTGGGTGAGGAGCTGGGCGACGTCGCTGCCGGGGCTCGCCTCCGTCAAGGCGAAGGCGAAGATCGGCACGCCCGGCCGTTCCCGCAGCCGCGCCTTCAGCGAGTCCGGTGCCCAGCGGCTCAGGGCGCGCTGACCGAGCACCTCGTGGGCGAGCAGGCTGACCGCAGAGGACGAGTCGTACCCCGCCAGCTGCTGGACCAGTCGGGCGCGGGCCGGCAAGAACCGCGGCCCCTCGAAGTCCACCTTCCCGAGCAACCCGAGGGAGGTCAGCACCTCGTCCGCCCGGGCCGCCGTCGGCGAGGCGTGGCGCAGCTGCGCGAACACCTCTTGCAGCTGCTGGAACCTGCCCGTGCCCAGCAGCGGGAAAGGGAAGACGTCCGTGCCGTCCACCCGACCCATGAAGAGCTCACGAACGAAGGAAGGGCGCGTCATCGTCCGCTCCTGAGGGCGCGGGCGTCCGGCGACGTCACTGGCGCGCCCCTCGCCCGATCGGCACCACCGCGGCCGTCGCCGCCGGGAGCTCCGTACACTCTCCGGGACCGGCGCGGCTCACGGCGCTCGCGGGCACGCCGAACTGCTCCGCGCGCTCCGCCTGCCAGGGATACTTCACGCGGTGATGGTGCATGTGCGCCAGGGTCTCGACCATGCGGGCCTGGATGATGCGCAGCTCCGCGAGGGACAGGTTGCACTCGTCGAGCTGCCCCTGCTCGAGCTTGGTCTGCACCACCTGGTGCACCATCTGCCGGAAGCGCAGGCGATCGGGCGGGTCGATGGTGCGGGAGGCCGCCTCGATGGAGT
The DNA here is from genome assembly GCA_012514535.1 of Myxococcales bacterium. GTDB lineage: Bacteria > Myxococcota_A > Polyangia > Polyangiales > Polyangiaceae > NIC37A-2. The sequence goes on along the minus strand of JAAZAA010000219.1, from coordinate 4,669 downwards.
CGACCAACATCAGGATGGCCGTCTCCTTCGTCTGCGGTTTCATGCCGGGATAGCGGAACGTCTCTTCGGGGAGCTCCGGCGCACCCGTCGCCGCGACCTGTTGCCGGTGCTTGTTCAGGAAGTACTCGATCGTCTGGGTGCCGTGGTGCGTGTAGGCGAACTCGACCACGGGCTCGGGGATGCCCCCCTCCCGGAGGATGCGGGTGCCTTCGACCACGTGGCGCACGATGCGGCGCGCGCTCTGCTCCGGCGAGAGCCGATCGTGGGGCGAGGGCTCCCCCGGCGCGAGGTTCTCGACGAAGTGGTTCGACCCGATCGTCTTGCCGAGGTCGTGGTAGTAGGCCCCCACCCGGGTGAGCAGGGCGTCGGCCCCGATGGCGCTCGCGGCCTGCTCCGCGAGGTTGGCCATGGCCCGGGAATGTTCGAACGTGCCCGGGGCCTCCTGAGCGAGGCGCTGCAGGAGCGGCTGCTCGAGGTCGGTCAGCTGCAACAGGCGCTCCCGCGAGACGTACCCCAGGAGCCGCACGGCCGCCGGACGCAGGAGCACCGCCAACACCCCCTCCAGGAGCCCCCCACCGACGGTGGCCAGCAGGGGCGCGGTCGCCAGCCGCGAGGCGTCCAGCAGCTCCGTGAGCGGGCGACCTCCGAGGGCGTACACCGCCACCAACACGAGGCCCGCGGTGCCTCCCGCCCGCACGCCCGCCAGGAGCACCCCGCTCGCCGAGCGCCGCCCCAGGAAGGTCAGGGTGGCGCTCATGCCCCGGGCGAGCAGCACGCAGAGGACCACGCTGTCGAAGCCCACGAGGGACGCCAGCACGAGCGCCATCGACACGGCGACGACGAAGCCCGCGCGTCGATCGAAGTTCACCGCCGTCCACAGGGGCGCCAGGGCCACCGGGAGCCAGAGGGGGCTCGGCTCGAAGGCGACGAGGAGCCCGCGCGCCACCACGGCCACCAGCAGCATCGTCGCCAGGACGCCCACCTGGGTGCGGAGCAGGCGCAGTCGGGGCTGCCCGAAGGTGCGCAGGAAGGTCGTCAGGGCGAGGACGATGAGGAACTGCAGGAGCCCGAACCCCGCGAGGGCGAGGCCCACCTCGGCGCCGAGCCCGGGGAGCTCGCCCCAGGGCACGAGCAACGCGACGCCCTGCACGAGGCTCGCGATCAGGGCGAACCCCAGGCCCAACCATACCCCCGAAGAACGGCTCGCCCGCGTGCGGGTACGCAGTCGAGGCGTCGGGGCTGTCTCCGCCCGCGCTTCGGTCACTGGGTCCGAGTCCTGCACCGCGATTCCGTACCCCACCTTCGTCCGATACGCAGCTGGTCCGGATGGCCCTCTGGGGTGGCCCATCCGCCGACGGACGCTACTGGAGCCCCTGGTCCCAGAGCAACCCAGGACAAACCTGAGCAACCCGGGACAATCCAGAGCACCAGAGCAGTCCAGCGCGACACCCGAGCTGGCCGTCGGCGCGCGCCCACTCGCGGACGTTTACCCGGTCGCCCGAAGTGTGCCGGGAGGTACGCGGAGCGGGGACAGCGGGGGAGAGCCGTGGGGCCAGCCGTGGGAACGGCGCTCCGGAAGAAATTCAGCTAAAAACAGCTACTTCCTTGCTCAACAGCCTACATCTTGCTACCCCCAGGCTGCCGTGGGGACCGTGAACGACCGTGTGACAGCCATCCGCCGCGAGCGCGGCGTGGCGCTCATGGGGATCGTCAACACCACCCCCGACTCCTTCTTCGACGGCGGTCGCCACGCCGCGCCCGAAGCGGCGCGCCAGCACGTGGACGAGCTGCTCGCGGCCGGCGCCGCTCTGCTCGACATCGGCGGGGAATCGACGCGGCCGGGCGCCGCGCCCGTGCCCGCGGAGGAGCAGTGGCGCAGGATCGAGCCAGCCCTCGACCACGCCCTGGCCCGCGGGGCGCTCGTCTCCGTGGATACGACCTTGCCCGCGGTCGCGGAGCTGGCGCTCGCCCGCGGCGCCCACATCATCAATGATGTGTCCTGTCTCTCGGACCCCGCCCTGGCGGCGGTCGTCGCCCGTAGCGGCGCCGTGTTGCTGCTGATGCACAGCCGGGGCGGGATGCAGCACATGGCCGGGTTCTCCACCTACCCGGACGAGGCCTACGGGGACCCGGTGGCGGACGTGCGCCGGGAGTGGGACGCGGCGCGCCGGCGGGCCGTCGAGCAGGGCATCACGGCTGATCGCGTGTGGTTCGATCCGGGACTCGGCTTCCACAAGAACGCGCGCCAGTCCTTCGAGCTCTTGGCGCGCATCGACGAGCTGCTCGAGCCCGGGGTCCTCTCCGTGGTGGGCGCGAGCCGGAAATCCTTCCTCGGAGCGGGGGATCGTTCCCCGCCGGAGCGTCGCCTCGGCGGCACCGTCGCCGCCTGCCTGCACGCGGCGCAGCGGGGCGTCGCGATCCTACGCGTCCACGACGTCCACGAGGTCGCCCAGGCCTTACGTGTCCAGCGCACCCTGGAGGCGCAGCGCAGCCCCAAGGGTGAGAGCACCAGCGCACCAGTCGACATCGACGCCCGACCCACCAGCGACGAGCCTCGCCCCGGCGCAGGGCCGGCAGACGCGCGGGGGGCCGATGCTTGAGGGCCTCTCGAGCTACCTGGCGGATCGTTCTCCCCCCGAGCTCGCCCGGGACCTCTTCGACGTCTTCATCGTCTACTATTTCATTTATCGCCTGCTGCTCGTCGCCAAGGGCACGCGCGCGATGCAGGTGGCGCTCGGCATCGCGGTCATCGCGCTGCTCTACCTGGTCGCACAGCTCCTCCAGCTCTCGACGGTGCTGACGGTCCTCGGCTCGTTGATGCAGAGCATCCTGCTCATCATCGTCGTCGTCTTCCAGAGTGACATCCGGCGCGCGCTGCAGCGCGTGGGCAGCCGGGCCTGGTTCGGCGGTTTGGCGCGCGCTCAGGAGTCGCGGGTCATCGACGAGGTCGTCGAGGCCGCCCGCGAGCTGGCGCGCCACCGCATCGGCGCCATCATCGCCTTCGAACAAGACGCGAACCTCGACGAGTTCGTGGGCAACAACAAGGGCCACGACGTCGACGCGAAGGTCACGCGGGAGCTGTTGGTCTCCCTGTTCACGCCCGAGGCCAGCAACAAGCTCCACGACGGCGCGGTGATCATCCGCGATCTGCGCATCGCCAAGGCGGGCGTGTTCTTCCCCATGCCCGAGGGGCGCATCATCGATCAGAGCTTCGGCTCGAGGCACCGGGCCGCCCTCGGCATCACCGAGGAGACGGACGCGGTCGTGGTGATCGTCAGCGAAGAGCGGGGCACGATCGGCTTCTGCTTCAACGGCAACATCGCCTCGGACCTGCAAGCCGCGCAGCTCCGCGAGATGCTGGAGAGCATCTTCAGCCCGAAGGTGCGCAAGAAGACCCGCAAGGCCCGCAAGCGCGCCGAGGCGGCCGTCGAGCTCCCCCCCGAGGGAGAGGTGGCGCGCATGAGCCTCAAGGGGCCACCCCCGGACGCCTCCGCCGAGGAGACCCCCGTGAGCGTCGGGACCCCGGCGGCGACGCGCCCCAGCGACCCACCGCCCCCCCTGCGCAAGCGCACCACGGAGACGGACGTGGTTCCCCCCGAGCCAGGGGCCATCACCCGCCGCGAGCCGCGCCCGATGCCGAAGGCCGCCGATCAGGATCGCGCGTCGAGCATCGATGAGGAGCCGCGCATCCGGGAGAGCGACGCATGACGAAGAGCAACTCGGCGGTGCTCCAGTTCCTGCGCAACGCCTTCACGGCGAACCTCGGGCTGAAGGCGGTGTCCCTCGTCTGCGCCTTGTTCCTGTTCGCGTACATCCAGGGGCAGCGCGACATCCAGCAGCGCACCGTCCCCGTCGGGGTGATCAGCCTGCCGCCGGACAGGGACGACCGGGAGCTGATGACCCGCATCCCGCCGAGCATCCACGTCACGCTGCGGGGCACGGCGCGCGCGCTCGATCGGCTCATCCAGTCGGGGTTGCCCCCCGTCGAGATCGATCTCCGCAACGGGTACAAGCGCTCCGTCCAGTTCGGGCGCGAGCTCTTCAAGCTGCCGCCGGAGGTGGACGTCATCTTCGTCGATCCACCGAGCATCGATCTGGACTGGGAGAAGGTCGTCACCCGCACCATTCCTCTGCAGACGTCCGTGGCTGGCCAACCCGCGCCGGGCTTCATGCTCAAGGCGGAGCCTACGGTCGAACCCCGCAACACGACGGTGAAAGGGCCCGTCAGCCTCGTGGAGGTCATCCAGTCCGCGCGCCTCGCGCCCTTCGACGTCACGGGGCTCACGGAGGGGGTCTGGCCCCGCCGCATCGCCCTCGATCCTCCGCCCAGTCGGGTCTCCTACCTGGGGCCCCAGAGCGCCACGGTCACGGTCACGATCGTCAAGCGCACCAGCGAGAAGCAGTTCGCCAATCGACGGGTGGAGGTCATCGGTACGGGGCGCGCCGTGGTCGTGCCCCAAGCCGTCGACGTGACCGTGATCGGTCCGCCCGAGGTCGTGCGGGCGCTGCGGGAGGAGCAGATCGTTCCGCGCGCGGACCTGACCAAGGTACTCGAGGAGCGGGGCGAGGAGGCCCACGGCTCGGTGATCGTCCCCGTCACCGTCGAGCTGGCGGACGTGGAGGCCAAGGTCCAGCCGCCGACGGTCACCGTGAAGTGGTGAGCGGCTCC
>JAAZAA010000218.1 GCA_012514535.1 Myxococcales bacterium | reverse complement strand
GCGCCGCGGAGGAGGCGGACGGGGGCTCCTGCGCGGACTCGAGCCCCCCGCCGATGGCGGAGTCGATGGCGGAGCCGATGACCGGGTCGCTGATCGGGTCGAGCGCCGCCGCGAGCACGGGCGCGACCGCGCTGAGCCAGGACATCGCTGTCTGGCTCGAGCGGCACAAACTGAAGCTCGACGGGGGAGACGTGCGCTGCAAGCAGGGGGCCTGCAAGGCGCTGGCCGGTGGGAGCGCCGCGGCCGTGATCGAGGCCTGCACCGCTCCCTTGCGAACCTGCGAGACGCAAGAGGAATGTGACTCTTGCAAGGCGGGAGGATGCTGCTGGACCTTCACCGACGCGAACACCGGGGACTGCGTCCAGCTGACCCTCTGGCGAAACAAGCGGACGGACGAGATCCGCGTGGCGCTGTACGAGATCCCGCTCTGGAGCTCGCTGTCTCCGGTCCAGCTCGCGAGGTACATGGCCCACGCCGACACGGATCGCGTGATCTCGTGGTCCCTCGGGTTGGGGCTGCTCCTGGTGTTCGGCTTCTATGGCCTCTCGAACGCCAACGAGCTGTCCCTGCACGGCTTCTATCGCGACTGCCTGCAGCGGACGTTCGTGGTGCGACCTCGGGAGGGGGAGGGCGCTGGGGGTGTCCCCACCGAGTTCGAGGGCGCCTACGGCTTGAAGCTGTCCATGGTGCAGCCGGGCGACACCGGCGCGCCGTACCCGCTCCTCAACGCGACCCTGAACGTGCGGGGCTCCCAGGACAGCATGTTGCGGTACAGGAAGGGGGTCTCCTTCGTCTTCTCCCCGAAGTACGTCGGCTGCCCGTCCACGAAGTACGCGTCGACGCGATCCATGGAGGCGGCGGACGCGCACCTGTCCTTGGCCAGCGCAGCGGCGATCTCGGCGGCCGCCGCGGGGCCCAACATGGGCTCCTTCACCTCCGGCTGGTTGGCGCCGCTCTTCGCCCTCTTGAACCTCCGGTTGGGTTACTGGCTGCCGCACCCGGAGCTCGTGGCCCGGGGCCGGCATTTCCTGAAGAACCCCCGGCTCCGGCACGTGCTGCGCGAGGCCCTGGGCCTCGTCGACGACAAAGGCTCGTTCGTGAACGTCTCCGACGGCGGACACTTCGAGAACCTCGGGGCGTACGAGCTCATCCGCAGGCGGTGTCGGCTGATCGTCGTGGTCGATGGAGAGCAGGATCCGCGCGGTGAGCTCAGGGCGCTCACGACCCTGATGCGACTCGCTCGGATCGATTTCGGCGTGCGGATCTCCGCGGACCTCGCGCCACTCCGGCGGCGGGAGGACGGGACGGTCGAGCAGCCGTGGCTCTGGGCGACCCTCCACTACGGCACCCAGGCCGACGGCACGGAGGAGGTCGGCCATCTCCTCTATCTCAAGGCCGCCATGATGGCGGACGTCCCCCAGTACGTGCGGGCCTACCAGCAGGAGTCTCCTGCGTTCCCCCACGAATCGACCGCCGATCAGTTCTTCGATGAGGTCCAGTTCGAGTGTTACCGCGCCCTCGGGGAGGCGATCGGAGAGCGCGCCACCCAGTGCCTCGCCGAGCGGCTCGAGGCGGGACGCGCGGACGCAGCGCTCGGGAGTCCACTCTCCGGCGATCGTGTCGCGGTGCCGGCCACGACCGCAGAATGAGGGTCACCAGCCGAGCTCGTCGCGCAGCACGTTCGTGAGCCTCTCCGCCATGACCTCGTGGGTGCGCAAGCTCGGGTGCCAGTCGCAGCCGTAGCCGTCGTTCGGATCGGTCGGCTCGAACTCGAAGGTCTTCACGTTCGTGTCCCCCGCGGCCGTGCGGGCGTCGACGGCGTTCTGGATGTACTCACGGGCGCCGGACAGGTCCTCGCCAGCGAGCAGCGGGCCAATCGTGCACAGGATGAGGGCGTCGGGATAACCCTCGCGCACGCGCTCGAGCAGCGCCACGTAGGCCGCCTCGAACTCCTCCTGGGGCGGATCGTCCTCCGTGCTGAAGTCGTTCGTGCCCAGGTTGATGACGACGGCGTGGGGCTGCCAGCTGGAGAAGTCCCAGGTGCTCGACGGATCGCCGGGCAGGACGCGATCGTAGAAGACGGGCAGAGGATCCACGCAGCTGTTGGCGTCGTCGCCGTAGTTGCAGACGACCCCCTTGCCGGACCAGGCGATGGTCGAGAGCTCCGCGTCGAGGGCGCGGGCGGCCAGCGCCCCGTATGTGAGGTAGTGGTTCTCCGTGTCGGCGCTGAAGCCGCAGTTCATGTCCTCGCCCTCGTTGCCGTAGCCGCAGCTGATCGAGTCCCCGATGAGCTCGATGCGGCGCTCGGGGGCGGGGGGTGGCGCCAGGAGTTGGCCCTCGCCGAGGACGACGCCCCGGAACGTGGACTCCCCGAGGTGCGCCTCCGTGCGCCGGTAGATCTCCACCAGGTGCTCGCCCGGGGCGAGGTCCGAGGCGACCGTGTCGGCGCCGCCGCTGGAGATCAACGTGGGGCCCACGACTCCATCGACGACGACCGTGTACTGCTGGCCGCCGCCGAGCCGCACCGCGAGCTCCGTCCCGGAGAAGCGCACGACGAACCCCGTGCCCGACCAGGCGAAGCGCGGCTCATCGGGGTTCCGCAGGTCGACGCGACCCACGAAGCGCACGCCGGGCTCGGAGCTGCCCGTCCCCGGCGCCGCGGCGCCCGGCTCGCTGGACGCGGAGCACCCCAGGGCGGAGAGCCCCGTGGAGGCGAGGAGCAAGGTGGGCCAGGAGCGGCGGACCGCCGCTCGGAGGGGGGACATGGGGGAGGCCAGGCGCATGGGGCGGACGTTAGCTCAAACGCCGCCCGATGGGACGCTCCCGCACGGGAACGGCGCCGCGCGACGCAGACGAGGCCGGAAAAGGCGCGAGCACGGCGGGGACGCCGTGGCCCGCGCGCTCGCCGCTCCCGGGCGTCCCCCTGAATCGGATCGGGGGGCGCGTTTGCGGGGGGAGAGGGCCCCGCGCCTCAAGGGGCGATGAGAGACTGGAAGAACGCCCAGAAGGCGGGGGCGGCGAAGCTGTCCTGGCGGTCGTGGCCCTTGCCCGTCGTCGCGCACCACACGACCGGGTAGCCCGGATCGCAGTTCTGGTACTCCACGCAGGGGGACGGGTCCACGGGGACGGTCGTGGAGTCGCAGTTGTTGGTCTGGATCATCCGATCCCGCGACGGCTCGTCCCACTCGAGCAGATTCGACATGTCCCCGGTGTCGTGCACGAACATGCGCGCGACCTGTCCCTTGCAGTTTTGGATCCCGCCGGGCTCCCCGCCCGCGACGGAGGCGATCCCTCGGAACACGTCCCCGTGGGTGCAGGAGAGCTTGCTCGCGATCCAGGAGCCGCTGCTGTAGCCGACGGCGAACAGGTGGTCGGGGTTCACGCAGAAGCGCGCCTGCACGTCCTCGAGGAGCGCGTCGATGTACGGCAGATCCTGCCCCTCGTCCCAACAGCTGTCGTTCCCCGAGCCGGCCCCGCGCACCACGATCGCGTCGCTCCCCGTCCGCCCCTCCATGGGCACGTTGTTCACGGGAGAGCCGCAGCCGTGCAGAAGCAGGATGACGGGGTAGGGCCGCTCGGCGTCGTAGTTCTCCGGGAGCCAGACGTCATAGGAGCGGGTGCCCGCGCCGGCGCTCACGTCGGAGGCGACCCAGGTCTGCGCGGGCTGCGCGGTGCTCATGCCGCAGCCGTCGCTCCCCACGGGGTCCGCGCCGCCGCTGCCGGTGTCACCGCCCGTGGAAGCGTCACCTCCCGTTCCGCCGTCGACGCCCCCCGTGGCGAGGCCCCCCGTGCCCCCGGTCGCGCCGATCATCCCGCCGGTCGCGCCGATCATCCCGCCGGTCCCCGCGTCGACCCCGCCGGAGCCCCCCGTGTGGAGCTCCGTGCCGTCGCTCGAGCCCTGGTCGGCGCCGCACCCGACGACGAGCCCCGAGACCCCCAGACAAGAGATCAGCCAAGGGAGCAGTCGAGGGAGCGACCGAGCCTGCCGTGAGG
>JAAZAA010000007.1 GCA_012514535.1 Myxococcales bacterium | reverse complement strand
CGCGAAGGACGGAGCCGGGGTCGGTGTGCTGCCATGAGTGGGTGCGGCGCCATGAATGGGTGCGGTGCCATGAGTGGGTGCGGCGCCATGAATGGGTGCGCTGCCACGAGCGGATGCGCTGCCCACGAGTGGGTGCGAGGCGGTGAAAGACGGACACGTGTCCGTGCTCCTCGGGAGACGAGTGCGCGCGTCTCGGTGCGTCACGGGTTCTCGTGTCGCGCGTCTCGGTGCGTCGTGTCGCGTGCCTCGGTGGTCGTGCATCTGCGTGCGTCACCCTTCGCGTCGCACGTCTCGCGTCGTGTCGCTTCGCGCATCGGCTGCGCCGCGAGCGCGTTGCGCATCCCGCGGAGCTCGGCTTCACGTGTCGCGCGGACGAGTGTCCGCCCCTGTGCGGGCGTGACGGTCGTGTGCGTACGGTGAGCGTACGATGTGAGAACCTTCGGACAGCTGTCCGTCGCTGGATCGTCGTGCCTGCACTGCTATCCACGACCTTCAATGCCCTATTTCCAAAGGTTCACCTCCCTCGCGGCGACCCTTTCCCTCGCGGCGGCGATCTGCCCGGACCACAGCAGCGACTGGTGCGGAGCGATGCAGGCGACGCTCGACCCGGAGATGAGCGAGCAGGAAGCCGCAGATCGCGCGGCCATCGAGGCGCATCCCGTGTGCATCGGCTCGCGGGTTTGGTCTGCGGGCACGATGGCGGACACCGTCTACTATCACTATCGCCGCCACGGCGATCAGCTCACCGTCGGCTATTTCGTTTACTGGTCGACGGAGCGCCCGTGGGGGAGCAACAACCTCACCTACGGTGTCTTGCCGGCGCTCTTCGTCGACGCGTTCTACAGCCACACGTTCTTCCTGTTGCCGGGCGCGCGCGAGCTGCTCTACGGACCCGGTGACATCGAGGGTGCCTCCGTGACCTATCGACGAGATCCGGTGAGCGGCGAGCTCGCGCCCATCGGTGGCATCGCCGACGACGACCGGCACAAGGCCGTGACGCTCTCCGCGGAGGATCTGGACGCCTCCGGGCGGACGGCGCTGGTCACCGACGTGTGGAGTCATCAGTTGGGTGGGAAGGGAGGCGCGCGACTGCTCCGTGAGGTGTTTGGTGACGATGCCGGTTCCGCCGCGGAGCCTGCGGTCCTCGCGGCGTCCTCCGGGGCAGAGGCCGCGGTCGCCATCAGCGAGGAGAACGACGCGCAGGACGAGGACCCGCAGGGCAGTGGTGGGCGCGTGCGCTGTTTCTCCGGTGATGCGCTGCGGCCGTTGCCGGAGGCGGTGAAGCGGACGTTCCGGCTCGGCAGCGCTGACGCGCCCCGTCGCGCGAAGCCTGCCTGGAGGCTCGAGGCCGTTCATGGGACGGACGTCGAGGAGCTCGCGCCGGAGCGGGTGGCCCGTCGCGAGGATCCTGGCGTCGGAGGACGCGAAGCCGCAGGAGCGGCGGCCGGGGCGGAGGCCGAACACTGAGCTGCCGACGCCTCTCGAGGCTTCGCGCTGGCCCACTCGGGCTCGCTCGCGCGAGGGCGCCCAGCGTTCTTCCTTGACGGAGTCGCCCAGGCACACTCACAATTTAGAGTGCCTAACAAGAAAGTGCGGATGGGGACGGGGCCTTCGCGTAGGGCACCGATGACGGAGGCGTTGCCGCGCGAGGAGAAGCGACAGGCGGGTCGTACGGAGACCAGCCAGACGCCGCTCAACGTGAGGACCTCGGGCTTGGCGCTGGCGCCCGAGGAGCGCGGCTATTTCCGGGTTCGCCTCGGCAAGAAGTTGGGCAAGTTCTCTCCGCACATCGAGCGAGTCACGGTGCGGTTCGAGGACGTGAACGGACCGAAGGGCGGCGTCGACATCGAGTGCCGCATCAAGGTCGTGCTCAGCGGGCTCCCGAGTCTCGTCGTCACGGAGGTGGCGGAGACCGTCCCGCTGGCCTTCAACAAGGCGGCGGATCGGAGCGTCCGGGTGGTGCGCAAGGCCCTCGAGAGCTCGGGCACCCGCACTCCGAAGGTCACCCGCAAGGCCACGGCATCCCTTAGGAAGACGAGCGCGAGGGCAGCAGCTGCTCCCCCGTCTCCCGCGGGGAGCCTGGTGGGACGTCGCGTGGGGACCAGCAAGGCCAACGTGGCCGCCGCGGCGCGTCGCCCCGAGAAGGTCGATCGGAAGTTCCCCGTGAACACCGCGGCGCCGGGAGTCAGCGCTTCGGATCGAAAGGTGGGTGAGGGCGCGACCGCGACCCGGAACACCAAGGGGCCAGACATCAAGGCCACCTACGCCCTCGAGGACTCGCAGACGGAGCCGTCCCGCAAGTCGACCCGCCGGGGCGGTGGCGCCCGGGTGAAGCCCGACAACCAGCTGCGCGGTCGCGCGATCCGGGAGGCGCGCTCACCGGCGGTTCGAGCGGAGCGAGCCGCGGCAGCGGGGCGCGGTACGCATCGCGTCTGAAGGAACTCCGTCTGACGGAGTTCCGGTCCCGAGCGTGGCGCGGCCGGAGCGGGGGAAGCAGCGGGGGAAGTCATCGGCTCGCCCCGGGCCGCGTGTGCACGTAGCGCGCGAGCCGGAGGACGTAGGGCGGCTTCGGCGTCGTCGGGGTTGGTCCTCGGGAGCTGGTTCGGTGGCGCCGGAGCCGCCGCGCCGGAAAGAGCGACGCCCCAGCCGTCACGGGGGGACGGCGTGGGGCGTCGTCGGGGAGCTCCGGACGAGCTCGGTCGGTCAGGGATGCGGATCGTCGTCCGCGTCCTTCGCCTTCTGGAACTTGGACTCCTCCGCGAAGGCCCAGTCTGCGGCCCAGGAGCTGACCGTGTAGATCTGCTCCTTCTCCGGGACCTGCGCCCAGCGGCTCGAGCCCTCTGCGTTGGAGCCGAAGATCAGCTTGCGCTGCGCGCCGTCGTCGAGGCGGATCAGCACCGTGGCCAGGGGCTCGTCGAGACCTACCTCGGCGGGCTTCTTGTCGTCGCCGAAGCCGCTCGCGTTGAGGGACTTGTAGGCGCGGAGCATGTCATCGATCTTGCTCTGCTCGAAGTCCTTGAGCTTGGCCGCCACGGGCGCCTTGGCCTTCTTGAACTTCGCCGACCACTCGTCCCCGTCCTTGTCGAACTGGTACGAGCCGTGCTCGTTCTCGATGGTCACGGCGACGACGTCGTCCTGCTCGAACTTGAAGATCGACAGGTCGCGCCAGCCCTTCGTGTCGCGGGTGTAGAGGAAGCTCGAGTAGCCGTCGACGACGAACACGCCGTCGGCGCCGTCCCAGCGCGCGGTCTGCCCGCGCCCGCCGCCCTTGCCGAACCAGAATTCGTACTTCTTCTCATCGCCGGCGAAGAAGGTGGCGTGCACGGCCTTGTCGTCCGTGAGGTCGTACTGAGCGAAGGCCGCCTGAGCGTCGGCGCCGCTCGAGAGCCGCTCCTTCACCTTCATGCCCGCGAGGTTCTTGAGCAGGCTCTCCACGTTGGCCTGGTTGCCCCGCGCCTTCAGCGGCTCCTCCAGGCGCCACTCGTCGCCCTCCTTCACGAGGACGTGCTTGGTCGCCTTGGCCTCTTCGCCGTCCTTGGCTTCCTTGGCGGGCTGCTCGATCACGATGCGCGTCAGCGCCTTGGTGTCCTCCTCGGTGATGCTGAGGGAGGGCAGGTTCGTCATGCCCTCGTAGGAGTGCGCCTTGCGATCCGCGGCGGCGCTCTGGTTCTGGTAGTACAGCGCGCCGCCCAGCACCGCGAGCACGGCGAGCGAGAGGTAGAGCTTCTTGTCTGCGGTCATTGCCATGGCAAACCTCCCTCAAACGACCTTGCTGTTGCGCTTGGATTCCCGTGAACGCCAGCGGACCACCCCGAAGCCCGCGAAGAGCACGGGCACCCCGAGGGTGAGGGACCACTGGACCTGCTGCTGCAGCTCCTTGCGCTTCTTGCGGTACTCCTCGTCCTTGCGGCGCATCTCCTCTTCGCTGTCCTCGGCCTTGAACTCGGGCTTGCGGATGCTCGAGTAGGTCAGGTTGGGCTCGCCGAGGATCTTGGCGCTCGCCGCGATCAGATCGGTGTCCCCGCTCATCCAGTCCAGGGTGTTCTTCAGGGAGAGGATCGTCGCGGTGAGGTACTTCTGCGCGTAGGGCCCCGCCATCATCTGGAGCTGCTGGTCGCCACCGATCCCGCCCATCATCTGGAACTGTCCGCCCAGCTCGGGGCCGTTGCCCGCGTAGGCGAACGGGTTGGTCAGGAACTGGCTCGAGGCGAGCACGAAGACTCGCGAGGGCTCGGGCGCCCTGTCGGCGGGCTTGATCGACTCGTCGGGCTTTCCGGCGAAGGCGCTCTTCAGCTTGCCTTCGGCGACCGCGCCGATGATGCGCTGCTCGAAGGGCGGCCTCGTCTCCCACTGCTCACGCAGGCTCATGTCGACCGGGCCGTCCGTCGTGGAGGTGGTGCCGGGCGTCGTGCGCGCGGTGACCTTGAGCTCCACGTCCTCGGGCTGCTTGTCCCGATGGAGCACGAGGCTCGAGGGGAAGGGCACCATCATCTCGTCCATCCGGAAGAAGCCGGGGAAGCTCGTGTCCAGGAGCTTCTCGTCTTCCTCGAACCGCGAGTCGTTCACGACGTGGGCGATGCCGGGGTGGCGGATCCAACCCATGCCGCCCATCTGGGTCAGCACGGGGAGACGGAACTGGGCGCCGTGATCGAAGAGGGCGTCCTTCTTCATCTCGATGCCGTAGCCGGTGAGCAGCTGATCGAGGCCGTGCAGGTCGAGCTCCGCCTTCATGGAGGGATCGTTCGGCTTCATCGTCACGGCGGAAGCGAACACCGCCAGGGACTTGCCGCCGAGCATGAGGAACTCGTCGACGCGGCGCAGCTCCTTCTCCGTGTAGGCCTTGCGCGGCTGGGTGATGATGAGGCCGACGAAGCCCGAGTCGATGGGCTCGTTGCCTTCCTTCAGGTCCACCTCTTCGATGGTGTAGAAGGGGAACGCCTGCTGGATGATCTGCTTGAGGCTGGGCGCACCGCCGCCTCCCTGCCGCGCCACCAGGTTGGTGTCGTCGAGCTTGAGCTCGTCCTTGCCCGTGACGACGCCGATGCGGTGCTTGATGTCGTCGTTCTTGTCGCGGATCTCGCGGATCTTGTTCGTGATCCAGAACTCGAGCCCCTCGCCGCGGGCGGGATGCAGGGCAGGGATCACGCCCTTCTCGCTGCCGTACTTGAACACCAAGCCCATGAAGCCCTGCGTCACGGAGGCCTGGTCGGCGCCGGTCGCGCTGGCTTCGCCGAAGGGCTGCTCCTGGAGGCCCGCCTCGCGCGCCCGCTCACGGAGCTCGTCCGTGTCCGGCTCGATGATCGTGTACTGGAACTTCCCGTCGCCGACGCGCTCGTACTCCTTCAGCAGATCGGTGAGATCGCGGACGAAGGCGTCGAGCTGAGCGAGGCCCGTCTTCACGTAGGCTTCGACGTGGACGGGCTCGTTCAGGGTGCGCACGAGCCGGCCGGAGCCTTCGCTGAGGGTGTAGCGCTGAGTCTTGGTCCGATCGGAGCGGACGTACGCGCCCGCGCTCAGCATGTTGGCGACCACTACGATCGCCGTGATGACGACGAGGTAGAGCCCGGTTTGGGTGGCGACTTTGCGCCTGCGGTCCTGGTTAGCCATCGGTCACGCCCACTTGCGGCGCTCGAGCGCCCGGAAAGCCACCACGAGCGCCAGGATCGTGATGGACAGGAAGAACACGACGTCGCGGGAGTCGATGAGCCCGCGCATGAAGCCGCTCATTCGTGACTGGAAGCTCACGTAGTGCAGCACGTTGGCGCTGGCGCCGGAGAGGTGGTCGGCGACGTTCCCGGAGAACCAGAACGCACCCAGCACGAAGAAGGTCACGAAGAAGGCGACGGCCTGACTGTCCGTGAGTGAGCTGATCAAGAGTCCCACGGACACCGCAGCGGCGGCGTAGAGCACCAGGCCGAGGTAACCGCTCCACACGGGCCCCATGTCGAGCGGACCCAGGTTCCAGGGCGCCTTGAACATGAGCACCGGGTACAGGAGCGTCGCGGTCACGATGGTCAGCACCAGGCCGAAAGCTCCGATGAACTTGCCGAGCACGACGTCGCTGTCCTTCACCGGCAAGGTGATGAGCATCTCGAGGGTGCCGCTGCGCTTCTCTTCCGCCATGAGCCGCATCGTCACGACGGGGATGACCAGCATCGCCAGCCCGGCGGGCACGAACTCGAACAGCGGCTGCATCGTGGCGCGGTCCAGCTGCCAGAACCCGCCGCGATACATGAAGAAGAACAGCCCCAAGCCGAAGAAGCTCAGGCAGATGACCACGTAGGCCAGGGGGGAATCGAAGTAGGAGCGAAACTCGCGCTTCGCGATCGTCAAGGTAGGCGTCATGGTCACCTCTTCTCCGCGGCTTCGGCGACGGGCTCGGCGGCGCTCGCCGCGTCCGTGTCGTCGTCCTCGCTATCGTCGTCGTCGTCGTCGTCCTCGTCGGCGGGACCCGCGGCAACGGCCTCGTCCCACTCTCGGCCACGATCCAGGGCCTCGTCGGCCTTCGTGAGATCCCGGAACACGGCGTCGAGGCTCTGCGCGTCGCGGCGCAGCTCGAGCAGGGTCCAACCCCGCGCCACCATGAGGCGGAAAATCTCCGCCCGCAGATCCGCGTCGGGGGGCCCGGCGATCTCCACGCGGCGGGCGTTCTCCTCCGTGCGGAGCTCACGGACGTGCTTCACGCCCGGCAGCTTCCCGAACGCTTCCTCGAGATCCGAGTAGCCCGGCGCCGCCTGGTCGCCCTCGGCGCCCTGCCCGTCGACGGCGACGACGTAGCGGATGCCGCCCGACTTGGCGCGGATCTCCTCGAGCTGCCCGTCGGCGACGATCTTGCCCTTGCTGATGATGATCGCGCGGGCGCAGGCCTGCTCCACCTCCGAGAGGTTGTGCGTGGACAGCAGCACCGTCCGGTCGCGGCCGATCTCCTGGATGTAGCGGATGACCTCCGCCTTCTCGTTGGGATCGAGATCCGCCGTCGGTTCGTCGAGGATGAGGATCGGCGGGTCGTGAATGAGCGCCTGCCCCAGGCCCACGCGCTGGCGGTAGCCGTGGGACAAGGTGCCGATGTCCTTCGTCATCACCTGGGCCAGTCCGCACACCTCGATCACGGTGCCGAGGCGCTTCTTGAACGTCGCGGGGGACAGTCCGCGGATCTCCGAGGTGAAGCGGAGATAGTCGATGACGGACATGTCCGTGTAGAGGGGCGCGCGCTGGGGCAGGTAGCCGATGGAGCGCCGCACGGCGAGCGGATCGTCGAATACGTCGTAGCCGTGCACCGTCGCCGAGCCCGCGCTGGGCGACAGGAAGCACGTCAGGATCCGCATGGCCGTGGACTTGCCCGCCCCGTTGGGGCCGAGAAATCCGACGACCTCGCCTTTTTTCACTTGGAAGCTGACCTTGTCGAGCGCTCGCACGTGTCCGAAACGCTTCGACAGGTCGCTGGCTTGAATCATGACGTCGGTAGACATCCGACCTCCAATTGGGTGCTGGGCCGTTCCTGTTCGAGAGAGGCGGGACCCGAGGGGCCTCCGCCGACGAAACCGTGATCCGAGGAGCCGAGGTGTCCGCAGCGCGGAACCCCGCTTCTGAAAAGGCCACTTCCCTGGTGGGGGTGCCCCGGGAGACGCGGAGACCCAACGAAGGGGTCACTGGCTCCCTGCGCCGCGTACCTCTCCCATCGGCGTATCGTCCCTCCACTGGGGGGGACGCGGCCGCGGCATCCTAACGACGAGTCGATCACTGTCAATTGCATGGATTGATGAGGGAGGGGGGCGACTGCGCGCGCGGTCACCAGGGGAACACCCAGCCCGTCGCGGTGGCCAACCGCCTGGGGGGGCATTTATTCCGGGCCTCCTCAGGGAGGGGAGTTTTTTTCTCAGGGAGCGCCGAGGATCCGGCGCAGGGTGCGCTCCAGGGCCCGGTGCTCCTCGACGACGGCGCGGACCTGACGCCGGCCGATCCGACCCGTCGCGGCGAGGTCTTCGAGCTTCTGACACTGGCGGGCCAGCTCGGTGGCGCCCACGAGCAAGGCGTTGCCCTTGAGCCGATGGGCCACATGGCGCAGCGCTTGGGAGGCCTCGGCGGTCCCCTCCCGAGGCGGCTTCGTCGGGTTCCGCTCTCCGGGGATCCATGCAGCGACGATGGATTCCAACTCGGCGAGGAGGGGGGCTCCGTCCTCGAGGACCCGGGCGCCCATGCGGTCGAGGAGCGTTCGGCCGTCGCCGCTCCGGGTCTCTCGCAGGTCGTCGAGGACGCGGGCGTCGAGCTCCGCTTCGCGAAGTGCGGGGCGTCCTCGTCGGGTGCGGGGGCGCGTCGTCGTCGGGCCTGGTCGGGCCTCTCGGGGGCCCTCTCGGGGGGGGCGGAGGGGGTCCGTGAGCGCCTCCCCCTGGGCCACCCGGGTGAGCAACGCCTTCAGGTCGACGAAGGCCAGAGGCTTGGTGAGGAAGGCGTCCATGCCACCCTCGCTCGACAGCGCCCGAGCCCGCGCGAAGGGGTCGGCGGTGAGGGCGACGATCGCGGGCCGCGTGGAGCGCTCTGCCCCCTGGGCGCGGATGAGGCGGGCCGCGGTCACGCCGTCGAGATCCGGCATGTGCAGGTCCATGAGGATGAGATCGTAAGGACGGCGGGCCGCGGCGGTGACGGCCTCGTGAGCCGTGGCGGCGGTGTCCGCGGCGTAGCCGAGCAGCTTCAAGAACTCCGTCGTGAGCTCCAGCACGGCGGGGCTGTCGTCCACGACGAGGAGCGAGAGGGGGTGACGCTCGGCGAAGCCGCGGTCGGCCCGGGGCGGCGTGAGGTCCGGCTCCGCGTCGGCGAGCGGGGCCGCGGGAGGGCGCCCGATGTCGTGAGCTTCGGCCACCTGGACCGGCAGCTCCACGGAGAAGGTGGAGCCCCGACCTGGCTCCGTCTCCACCCACAGCTCGCCGCCGAGGAGATCGCAGAGGCGCTTGGAGATGGCCAACCCGAGCCCCGTGCCCCCGTGTTTCCGTGCGGTGCTCTCGTCTGCTTGATAAAATGGTGAGAAGAGCCGCGCCTGGACCGCGGGCGTGATGCCAGGGCCGGTGTCCGCCACGGTGAGGCGCACCCTGCGGCGGGGCCGCTCTGCCGTCGTCGCCGTGGTCGCCGTGTCGTCACCCAGTGGATCGCTCGCGGGGTGACCTGGTTCGAGGGTGACGACGACGCGCCCCCGCTCGGTGAACTTGATGGCGTTGCCCACCAGGTTCGTGAGCACCTGACGGATGCGGAGATCGTCGGCGATCACGTAGCGGGGTAGCCCGCGACGGCGGATCTTCGTCACCAGGGACAGCCCCTTCGCGTCCGCCAGGGGGCGGGCGGCGCGCACGCAGCTCTCGACGATCTCCGCGAGCTGGAACGTGCGCTCCTCGAGGGGGGACTCGGCGGCCTGGAGCGACGAGAACTCGAGCACGCCGCCGATGATGCGCAGCAGCGCCTCTCCCTCCGTGCGGACGATCTCGGCGAAGTGACGTTGTCGTGCGTCCCCGAGCTCTCCCTCGAGGAGCTGGGCGTAGCCGACGATGCACTGCAGGGGCGTCCTGAGCTCATGGCTCATGGTGGCGAGGAAGTCCTGTCGCGCGGCGGCGGCCTGCTCGGCCCAGCGCATGGCCTCCTGCAGGCGTCGCTCCGCGAGCTTGCGCTCGTGGATGTCGCGCACGCTGGTGCGGTACCCCAACGGCACTCCGTCCCCTTGCTGGAGGCCCTGCCAGGACACCGCCAGCCAGCGGGTCTCGCCCTGCCTGGTGACGACGCGGAACTCGAAGTCGTTGCCGGAGCCGCCCGCGGCCGCCGCTCGCAACAGCGCCCCGATCGCCTCCCGGTCCTCCGGGTGCACGAGCGGCAGCGGGTAATCCTTCATCCGGAAGCACTCCGACACCCCGAAGCCGGTCATGCGTTCGACGGCGGGGTTCACCCAGACGAGCTGCCCGGTGGCGTCGATCCAGCTCTCCCAGTCGTAGGTGTAGTCGGCGACGGCACGAAACACCTCGTTCGAGCCGCCCGTGAGCTCTCGCCGTGCCCTCTCTCCGCCTTCGTCCGGAGCGCCCCGAGCGGGGAGCGTTCCCTCACCCGCGTCCTGCGTGGGTCCTGAAGAGGGGAGGGGGGAGCGGGCTGCTTCCCGCTTGGGAGGGGGCATCGGAGGGCTCCTCGATGAGCCTCATACCTTGGGCTCGATGAGCCCGCGATCGATGGCGTAGCGTGTGACGCTGGCCACGTCGTGGAGGTCCAGCTTGTTGCGGATGTGGAGCCGGTGGTTCGCCACGGTCTTGGCGCTCAGGGAGAGCTTGCGGGCGATCTCCTTCGTGCTGAGACCGGAGGCCACCAGCTGGAGGATCTCGCGCTCTCGGGGGCTGAGCTCCACTTGTTGGATCGGGCGCTCCACCGTGCGGCGCAGGAGCTCCGAGGAGGCGGGGCAGAAGAACGTCCCGCCCCGGGAGACACGATCGATCGCCTCCTTGAGCTCCCGCAGCGGGGTCCCTTTCATCACGATGCCCTTGGCACCCGCCCGGAGCGCGTCCTGGACCACCGTCGGTTTCTCGTAGGCGGTCATCATGAGCACATTGAGAGAGGGGCGTCGCCGCACGAGGGCTCGCAGCACGTCGATGCCGTTCATGTCGGGCAACATCACGTCGAGCACCACCAGATCCGGGTGCAAGCCCAGGGTGTCCTCGAGGCCTTCCCGCCCCGTGTGGAACTGCCCCACGACCCGATAACCAGGGCGGCTGGCGACGATCTCCGCGAGCATCTCTCGGAAGATCGTCTGATCGTCGATGACGACGACCCGGAGGTCGCTCATGGTTCGACTGGGATGATAGGGGTCATGCCCGGTCGAGTATGGGCTAAGAGACGGATCGTGCATGGGCAAATGTGCTCATCGACTCCCCGGGATGGGTGCCTCACGTTGCCGAGGTGACAAGGAGCCACCTCAACCCAACCATGGAGACTTCGATGTATACTAGCAAGCTCGCCCTCGCCGTTCCCGCCCTCCTCCTCGCTCTCGGGTGCTCGGCGGCCACCCCGAAGGCCGAGAGCGCGCGCGCGGGAGATCCCGATCGGGCCTGCGCAGGCTTGCCCACCGAGGCCCGGGACGTGAGCCTGTTCGCCTGGGAGGGCGTGTCCTTCGTCGAGGCGCGCAAGGAGCAGCGTCCCATCGGCAGGGCGCCCCGACAGCAAACCACCGGCGCGCGCGTGTTCGTGCCCGCCCGGGAAGGTGTGACGCAGGAGTACGTGCACCGCGCCGCCAGCTGCCAGGTGGCCCAGCACGCCGCCTCGAGCCAGCAGAGCAGCGATCCGCTTGCGATCCCCGGGGTGCGGGTCAGCGTGTCCGCCGCCCAGAACGGGTACCTCGTGGACGTCACCGCGGAGGACGCGGCGACGGGGCGCCAGGTGCTCGAGCGGGTGCGTGCGGTGACCACGGGCTCCGACGCCGAGCAGCTCGCGATGAGCGTCGACCACGTGGTGCGGTTCTGAGCCCGTCGAAGGCGCATGGACGGCGGCGGCCTACGGCGGTTCCCAGCTGTGCCGTGCCCTCCGCCGCTCGGCTCCCGAGTGAGTGAGGGGCCGAGCGGCGGCCGAGCCTTCGGAGCGCCCCTGTCCGCACCTGCCGCGCCTCGCCGATCCCGCGGCGACCCAAGCAAGGGGCGCCGCCGTAGCGTCAGCCCGGGACGTAGCCGCTCGCGAGGGAGCGGGCCAGGAGGCCCCAGCCGTCCACGGCCACGAACAGCAGCAGCTTGAAGGGGAGGGCGACCTGCGTCGGGCTCATCGCCTGGACACCGAGGGCGACGAGCACGTTGGCGACGATCAGATCGATCACCAGGAACGGCAGGAAGATGGCGAAGCCGAGGGCGAAGGCCTCGAGCAGCTCCGTGACCAGGAACGCGGGGATCACCACCGTGAATGCGCCGTGGTCCACCTCGGTCCCGGGCGCGGACTGCTCCTCCTGCAGCCGGGCGAAGCGCTCGATCTCTCCGGGGGCGGCGTTGGCGCGATAGAAATCGCGCAGCGGCTCCCGCAGCCGGTCCAGGGCCTCGCTGGCGAGCTCGCCCAGCGGTCGCTCTTCGACCTGCTCGAGCAGCGGGGTCAGCCGTCCGTGGATGAGCTGCCCGACGGGCATCATGGCGACGACGGTCAAGGCGCCGGCCAGCACCGTCACCACCAGGTTCGCGGGCACGGCGGGCATGCCGATGGCGCTGCGGGTGATGAACAGCACCGTCGAGATCTTCACGAAGGCGGTCAGGCCCATGAAGACCAGCGGCACCAGCCCGAGGGCTGCCAGCACGAGGACGAGGTCGGTGTTCTGCACGGCGCCCCCTCAGCGACTCGGAGTTCCTCCTGCGGCCCCGCTCCGTGGCCAGCTCCCAGGCCCGGGCCCTGTCGCGGGGCTGGCGCCCTGGGGCTCCTGGCTGGCGCTGGGCACCTCGCCGGCGCCCCTGGACCTTTGGAGCGCGTCACCGGGCTCGCGGAGTGCACCGGTGGGCTCTCGTGACGCAGGCTCCCGTGATACGGGCTCTCGTGACGCAGGCTCCCGTGATGCGGGCTCTCGGCGTGCGCCCAGGGACCGCCGCGGCGTGGTGCGGGGCAGCGCGCTGGCGTCGAGTTCACCCAGCCGCGTGAGCCCTCCTTCGCTCCCTCCTACGACGAGCACGCGCTCCCCTGCGCGCACCAGATAGACCACCCGTCGGCCCCCGAGGTGCAGGCGGTCCAGCAGCTCCAGGGGGCCCGCAGGGCGCCGACCCGATCGGCGCCCGAAGTGGATGAGCGCGGCGGCGATGACACCGAAGACCAGCAGGGTCGATGACACCTGCACCACGTAGGTCACCAGCGAGCTCATCCGTTCCGTCCCTCCACTCTCCCCGGTCGTGGCGGCACCCTAACTTCGGACGCCGACGGGAGGAAAGATGAAAGAGCCATTCAGCCCCCGCGCGCGGGGGCCGGACGACGAGCGGTCTCGGACGGCGAATGGAGACTAGGGTTTTGGAGTCACGGGGCAAGCTCGGGGCGAGCCAGGGCTCGTCGTCGCTCGTGAAGGTCCAGTGCGTCTCGTTCAGCGCTGTTTGCCCTGACGGATCTGCGTGGTGGAGAACGTGCCCACCACGTTGCGGAGCTGTTGCTGTACCCCTGGGCTCATCTCGCCCTGGAACAGCAGGCGCGGCGCGCCGTCGCTCACCACCCCGCGGATCTCCGCCCGGGTGACACCCGCGCGCGCCACGATGTCCGCGATGTCCGCCAGCAGCTCGGCCGGGATGCGACCTCGGGAGAACGCGACGCGTCCCTCCCGGATCTTCACGACGAAGAGCTGATTGCTGCGCTTCAAGCCCCACCACCAGAAAACGATCGTGAGGATCAGCAACAGCAGGAGAAGAGTGCGCATGAGAGCTCGCTAGGATTCGGAGACGAGATGGCGACGACCGTGGGGCGCGGGAGCTCAGCTCGGCTGATCCTCGGCGCGTGGAGCCCGGAAGGCGGCGAGCACCCAGTTCACGTGGCGCCCCGTCTCGTCTCCTCCAGAATGCCTCACGAGCACCTGCTCCACCAGGATCCGCCGGTGATCCGCGATGTTCGTGCGGAAGGGCGAGTCCTCGAGCACCTTGCCCGTGGGCAGCACCTGGCGCCCCTCGATGCGCATACGCTCCAGGACGGCGAGGCTGGCGCGCCGGAGGAGCTCGTAGGGGCGGCGCGACGAGGGGGCGCGCACGGCCACGATCAGCTTCCCGAAGGTGGGATCCTTGTTCACGAGGGTGTCGCCGACCTCGAACCCGGTGTCGAAGCGGATCTTCAGCTCCTCGATGCGCTCCTCGGGACCGAGGTCGCTCGTGTCCAGCGCGGCCAACACGTCTTCGCTCGTGGGCACGTACAGCTCGTCGAAGATGCCGCCGTTGGGCAAGAACAGGCCCCGCTGCCCGTCCCGAGAGTCTTTCAGCTGGGGATTCCAGGATTCGGCGTTGATCCGGAACTCCCGCGCGACGTGGGTGGGCACGATCTGGTCCTGGGTGAAGTCCAGGGGGGCCCCCTCGGCGATGCGCATCTGGAGCTGCACCAGGTTGAGGGGCGTGGCTCCGTCGGGGCCCTCGCCGCGCTGGATGCAGTGGGCCTCCTCCGTCACGGGGTGCTCGACCTGGATGCGCGTGTTCGTCTCGAGGAAATAGAAGCTCTCGTCCTTGTACATGAGCTCCACGGTGGCGGCGCCCACGTAGCCGACGGAGTCGATGATCTCGACGGCGGTGCGCTCGATCCGCGCGCGGAGCTCCGGGCGCGCCACGAGGAGCGCCGGGGGCGCCTCCTCCTGGATCTTCTGGCTCGCGCGCTGTTCGGAGCAGTCACGCATGCCGAAGTGGCGCGTGTTGCCGTAGCGATCCCGGAGCACCTGCACCTCGAGGTGGATGGTCTCGAAGATGTTCTGCTCGAACATCACGCCCGGATCCCAGCCGTAGGTCTGGATCTCACCGAGCACCTTCGCGATGGCGCCGGAGAGCTCCTCGGGTTTGCCGACCAGGGCCTGGCCGCGGCCTCCGCCGCCGTTGGCGGCCTTGATCCGTCCGGGCAACGCGAAATCGCCCCGGGCGAGCCCCTCCTCCACGAGGCGCGTGATCTCGGCGGCGTCGTTGGAGTCGATCACGATGCCCGGAGTGACCGCCTTGGGGTCGAGGCTCTGGGCCAGGCGGCGGAAGTTGCGCTTGTCTCCGATGTTCTCGACCACGTCCTGGGGCGGGCCGATGAACACGATGCCGTGACGGCGAAAGTGCCGGATGGCGGCGGCGTTCTCCGCGAGGGGGCCGTAGCCCGGGTAGAGCGCGGCGCGGCGGAGCTCCGCCTCCCAGTCGTCGCCGAAGCGCTCCTGGAACGTGGCGTGGATCCGCTCGCTCATCTGGGCGTAGTTCGCGTAGCTCTCGCGGAAGGCCCCCTCGAGCCCGATCCCGAACCCACCGGACGCCTCCGCCAGCCGGAGCTGCAAGGAGTCCGCGTCGTCTTGCAGGCTGTAGAGGGCGACGGGCACCTTGCCGAGGGCCGCTGCCTCGCGCACGGCGCGCACACCCATCTCGCCCTTGTCGGCGACGAGCACGTAGCGGAGCTCGCCCGCGCTCACCGTCGTGGCGGGGTAACGCCCCAGCTCGGACAAGGCGAGGTAGAGGAGATCGAGCTGGCGAGGAGCTGCGTCGTAGAGGGCGTTCGCGCGCTGCCGGAGGAGCTCGCGTCCACGGGCCCGGAGCTCCGGGTGCTCGTGGAGCAGGGCGAGGATCCGCAGGGCCTCGGGCTCGCGGGGGTCACCACACAGGGTGGCGCAGGTCGGCGTGCTCGGATCGAGGAGCGCCGCGAGCCAGGCGTCGTCGGGGGCGGGCTCCGCCGCGGCGGCCCGGCGCAGCTCGGCGATGTCGGCGACCAGGGTCCGGACGCGCTCGAGGGCTTCTTCGAGGCGCTGCTCCAGCGCCGCCCCGCTCAGCCCCTGCTCGGTGAGGTGCGGGGTGAGCGCCGCGCGCAGTGGGCCCTGCCAGGCGAAGTGGTCGAGCCACGCCTGCCCGTTGGCCACGATGTAGCGGACGGTGACCAACCTGCAGCCCGCTTCCCCCGCGGGCAAGGCGGGGTGGTCGATCAGAGAGCAGCCGGGGACGCCGAGGTAGACGGCGAAGGCGTGCCGGTAGCTCACCTGGCCCCCCGGGGGCAGGACCAGGCGCATGTCGATGGGATCGCTCGGGCGCTGGACGAGCTGGAGCTCGCCCCGCGGGCCTTCGGTGTAGGCGGGGCGCACGGGTGCTTCGGAGTTGGTTGCCATCGGGGGAAGGAAAGCTAGGCCCGCCTCGGGAGGGCGTCCAGCAGGGCTCCGGAGAGCTCCGGGGCCGCGCGTCGGGGCGCGCCCCTCGCGACGGCGCTGCTCCCGGCGTGGCGATGCGTGCGACCCCGTGGCAACCTCCGCGCGGCGCCGGCCGCGACACGGGGCTGCGCCTCGATCTCCCATGAGCCCCCACGAGCCTGGACCGCGCGCGACCTCGGGTCGTCTGACCGCGAACCTCGACGAAGCCGCGGAGGTGCTGCGGCGAGGCGGGCTCGTCGCCTTCCCGACGGAGACGGTCTACGGGCTGGGGGCGCGCGCGCGTGATCCCCGCGCTGTCGCGAAGATCTTCGCCGCGAAGGGGCGCCCCGCGGACCACCCGCTGATCGTGCACCTCGCCCGCGCGAGCGAGGTGGTGTCCTGGGCCGTGGCCGTGCCCGACGCGGC
Organism: Myxococcales bacterium; assembly: GCA_012514535.1. Taxonomy (GTDB): domain Bacteria; phylum Myxococcota_A; class Polyangia; order Polyangiales; family Polyangiaceae; genus NIC37A-2. Next base: position 30,332 of record JAAZAA010000007.1, on the reverse strand, counting down.
GCACCAGCTGGCGGAGGCGTTCTGGCCCGGCCCGCTGACGCTCATCTTGCGTCGGGCGCCCGGGGTGCCCGACGAGGTGACCGGAGGCCAGGAGACGATCGGGCTGCGGATCCCGCGGCACCCGGTGGCCCGCGCGCTGCTCGAGAAGGTGGGAGACGGGGTGGCGGCGCCGAGCGCCAACCGCTTTGGTCGAGTGAGCCCGACGCACGCCGAGCACGTGTCGAGCGAGCTCGGCGATCGAGTGGAGCTGATCCTCGAGGGCGGCAGCTGCGAGGTCGGGTTGGAGTCGACCATCGTCGACTGCTCGGGGACGACCCCGGTCATCCTGCGCCCCGGGGCGATCACGCAGGAGATGCTCGAGGGCGTCCTCGGTGCGCCGATCCGCGCGGGCGGGACGAGCGAGGTGCGCGCCCCTGGGCTCCTGGCGTCCCACTACGCCCCGCGCGCGAGCGTCTCGCTGCTCACCGGTGCGGAGATCGCGGCGCGCGCCGAGGAGCTGGTGGCGTCCGGCGCGCGGGTGGGGGTGCTCGCCTCGGAGATCCCGGAGGGGCTGCCGTCGGAGGTGGAGCGCTTCGAGCTCTCCAGGGATCTCGAGGGCGTCGCGCGGGAGCTCTACGCCCGCTTGCGGGAGGTGGATCGACGCGGTGTCGACGTGCTGCTGGTGGTGCCTCCCGCGGAGGTCGGCGTGGGGCGGGCCATCGTGGATCGGCTGCGGCGCGCGGCGGCGCCTCGTCTCCAGGGGTGAAAGGAGATGGGCGCGCGTCCCTGCGCGTCACTTGCGGCGGGCCAGGGGATCGCGGCGCGGCAGCGACGTGGCGCGCGGGGAGCGGGGCGTGGGGTGAGCGCTCGCGCGGCGCTTGGGTGGGGGGCCACTCGCTCGAGCAGAGCGCGTCGCTTGCGCGGCCTCGCCCCGGGCGGCCACTGGAGCGCAGTCGAAGCGGGCTGGAGCGCCGCCGGCCGGCGCGCGTGTTTCGCTGCGCGTCGGTCGTGCCGCCGCGTGACCGCGCGTCGACGGAGTCGTGGGTGCCGCGCCGTCGAGCGTCGATGGGGTGGGCGCCCCGCTGTCGCCCGGCGACGCGGCGCCGTTGCGCGTCGGCTCGACGTGTGTCGTGCTGGTGCGGACGGGGGCGCCGACGTCGGCGGGGGCGCCCTGCGCCGGCGACGCGGCGCCGTGCGACGGCTCCAGCAGCGCCGCGGAGAGCCCCGCCACGGACGGGACGGAGCCCGCGCCGACCAGGGACACGGCCAGGACGCCGAGAGCTCCCGCCGCCGCGCTCCGCCGCGGGGCGGTCGACCATCGCCCCCAGGCCTTGGGGCTGCCGGCGGTCCCGTCCGGGGCGCGGCGGGGCGGGGGAGCGGCGCCGCCCTCGGCGAGGGTGACGCGGCGATGGATCTCCGACGAGGGCTCCTCGATGGGCGCGAAGCGCGGCGGCGCGATGGGCTCGCCCGCGCGAGGACGCGGCGGCAAACCTCCCTCGAGCTTGGCGAGGGTGCGCTCCGCGGCTCGCACCGCTCGCAGCATGCGGCGCGCGTCACGGAAGCGCTCCTCCCGCGCGAAGGCGAGGGCGCGATCGACCACGGCGGCGACGCGCTCGGGGACGTGGGGCGCGACGCTCCGCAACGGCGGCGCCGGGTGGCTCATGGCGGCGAGCAGGGCCTCGTTCTGGGTCTCCGCTTCATGGACGAAGCGCCCCGTCAGCAGGGTGAACATGGTGGCGCCCACCGCCCACACGTCGGCGCGCACGTCGAGCTCGGCGCAGCGACCGCGCGCCTGCTCCGGGGGCATGAAGGAGGGCGTGCCCAGGGTCAGCCCGGCGCGCGTCCGCGACGTGCGGAGCGAGTCGCTCATGCGCGCGACGCCGAAGTCGAGGAGCTTCACCTCCCCGGACGTGGTCAGGAACACGTTCTCGGGTTTGACGTCGCGGTGCAGGATGCCGCGCTCGTGGGCGGCGGCGAGCACCTCGAGGAGCGGCCTCGTCAGCGCGAGCACCTCCGCGGGCGGCAGCCCGCGATCGGCCCGCGTCAGGCGGGCGTCGAGGTTCTCGCCCTCGAGCAGCTCCATGACGAGGTACAGCGATCCGTCGGGGCACACGCCGTCGTCGAGCACGGCGACGGTGCCCGGGTGGTTGACGAGGTTGGCGGCGTAGGCTTCGTCGAAGAACCGATCGCGGAGCTCCTGGACCTCCGAGAGGGTCGGGTGGAGGATCTTGAGGGCCGCGCGCCGGCCGTTGCGGTGGGTCGCCCCGTACACGGCGGCCATTCCGCCGACGCCCAGGAGCTCGTCCAGCCGCCACTTCTCCGAGAGCGTCGAGCCCACGCGGGCGCGCGCGCAGCGGTGTCGCTGGCTCTCCAGGGGAGTGGGGATGGAATCCGTAGGCATCGAGACCGTAGGCGTCGAGAAGAGTGCTCCGGGAGCGCCGCGACTCCGTCTCGGAGGGGGCCCGCGGAGGGGGCCTTCGGGGCGGACTCGCCGCCAAGGAACGGACCGCGGGGGGGCGCGCATAGGGGGGTGCTCGTTTGCGTACGGCTGGGACGGCGTGGATGGCCGCCGGGGGACGCCCCGCGGGAGCGGACGCGCGGCGGGACGCAGCGTGGAGCTTCCCCTTCCGAAAGGTGAGTGTCAGTCTCACGGGGGGACGGCTGCGGCAGGGCGCCCCATCCGCGGGCGATGGGGTTCATGGCGAGACGCGCGGGTCCGGAGAAGGTGTGGCAGGTCGAAGTCGGGACGCGGAGCAGGGGGACTGGGGGCCCTATCGGAGGGTGGAGATCCTGCACGAGGGCCGCCAGGCGCGGAGCTGGCTGGCCGTGGGCCGGAGCGACGGCGCGCTGCTCTCCTTGAAGACCCTGCAGCCCTTCGCCGACGTGATGGAACAGCGCGCGGCGTTGCTGCGGGAAGGAGAGCTCCAGGCGGCCTGCGCGCACCCGTCGATCGCGCGCGTCGTCGGCTGGGGGCAGGCCGAGGCGGGGGCGTTCGTCGCGCGGGAGTACGTCGTGGGGTTCACCCTCGCCGAGCTGAAGGGGCGGGTCGCGCGGGAGGGCGCACCGGTCCCGGACGTGGTCATCGCGGTGATGGGGGACGCGCTCCTGGCGGCGCTGGTTCGAGTGCACGGGTGCGAGCTGTCTCCGGGCCGCGCGGCGGATCTGGTGCATCGGGACGTGACGCCCTCGAACGTGCTCGTCGGGCTCGATGGGCGCGTGCGCTTGACGGATTTCGGGTTGGCGCACGGGTTCGCCTGGCACGGGATGTTGGAGGATGATGAGATCGGCCAGGGTACGCCGCGCTACCTGCCACCGGAGGTGGCGCGCGGGGTGCCGCCCGACGCCCGCGCGGATCTCCATCAGCTCGCGGCGTGTCTGGCGGAGCTCTGGGGTGCGTCTGCCGGGTCTGCTGGGGTGTCCGAGGGGCGCTCCGTCGGGCTCGAGGGGGCGGCGCGGGGTGAGCTCGTGGACGCGCGGGGGCCCGCGGGGGCGGTGCTGCGCAGGGCCCTCGCGCCGGATCCCCAGGAGCGCTACCGCTCCGCCTCGGAGATGCGCGCCGCCTGGCAGAGGGCGTGGGGCGCCGCCGCGGTCACGGACGTCGCCGCCGCCGCGGAGTGGATCGCGCAAGCGTGCCCCGATCTGGTCGAGCGGGAGCAGGCGCGGCTCCGGCGGGCTCGGGCGCAGCAGGGCGCCCCGGCGCCGGGGCGTCGCTGATCAACTGGTCAGCCTTGGCGCGGGGCGCTATGTCGCCGCCCATGCGCGGGCTCCGCGAGCTCTTCCCCGAGTCCACGGCGGCGACGCGGTACGCCCGAGTGGCCTTGCCGGTGCCTCTGGGGCAGACGTTCACGTACGTCCTCCCCGAGGCGCTCCCGCTCCATCGCGGCTGGCGTGTGCTGGTCGAGTTCGGGCGACGGAAGGTGCTGGGGGTCATCGTGGGGCTCGGCACGGAGCCACCAGCGGGGGTGCCCCTCGACAAACTGAAGCCGATCCTCGCGCCGGTGGGGGACGAGCCCGTGCTCGAGGAGGAGCTCCTCGACTTCTTGCTCGAGCTCGCGCGGTATTACCTCGCGCCCGTCGGCGAGGTGCTGCGGCTGGCGCTCCCCGCCCTCGAGCGATCCCTCGCGCAGCGCATCGAGGACGCCGCCGGCAAGAAGCTCGAGGCGGTGGGCAGGTTGACGCAGGTGGTGTGCCTGGAGCCGGAGGCCGCGAGCGGCGCCGAGCTGCGGGGGCAGGCGCGGGACATCGTCGAGCACCTGCGCGCGCAGGGGGACACCCGGGTGAGCGAGCTGGCGAAGAGCTTCGGCAACGCACGCGCCGCCGTGAAGAAGCTGGCGGAGCGGGGGATCGTGCGGATCGAGCGGCGCTCGGAGGACGTCGATCCGTTCTTCGCGGAGCGCGCGGAGCGGGACGTCCCGCCGGAGCTCAACGCGGCCCAGCAGCGGGCGGTGGAGCGCATCGGGACGGCGCTCGTCGGGGGAGGGGGCGCGACGTCGTTCCTGCTCGACGGCGTCACGGCGTCGGGCAAGACGGAGGTGTACCTGCGCGCCACGCAGCGCTGTCTGGAGGCGGGCGGAGGGGCCATTTTGCTCGTCCCGGAGATCGCCCTGACCCCGCAGCTCGTGGCCCGCTTCCGCGCGCGGCTGGGGGACGCCATCGCCGTTCTGCACAGCGGCCTCACGGAGACGGCGCGGCTCACCATGTGGCGGGCGCTGCGCTCGGGGCAGCTCCGGGTGGTGATCGGCGCGCGCTCGGCGCTCTTCGCCCCCGTACGTGATCTGCGGTTGATCTGCGTCGACGAGGAGCACGACGGCTCCTTCAAGCAGGAGGAGGGGGTCCGCTACAACGCGCGGGACATGGCGCTGCTGCGGGCGCACCGGACGCGCGCGGTGTGCGTGCTCGGCTCGGCCACGCCGTCCCTCACCAGCGAAGCGGCCGTGCGCGCCGGACGCCTGGAGCGCCTGGAGCTCCCCGCGCGGGCCCGCGCGGACGCGACCCTGCCCGAAGTGGAGATCGTCGACCTGCGGAAGTTCCGCAGCGGTCCGAGCGGCGAAGCGCTGCTCAGCTTGCCCCTACACCGGGCCCTCGAGGCGACCCTGGCCGCGGGGGACCAGGCGATCCTCTTCCTCAACCGGCGCGGGTTCGCCCCGACGCTCCAGTGTGAGTCCTGTGGGGCCATCGTCGAGTGCCCCCACTGCTCGGTGTCCCTGACCCTGCACCGCGCCCGCGGGGCGCGCCTGGAGTGTCATTACTGCGACTACCAGGTGTCGATCCCGGAGCTGTGCCCCGCGTGCAAGGGGCCGCGGCTCCTCGAGGAGGGCATGGGCACCGAGCGCATCGAGACCGTGCTCGCCGAGCAGTTCCCGGGGGCCCGCCTCGCGCGGCTGGATCGGGACGTCGCTTCGGGGGCGAAGAGCGAGGCCATCCTGGACCGCATGCGCCGCCGCGAGGTCGACATCCTCGTGGGGACGCAGATGGTCACCAAGGGACACGACCTGCCGCAGGTCACCCTGGTGGGCGTCGTGAACGCGGACGCCGCGCTGTCCTTGCCGGATTTTCGCGCGGCGGAGCGCACCTTCCACCTCCTCGTGCAGGTGGCCGGACGCGCCGGGCGCGCCGGGAAACCCGGGCGGGTCCTCATCCAGACCCGGCAGCCCGAACATCCGGCGATCGAGCTCGCTGCCCGTCACGACGTGCGCGCCTTCGTCGAGCAGGAGATGTTGGCGCGGGAGGAGCTCCGCTATCCGCCGTTCTCGAGGATCGCCCTGGTGCGGCTCGACGCCGTGGAGGAGTCCCGCGCCCTGCGGGAGGCAGAGCGGCTCGCGGAGCTGGCCCGTCGCGCCGGCACTCCGGGGGCGCTGGAGGTGTTGGGGCCCAGCCCCGCTCCCCTGGCGCGGCTCCGCAATCGCTACCGGTATCGCTTCATGTTGAGGTGTCGAGAGCGCTCGGGGCTGCGCGCTCCCCTCCTGGCGGTCGCCCGCGCGCCCACGGATCGGCGGGTGCGGGTGAGCATCGACGTCGATCCCCTGGGGATGCTCTGAGCTGGGGCACGGCGGCGGAGCGTCGTGCTGTGTTCCTACGGCCCGCTCCTGCGGCTTGCTCCTGCGACCTGCTCCTGCGACCTGGGCCGGCCTCGCTCCTTTCGGGCTCGCTCCTTTCGGCCGGGGGGCGTGGAGGCCGCGCCTGGTGTCGTCGGAAGCGGTGACGGACCTCGGCGCCGGCGACGTCGTGCCCCCGCGGCATCGCACGAAAAGACCTGGTGGCGGTCGTCGACGCCGGTGCGCGTCGGGCGGTTGGTGCGCCGCCGGGCACGGGAGTACCCTACGGCCGCATGGTGCGTAGCGCTGAGCCGACGGTCACCCTGGCCGGAGGACGCGCGGTGGGTTGGAGGGAATGGATCAGCCTGCCGTCGCTCGGGGTCAAGGCCGTCAAGGCCAAGGTCGACACGGGCGCTCGCAGCTCCTGCCTCCACGCTTACGACCTGCGAGAGGTTCGACGTCACGGACAGGTTTGGTTGGTTTTCAAAGTGCACCCGCTCCAAAGAAACGACAGGCACATCGTCGAGTGTGAGGCGCAGCTGCTCGAGTACCGCCAGGTGACGAGCTCCAACGGTCGGCGAGAGGTGCGCCCGGTGATCCGGACCGACATCGAGCTGGGCGATCTGCGCTGGCAGATCGAGCTGACGCTCACCCGCCGCGACGCCATGGGGTTCCGGATGCTCCTCGGCCGAGAGGCGATCCGCGGCCGCTTCATGGTGGACCCGGGGCGCTCGTTCCTGGCGTCCCGGCAGCACGCCGGGCGGGGGGCCCCATGAGGATCGGCATCCTGTCGCGCAAACCCCAGCTGTACTCGACGCGACGTCTGCTCGAGGCGGCGCGGGCGCGTGGCCACGAAGCGCGCGTGGTGGACTACGCGCGCTGTTACATCAACATCACGACGCGGCGACCGTCGGTGCTGCTCGGCAACGAGGAGCTCGACTTCGACGCGATCATCCCGCGCATCGGCGCCAGCTACACGTTCTACGGGGCGGCGGTGGTGCGGCAGTTCGAGATGCGCGGCGTGTATCCGGTGAACAGCTCCCAGGCCATCTCCCGCTCTCGGGACAAGCTCAGGGCGCTGCAGCTGCTCTCCCGACATGGCATCGGGCTGCCGGTGACGAGCTTCGCCCGGTCTCCCAAGGACATCGCCGGGCTCATCGACGTGGTCGGGGGTGCCCCGCTGGTGGTGAAGCTGCTGGAGGGGACCCAGGGGGTCGGGGTGGTGTTGGCGGAGACGAACAAGGCGGCGGAGTCCGTGATCGCGGCCTTTCGACAGCTGGACGCGAACATCCTGGTGCAGGAGTTCATCAAGGAAGCCCACGGCGAGGACGTGCGCGCCTTCGTGATCGGCGACAAGGTCGTCGCCGCCATGCTGCGTCGAGCGCAGGACGGTGAGTTCCGCTCGAACCTCCACCGAGGCGGCAAGGCGGAGCTCACCAAGCTGAGTCCCGAGGAGCGGAGCACGGCCATCCGCTCGGCGCGCGCCCTCGGGCTCCGCGTCTGTGGGGTCGACCTGCTGCGTTCGAACCACGGCCCCGTGGTGATGGAGGTGAACTCCAGCCCGGGCCTCGAGGGGATCGAGAACGCGACGGGCAAGGACGTGGCCTCGGCGATCATCGAGTACATCGAGAAGAACGCCAAGGCGGGCAAGACCCGGGATCGGGTGGAGGGGTGATGAGAGCGCGCGTGTCGGGACGGCGTGTGCCGAGAGCGCTCGTGCCGGGCCCAAGGAGAGCCGCAGCGGCGGCGCTCTTCGTCGCCTGCTTGGGTGTGACGGCCCCCGCGGCGGCGTTCGAGCGGGAGTGGCACCTCGGGGTGGGCGTGGGCGCGACGGATCTGACCGCGACGGGAGTCGGTTGGGGGCCGGAGGTCGGCGCGCATGGCGCGTACGGGATCACCGACAGCTTCGACGTGCGGCTCGAGAGCCGCCTGGCGCTCCTCCCGGTCAGCCACCGGAGCGTCGACGAATGGCGCGGCTTTCTGCGCACCGAGGCGGCGCTGGCCTACAAGATCGACATCCTGCGCTGGGTGCCGTGGATCTCCGTGGGCGCCGGTTACTTCCTGGCCTTCGAGGAACCGCTTCCCGTCCAGGACCTGCGCCGTCACGATGGCCTCGTGTCCGGCATGCTCGGGCTCGATTACGCGGTGAGTCGAAGTTTCGGCGTGGGGGTGGTGGGGCGCAGCGCTTTCCTGTTCGCGGGCTCCTGGGAGTACGGAGCGCAGCTGCGCGCCGAGTATCGCTGGGGGTTCTGAGGCGTTTCGCGCGGCGTTCGTGCCGCGATTCCGTGCGTGCTTGGTGTCCAACGCGCTCGTCCAGCCGCCGCGCGCGCTCGCTCCGTGCTCGGCGCACGCCGGCTTTTTGCGTTCATTTTCGTGTTCGTAGCTGTTTGCGGCGCAGCTGGACGGACGTCACGGAGGCGTCGTCGTGCATGGTGCGACGACCCCCGCGCGCTCCCCCACACGACGACGGCGCGCGCGTAGGAGCGTCCGTTTCGTCCCGAGTTGAGCTCGAGTTGGGCCACCCCGAAAGTGGAAGACCGTTCTAGGACCCATTAGTCTTGGGGATACCGCGCGCGCGTCGGGTCGAATCATGCCGGAGTTTGGGAACGAGAGCAGAGCCCGTGCTACCAACGGCTCCATGCTTTTTCGGCAAACTTGCCGCTGGGTGAGGGCGCTCTCCCTCTGCGCCCCCGGCTTGCTCGCCGCCGGCTGTGCTGGTCATTCCACCTCGACGACGCCCGAGCTCTCAAAGGGCTCACGGAACGAGGACGCCCCGCTCACCCTGGCGAGCGGGGAGGTCGGTCGGCTCGCGGCCATCCCCGTGAAGGTGGCGGATCTCCAAGGGCGCTCGGTGGACATCCCCCTGGAGCCGAAGCAACCCATCGGTCCGCTGAGTTATCCGGAGGCGGTGCGCCTGCGTGACTGGCAGGCGGCGCTCCGTTTCCTCGACGCGGCGCCCGCGAAGGAGCAGGCCCGCCCGGAGGTCCGGTACCTGCGAGGGCGCGTGCTGCTCGAGCTGGGCGATCCGGAGCGCGCCCTGATCGCGGTGAAGGATCTCGAGGCGGACGCGCCCATGTTCGCCGCCGAGGTTCGGCAGCTGCGCGCAGAGGCTCACTTGGCGGCGGGCCACACGGACGAGGTGGTGGCCTTCTACGGAACGCAGTCGGACGTGCCCTCGTGGCTCGTGGCGGCGCGCGCCCTGGCGGACGCGGAGCGCTGGGCGGAGGCACGCGTGTGGGCCGACAAGATCGTCGCGGCGTCCATGAAGCAGCGGTCGCAGTCGGTCCGCGCGGAGGCCCGCGCCCTGCGCGCGCGCATCGCCGAAGCCCAAGGGCATCGCAACCAGGCGATCCTGGATTACCGCTGGCTTGCTCTCGATGGGGCGACCCAGGCCGCCGCGGTGGGGGCGGACGAGGCGCTGGAGCGCCTGGACGCCAAGCAGCGCCTCACCCGTCAACAGCGCATGCAGCGCGCGGAAGCCTTCGCCGAGGCCGGCGCCCTCGAGAACGTCGAGCGGGAGCTGGAGCTGCTGAAGGACGCGCCGGGCCCGAAGGTGGACGAGGCGGACACCGTCGCCGTGTTGGCGCGGGCATATTATCGCTCTCGGCGCGATTACGCGCGCGCGGCGGAGCTCTACGGGCGAGCGGCCAAGCTGTCGCCGGTGGGGCGCGACCGCAACTCGTACTTCGAGGCGAGCAGCCTCTCCCGCGCTCACCGGGACTCCGAGGCGATCGAGAAGTACGAGGCGCTGGTGAAGAGGTTCCCGCGGAGCGGCTGGGCGGACTCGGCCCACTACAGCGCGGCGCGGCTCCGCTTCATCGATGGACAGTGGCAGGCCGCGGTCAAGGCGTACGAGGATTACCTGAAGCGTCGCCCCAACGGGCGCAACGTCGAGAGCGTGAACTACGAGCTCGCGGTGGCGCGCCTCGCCGCTGGACAGTTCGCCCAGGCCGAGGTCGAGCTGCGGCTGCTGCGGAGCAAGACGAAGAGCGCGTTCCTCGTGCCGCGTCTGCTCCAGCTCGAGGGCGTCGCCCAGCAGGGGGCGGGCAAGCGGAGCGCGGCGGTGGAGACGTTCCGACGTGTCATCGCCGAGCGACCGCTGTCCTTCGAAGCGCTGGTGGCTGCGGCTCGGCTGCGACAGCTGGGGGAGCCGGAGCCGCCGCTGATCGCGCCAGCGCCGCCGGAGCCGCCCCCGGAGCCCGTGCGGCCGACGCTGCCCGACAAGGTGGCGCGCCTCCACGCCGTGGGGCTCGACGCGGAGGCCGAGGAGCAGCTGCGGCAGCACGAGAGCGAGCTGCGGCGCGAGTACGGCGTGCGCAGCGGCGAGGCTTTGTGCCAGACCTACGGGCAGCTCCGCAGCGCGCGGCGTCGTTATCAGATCGCTCACAGCGCCGTGAGCTCGGACGCCCTCGCGGTCGCGCCCAGTCCCGCCACCGCCTGGCAGTGGGACTGCATCTACCCGCAACCTTACGAGAAGGTCGTCGCGCGGGCGGAGGAAGAGCACTCGCTGCCGCAGCATTTCATCTACGCCGTGATGCGGCAGGAGAGCGCCTTCTCCGCGACCGTGGAGTCCCCGGCGGGGGCCGTCGGCTTGATGCAGATCATCGACCCGACCGCGCGGAACATCGCCAGCGAGCTGGACGAGACCTACGATCCCAGCCTGATGCGCGCGCCGGCGGTGAACGTGAGGTTCGGCGCCTACTACCTGCGGAGGCTCCTCGACATGTTCGGGGAGCAGCCTTACCTGGCCGCGGCCGCCTACAACGCAGGGCCCCACGCGGCGACCCGCTGGCTGCATGCGGGTGAGGAGCTGCCCCTGGACGTGTTCGTCGCGCGGATCCCGTACACGGAGACGCGCGGCTACGTGTATCGGGTCATGGGCAACTGGGCCCGCTACACGTACCTGGCGGGGGGCGCGGACGCCGTGCCGAGGCTGAGCCTCGAGATCCCGCGGGGGCTCCGCGCGCCCGCGGACGCCTACTGAGCCGAGGGTGCTGCGGGCGCCCGCGAACGCTCCGGCGCCGCGCGGCGCCGCGGCGCTCCGGCGCCGTCGGAGGGGCTCAGTCGGGGAGATGGGAGCCGGAGAGCCCCAGGTGAGCCCGAAAGGGCGCGTGGGAGCGATCCCGCGCGACGGGCCGGATGCTGGGTAGGTGATTGTGGGACGCCCCCAGGTAAGGTGGTTTTCGCCTCCGAGTGAAGAATACGCGCATCGATCGAGCCACGGAGGCCAACCTCTTGTACTTTCTTGGATATGGACAGCGTTGCGCTTTTTCTCCTCTCGATCTCGGCGATCTTCGTGATCGGCGCCTTCGGGGAGCTGATCTTCCAACGCACGAACATTCCCGACGTGGTGTGGCTGATCTTGGCGGGGATCGTGTTGGGCCCCGTGTCGGGGGTCGTCACCCGCGAGATGCTGCAGTCGGTGGCGCCCTACTTCGCTGCGCTGACGCTCGTCGTGGTGCTCTTCGAGGGTGGGAGTGCGCTCAAGCTCGAGGACCTGCGGCACACGGCGCCTCGCTCCGGGGTCCTCGCGCTGTCGACCTTCGCGGCGTCCGTGGTCGTCATGATCGCGCTGAGCCTGCTGTTCGGCTTCGCCAGCGACAAGATGCACGACATCTTCGGGGTCGATCGGTTCGTCCCTGCGGAGTGGAGCGTCATGCACGGGGTGCTGCTCGGCGCCATCCTCGGCGGCTCGAGCTCCATCATCCTGATGCCGGCGATGGCCGCCGCCCGCGTGGAGCCGCGCCTCGCCAACCTGGCAAACCTCGAGTCGGCGGTGACGGACGCGCTGTGCGTCGTCGGGTCGGCGGCGGTCATCGACATCATGCTCGGGGCGACGAGCTCGGGGGCTTCGGGCCCCGCCATGGCCTTGGTCCGCTCCTTCAGCATCGGCGCGGGCCTGGGACTGGTGGCTGGCGTCATCTGGCTGTTGTTCCTGCGGGTCCTGCGTGACCACCAGCACGCCTATCCGTTCACGTTGTCGGCGCTGCTCGCTCTCTACGTCGTGATCGACATGGCCGGAGGCAGCGCGGCGTTCGGCATCCTCACCGTCGCCCTCATCCTGGGGAACGCCCAATCGATCGGTAAGTCGATCGGCCTGAGCGAGGAGGTCGAGCTCGACATCGCCGTCCGTGGTTTTCACCACCAGATGGCGTTCATCATCAAATCGTTCTTCTTCGTCTTCATCGGGGCCATGTTGGGGCCGCCGTGGGGCGGTGTGTTCCTCGGTATCGTTCTGGGCATCGCCCTCTTCCTGGTGCGGATCCCGGCGGTGAAGGCCGCGCTGATCGGCGCGGGGCTGACCAAGGATCAGGAGCGGCTCGTCGCGGTGGCTCTGCCGCGGGGGATGGCGGCGGGCGTGCTCGCGACGCTCCCGGTCGCCAAGGGAGTCCCGGGGACCGAGTCATTTCCGGTGATCGTGTTCTCCGCGGTCTTCACGACGATCCTCATCTTCGCGGTCGGCTTCCCCATCGTGAAGCGGAAGCTGACCCCCGCGGCGGAGGGGGTCAACGCCCGATCCATGCCCGCCGGGTCCGCCCTCCCGATGGACATGGCGGAACGCTTGTCCTTGCTCGACACGATGCCTCCGCCCCCGACGGCGTCGGTGCCACCTCCCCGGGTCACGCTCGATATCCCTCGCGCGGCCCCGGTCCCCCGCTCGACTCCTCCGGCTCACTCCGCTCCGACGGGGACGGACTCCGCCGAGCGGACCGCGGCAGCGAACGTCGACGAGGCCCAGGATCCCAAGGGCTGAGCGAGCGGTCCGCCGAGCGCTGCGCGCCGGGGAGCACGGGAGCCCCGCCGCGCCGTGGGGCGAACGCCGGGAGCACGGGATCTCCGCCGCGCCGTGGAGTGTTTGCGATCAGAACACGATCGGCGACTCGCGCCCGCTGATCAGAGCGTGTCCGCGGCGCGGGGGATCGGCGCGCCAGCGGGCGCCGAAGGCGTCGTAGAGCACCCGCTCGGCGGCCTTCCCACGGGGAGAGAACCCCCACTCCGCCTCCTGGGAGAGGTCCGCGGGATCGGCGTAGTAGCGCCACACGAACAAACCAGCGAAGCCCTCACAGTCCAGCATGGCGCCGAGCAGCGCCCGGTACGCGTCCGCTTGCGCCTGCTGATCGACGCGTACGTTGCGCAGCGCCTCGGGCCACTCCCACGGCCGCACGGCGGGATCCGGGCGCGTCGTGTAGCCGAACTCCGTGAACATCACCGGGCGATCCCAGCGCTCGGCGAGCCGGGTGACGCGCTCGGCGGCCCGGGCAGCGCCGCGGCGGAGCTCCTCCAAGGTCGCGCCCTCCTGCTCGGCGAGGGGATAGAAGGCGTTGATGCCGATGACGTCGAGCTCACCGGCGATCACCGTCTCCTCGACGTCGTCCCAGTTGCCCGCGTAGGTGAGCAGACCGTGATAGCGCTGCCGCACTTGCTTCAGCAGCCGCGCGAAGCTGGGGGCGTGCGTCGTCGTCACCCAGGTGCGGAGCTCGACCCCCGCGGCGAGCATGTCCACCCCGGTGGCCTCCGCGAAGCCCGCCCACTCGAGCAGGAAACGACCATAGCTCGCCGCCCAGTGCTCCCAGCCCGCGTCACTCGGCGGATCGAGCTCGCCCCGCCACTGCCCGGTCTCCACCCAGAGGTGAGGGACGAGCAGCACCCGCAGCCCCAAGGAGTGCGCCTGGGCGATCGCGGCGCGCACCGCCGCTCGGTTCACGGGGACGGGCTGCTCGAAGTCCAGGGTGACCCCGGTGCTCTGGGTGTCCCACACGCGGCCGAACACCGTGAGGCTGATCCAGTTGGCGCCGAGAGCCTTGGCTTCTTGCATCGCCCGCAGAGACGCAGGGGTGCCGTAGCCGCGCCCCGGCTGCAGGCTGCTCTCGATGGGGCCGAGGGTGATCCCGCGGATCGCCCGCGCCTCCGACGAGGCCCAGGCGTCGGGGTGCGGGAGGAGCTGGGGCGCGGGAGAGCGCGCCGCTCGGGGGGAGGCAGGCTGACGGGGGGCGGTCGTGCCCGGGGCCGCGGCTCCGATCACGAGGAGGGCCAGGGCACCCGCCAGCAGCGCGCGAGCTCCTCCCATGGCGCTCAGAGCCCGAGGTCGCTCCAGAGGCGGGTCAGCAGCGCGGGGGTGATGTCGGCGATCGTCGCGACGACGGCGTTTGCCTCCGTCGACGCCAGCTCCTCCTGGGAGTAGCTGTGCGCGACGGCGATGCACGGCAGGCCCAGCGCCCGAGCCGCGGCGATCCCGGCCGGCGAGTCTTCGATGACCAGGGACGTCGCCGCGGCCTCCGCTCCCAGACGATCGGCGACCCAGGCCATGGCGATCCGATACCCCTCCGGATCGGGCTTGGAGGCGGTGGTGTCTTCGGCCGAGACGATGCGCTCGACGTGTTGCCGCACGCGCAGGTGCCCGAGCCCGAACTCGATCTCGTCGCGCAGCGCGCCCGACACGACCCCCACCGGACCGGCGGCCGCTCGCTGGGTGACCAGCTCACCCGCTCCGGGGAACGTGCGGAGGGAGGCCTTCGCGCGGTTCATGTAGTGGGGCCGCTTGGCCTCGATCAGCGAGGTGAGCTCTCGGGGGGACGTGGTTCGGCCGGCGTCTCGCAAGATGGCCTCGAAGGCGCCGCGGTCGTCGAAGCCGAGGTACCGCTCCCAGTAGGCCTCCTCGGAGACCTCGATCCCCAGGGGGGCGAGCACGTCGCGAAAGGCCTCGAGGTGTACGTGCTCGTCGTCGACGAGCACACCGTTGAAATCAAAGAGGGTTGCGGGGAACACGGGCTTCGTCCTTAGCGGAAGTACCGGTGGAGAACCAAGACGGTCGGCCCGGCCGGCCCAGAGGGGCCGTCCTGGCCGCGGCACCCACCGAGTGGCGATTTTTCGGGGAGGGCCGCAGTTTTTCGGGGGAGGCAGTTTTCCAGGGAAGGAGAGCGCGGTTGGCCCGCGCCTTGCCCTCCGTCTCGCCTTGTGTCAGCTTGCGCCCACCTCGGGCCGCTGCAGCCGTTCTTACGAGGCGCCGCCCCGTGGGGAAGATACAGAAATTCTATGAGCAAAGGCGACCTTTTGGAGATGGAGGGCGTGATTCAAGACGCTCTCGGTGGTGGTCAGTACACGATCAAGGTCGACCAAGGTGGAGCGGTGGTGCGAGCCCAGCTCTCCGGTCGCATGCGTCGCCACCACATCCGTGTGCTGCCCGGCGATCGCGTCCGGGTGGCGGTGTCCCCCTACGATTTGAGCCACGGGCTCATCGTGTATCGCGGCCGCAGTTGAGGCCGCCCACGCGGTCGTCCGCGTGTGATGTCGTTGCCCGGTCGAGCTCGCTCCGCCGGGCGTCCGTTCTGGGCCGAACTCCTTCTTGGGGCCGAGTTCTGGGCCGAGTTGCCCCTCCGGACCGGGGTGCCCCTCGGGAGCAGGCGTTCCCGCGAGCTCGAGCGTCCCTCCTGGGGTGGGCCCGCGTCACGTGTCTGCTCGCGGCCCTGTGTACGTCTCCGGCGTTGACCGGCTGTGGCTGTGAGGACGGCCCGTCTCCGCCCGAGCGGACGGAGCCCACGGAGCCGCCGGCGCCTCCGCGCCTGACGAGCGCGCCACGGGTCCTGGATCTGGCGGAGGGGACCCCCGAGGAGTCCGTCCGCCTCGACGAGGCACGTCCCGTCGCCGGCGCGCCGGTCTTCGCCCCCCCAGCCCAGGGGCGCCGCTGCCCCGCGGACATGGTGGACGTCGCCGGGCAGTTCTGCATCGACCGCTACGAGGTGTCCCTGGTCGACGCCGCCCAGGGTCGCCGGCTCTCTCCGCATTACCCACCGGTGCGCGGACGCATCCAGCAGCTCTACGAGAGCTGGCAGCAGCGGCAGGCTCGGGCCACCACGGAGCTCGGCAGGTTGCTCGCCATCCCCGCGCCACCGCGTTTTCAGCTGGAGGAGCCCTTCGTACCCCGAGCGGTCTCCGAGCGGGGCGCGATCCCCAATGGCTATCTCTCCCGGGACACCGCCGAGCGAGCCTGCCAGAGCGCAGGGAAACGCCTGTGTCGCCGCGACGAGTGGGTCCGCGCCTGCCGGGGCGACCAGGACATGAAGTTTCCCTACGGTCCCTCGTACCGGGCCGGCGTGTGCAACGTCCACCGGGACGCCCACCCCGCGGCGCTCCTCCACGGCAGCGCCTCGATCAACCACCTCGATCCACGCCTGCCCCTGGTGCAGGCCCATGACGGTCCGCTCCTCCGCCCCACCGGGGCGACGCCCGGGTGCGCGAGCCGCTGGGGGGAGGACGCCATCTTCGACATGGTCGGGAACCTCGACGAGTGGATCGACGACGAGAGCGGCGTCTTCCTCGGCGGGTTCTACTCACGGGCGAACCGCGAGGGCTGTGACGCGTCCATCTCGTCCCACGCGCCGAGCTACCTGGACTACAGCCTCGGGACCCGCTGCTGCCGGGATCCCGGGCTCCCCTGAGCGGCTCCGCGCGCCTCCGGGGGGCTCCGGGTGCGGAGGCTCCCGGACTTCGACATCAACGGCCTCCTGGTGGTGTTGAAATGTAGCCCGATGTAGGTGCAGGTGGGTAGAATCTCCGGGATGCTTGCTCACGCTTCGCACTCCGTGTCTCGCCCGAGCGGCCCCCTCGGCGCGCGGGCGGATCGATCCTCGCGGCGCTGGACCGCGTCGCTGCTCCTGCTGTCGGTGCCCTTCGCGCTCTCGCTCGTGGGCTGCGGGCACCCCACCCAGCGCGCGCTCCAAGGGCGCTGGCTGGGCGACTCGGTCGAGAATTTCGACGACGAGGTGTCCGCCGCGGCGATGGGGTGGGCGAAGGGGACGAGCTTCGAGTTCGCGGGTTCGACCCTGACCGTCGCGATCCCGGCGGAGGAGCCACGCACCGGGACCTATCGCGTGGAGGCGCTCGAGGAGCGCACGGTGCGGCTCGCGGTGCTGGATCCGGCGGGGGAGACCTCCGAGCTCGTCCTCTTGCTCGACGACGAGGCGAGCCTGCGCTGGGTGCTCGGAGGCGGGCGCTCCATCGTCATGCGACGTCAGTGACGTCTCGCGTCGACGGCGACGTCGGAGCGCCCCGCTCCATCAAAAGAGCTGCTTCAGCTCGACGGGCTGCTCTTTCTTCTGCTCGAGCACCGCGTTGACGGCGCGGAGCACGCGCGTCTTGGCGGCGCCGCTCACGGGCTTGCCGGCGTTGATGCGATCGAGGAGCACGGGGGTCACGGGACGACCCGAGCGGGGCTTGGCGGGCTTCTCCTCGCCTTCCGCGGCCGCGCCCTTGCGCTTCTTCTGCTTGAGGACGCGATCCTCGGGGCGCAGACGTTCCATCCTGCGAGAGACGGCGACGATGCGTCGGGGGTCGATCTTCTTGGATTCGATGAACTCGGCAAACTTGGATGCCATGCTGTCTCCTGGAGCGGACCGGAGACTCCGTGTCTCCGCCCGAGTGAAGGGCCCCCGCCCGAAGGGCGCGGGGGCGCGGACCTTAGCAGGGGGGAGGAGCGGGGCCCAGTAGCCGTCCCGGAAGGAGGAGCCCGGGTCGGCGGAACAGCGACCTCCGACGAACGGAGCGGGCGGAAGGACGTTAGAGTGTGTCCATGAACACGACTGGACTCACGAGCCCGGCCACCCCCCTCGGCGTCCTGGATCGCCTCACCAGCGCGCGCGCCGTCGTGCGCGAACGGACCTCCCTGAGCCCGCGGATCGGCGTGGTCCTCGGCTCCGGGCTCGGTGACTTCGCCGAGCGGCTGAGCGACGCGGTCGCGATCGAGTACCGGGAGCTCCCCGGGATGCCGACGCCCCACGTCGCCGGTCACGCCGGGCGCCTGGTGCTCGGCGAGATCGGCGCGGTGCCCGTCGCGTGTCTGGCGGGGCGCGCCCACGTCTATGAGGGGCACACGGCCCAGGACGCGGTCTTCGGGGTCCGGCTCCTGGCGGAGCTCGGGGTCGGAGCCGTCCTCGTCACGAACGCGGCGGGGGGCATCGCTCCGCACTTCGCGCCCGGGACGTTGATGCTGATCACCGATCACCTCAACCTCACCGGGAAGAACCCCCTCGTGGGCCTCAACGACGAGCGCCTCGGGCCCCGGTTCCCGGACATGTCGCTCGCCTATGATCCGGAGCTCCGGGAGGCGGCGCGCCGGGCGGCGCGGGAGCACGACGTGGAGCTCGCGGAGGGCATCTACGCCGGGGTGCTCGGGCCGAGCTACGAGACGCCCGCGGAGGTCCGGATGCTCGCGAAGCTCGGGGCGGATGCCGTAGGGATGTCGACGGTGCTCGAGGTGATCGCCCTCCGACACCGCGGTGTGCGCGTCGGCGGCTTGAGCTGCATCACCAATCCCGCGGCCGGTCTCGCCGCGGCGCCCCTCGATCACGCGGAGGTCCAGCAAACGGCGGCGCAGGCGACCGAGCGCCTCACCCGGCTCATGGAAGGCTGGATCGTGCGGGCGGGCGAGCTCGTCGGCGCTGCTGGCGTGGGGACGAACCGATCCTGAGTGGGTCGGCTCGGAGGCTGAGTTTGCATTCGGGTGGGGGCGAGGCAATCTCGAAGGGATCATGAGCCAGCCATCACACTCTTCTGACGAACGCCGCGTTGCTGACGAACGCCGCGTTGCTGACGAACGCCGCGTTGCTGACGAACGCCGCGTTGCTGATGAACGCCGCAGTGCCGACTCCGTCCCCCGGGGCCTGCGCCGCCCCCGCCCGGAACGGACTGCCCTGCTCGTGGTGGACGTGCAGGAGAAGCTGAGCGCGGTGATGTCCGAGGAGCGCATGGCGGACCTGAACCGCTGCGCGCACATCCTGCTCGGCGCCGCCCGCGAGCTGCCGTTGCGGGTGATTTTCACCGAGCACTACCCGAAGGGCCTCGGTCCGACGAACGCCGCGTTGCGGCGGGACCTCGAGGGGCTCGGCGCGCTGCGCGTCGAGAAGACGAGCTTCAGCGCCTGTGGCGCGAGCGGCTTCGGCGACGCGCTGCCCCCCGATCTCGACGCCCTGATCGTGATCGGCATGGAGACCCACGTGTGTGTGTTCCAGACCGTGCGGGATCTGATCGAGCGAGGGTTCGCCGTCCACGTGCCCATCGACGGTGTCGTGTCCCGCCGGGACGACCACCGGCAGGTGGGGCTCGATCTGTGTACTCGGGCGGGCGCCACCCTCACGACCGCGGAGACCCTGGTCTTCGACCTGCTCGAGCACGCGGGGCACCCGGCCTTCAAGGCCCTGTCCCGCGCCATGCGCTGAAAAACGCAGGGAAAACAGCCTGCATTCCGGGTGGTGACATTCTGTCACGGCTGTGACAGGATGGCGTGCATGGTTGACGCTTTGGCGCAAGACGCGGAGGTGAGCTCGGAGCAGGTCCCGGGAGCCCCCACGACGAGCAGGGAGACGGACGCGTCGGAGATCACCGTGCTGGTGGTGGACGACGAGCCCAGCAACTTGACGTCCCTCGAGAAGACCTTCGTGCGGGAGGGCATGCGCGTGCTCACCGCCGACGGCGCGCGGGCGGCGCTCGAGCTGGTCCGCAAGCACCGGGTCCAGGTGGTGCTCACGGACTTGATGATGCCCGGCGTCAACGGAGTCGAACTGCTGCGCGCGCTGAAGGAGATCTCCCCGGAGACGGAGATCGTGCTGATGACCGCCTACGGCACGGTGGAGACCGCCGTGCAGGCCATGCGCGACGGCGCCTACGACTTCGTGGAGAAGCCCCTCAAGCGCATGACCATCGTCAAGAGCGTGCGCAAGGCGGCGGAGCGCCAGCGCCTGGTGGCGGAGAATCGCTCGCTGCGGGAGGAGCTCCGTTCCCTCACGGCGCGCGAGATCGTCGGGCACAGCGTCGCGTTGCGCAGCGTCCTGAACGTGGCCAACCAGGCAGCCCCCTCGAGCGCGACCGTGCTCATCCTCGGCGAGAGCGGGACGGGCAAGGAGCTCATCGCCCGCTACATCCACTCCAGGAGCTCCCGCGCCTCTGCGCCCTTCGTCGCCGTCAACTGCGCGGCCATCCCGGAGACGATCCTCGAGGCGGAGTTGTTCGGGCACGAGCGCGGCGCCTTCACGGGGGCCGTCGCGCGCAAGGAGGGGCGCTTCGCGAAGGCTCGGGGCGGGACCCTGTTCCTCGACGAGATCGGCGAGCTGAGCCCGAGCGTGCAGGTGAAGATCCTGCGCGTCCTCCAGGAGGGGGAGTACGAGCCCGTGGGGGGGAACACCGTGCAGGCGGACGTGCGCATCGTCGCCGCGACGAACCGCGATCTGGCGGCGGAGGTCGAGGCGGGGCGCTTCCGTGAGGATCTCTACTACAGGCTCGACGTCATCTCCGTGACCGCGCCGCCGCTGCGCGCGCGGCGCGAGGACATCCCGCTTTTGGTGGACCACTTCCTCGGCATCTACTGCAAGAAGAATGGTCGAGCGCGGCTGTCCGTGGAGCCCGAGGTGATGCAGCGCCTCGTCGACTACAGCTGGCCAGGCAACGTGCGCGAGCTGGAGAACGTCATGGAGCGGGCCGCGGTGTTGTGTCGGAGCGACGTGCTCACGCTCCAGGATCTGCCGGAGCAGGTGCGGCGCGCGGAGGTGTCCAGCGAGGATCCGGCGCCGCTGGTGTTCTCCATCGGGACGCCCCTGGCCGAGGTGGAGCAGCGACTCATCCGCGAGACCCTGCGCTACACCAACGGCGACAAGTCCCTCGCTGCTCAGCTCCTCGGGATCTCCACCCGCACGATCTACAGAAAGGTGGAGTGACGTGTGCGCGGCTCTGTGGGGCCGCGGGGGCGGCGGCCGACAGGTCGTGGGTGACCCAGGGGTGACACGGCCGCATCGCTGAGCTCGAATGGAGGATCTCTGGACCGAGCGTGCGTGAGCCTCGGGTCGGGGTATCCTTACGACTGGAGCATGCCGAGGTGGATGGGGCAGAAGTGAGCGTTCCTCGACTGACGCTGGCCAACCCGCCAGAGCTCATCGTGTACGATCGGGCGCAGCGCTGCCCTTATCTGCAGGATCGGGTCGCGCGCATGCCCTTGAGGTTGCCGGCGCGGCCGCTGAGCCGTGAGGAGCTGGATGAGCGGCTCGAGGCGGGCGATCGGCGTCAGGGGTTCGTGTTGTACAGGACCCACTGCCCCCAGTGTGTCGCCTGTGAGCCGATCCGCATCGCCGCGGGGGACTACACGCCGACGAAGTCGCAGCGGCGCATCCTCCAGCGGGGAGACGCGGAGCTGAAGGTCCTGATCGGGCCACCTCAGGTCGACGGTCGCCGGGTCGACATCTACAACGAGCACAAGTCGGGGCGCGGGCTCAACGACGGGCAGCCGCCCATCGACGCCGAGGGGTACCGGGATTTTCTGGTCTCGACCTGTTGTGAGAGCTTCGAGCTCTCCTACCACCTCGACGGCGAGCTCGTGGGGGTCGCCATCGTCGACCGGGGCCAGCGGTCCCTGTCCGCGGTGTACTGCTGCTACGACCCGGCGGCGTCTCGCCTGAGCATCGGCACCTACTCGATCTTGAAGCAGCTGGAGCTGTGTCGCAGCTGGTCCCTCGAGTACCTCTACCTCGGCCTCTACATCGCCGAGTGCGACGCGATGCTCTACAAGGCGAGGTACCGTCCCCATCAGCGCCTCGTCGACGGCGCCTGGCAGACGTTCCGGTGAGCGCGCCGAGGGGGTGATTCCCGAGAGCGCCGAGCCGTCACGGCGAGGGCTCGGCGCGCTGGAACGCTGGCGGCGCGCGTTGGATCGACGCGCTGAGCCGTCACGGCGAGGCGCTCTGCACGTCGGGGGAACGGACCGCGCGCCGGAGAACGCCGGTGGCGCGCGCTGGTTCTGCCCGCTGATCGCACGAAGGGCGGGCAGGGTGCCCCTGCGCGCCGGATCCCGAGGCCAGCTGGGCGGGCCCGGGAGACGGATGCTGCAAAGGCGGCACGGGGTTGTCATCGGATTGTCACAGGGGAGGCCGACAAGGCGGCCCCATGACGTTCCGAGGCACTTCACGTCACCGGGGCGCCCCCTCTGGCGCCTTGCGCTTCCTCTTCCTCGTCGCCGCCGGCTGCGCGGCGCCTCTGTCGCCCCTGCTGTCGCCCCTGCCGGCCTTCGCCCAGGAGGGAGCCGCCCAGGCACCGGAGCCCCCGCCGCCCGCGCCAGCGCCGCCGGCTCCAGGCGCTCCCGACGCGTCGACGACACCCCGCGCGCCGACGTCCGAGCCCTCCGCGCCCGCGGCTCCGACCGACTCGACGGCTCCGAGCGATTCGCCAGCTCCGACCGACTCGACGGCTCCGAGCGATCCGCCAGCTCGGTCCGACTCGCCGCCCGCGCCCACCGATTCGCCAGCTCCGTCCGACTCGCCGTCGGCGCCCGCCGATTCGCCAGCTCCGTCCGACTCGCGGTCGGCGCCCGCCGCTGCGCCGCCCTCCGCACGCACCCCGGACTCGGCGCCCGCGCCCTCCGCGCCTCCGAACGGCCCTGCTCAGGGTGCGGGGCGAGGCAGCGGCGCGGAGCACCCCGGGACGATCGAGGCCCCCCCGCCAGAGAAACCCACGGAGCACTTCTTCGATCGCATCGACGTCCGCGGCTACACGCAGCTCCGCTACAACCACCTGGGACAGACGAACCCGCGCCTGGTCAACGTACAGGGGGACAAGTCCTGGGGCGGCGAGGGCGGCGGCTTCTTCCTGCGGCGCGCTCGCATCATCCTCTACGGGAAGCTCCACCCGCAGGTGCAGCTGTACCTGCAGCCCGACTTCGTCAGCGCTCCCTCCGGGGACTCCCTGAACTTCGTGCAGGTCCGGGATTGGTACGCCGACATCTCCGATCCCTCGACCGAGTTTCGCGTCCGCGTCGGGCAATCGAAGGTGCCCTTCGGCTTCGAGAACATGCAGTCGAGCTCGAACCGCTTGCCCCTCGATCGCTCCGACGCCCTGAACAGCGCCGTCGCGAACGAGCGCGACATCGGGCTCTTCTTCTATTACGCGCCGGTCGAGGTGCGGCGGCGCTTCAAGCTCCTCGGATCGAGCAAGCTCAAGGGCACCGGGGACTACGGCATGGTGGGCCTCGGCATCTACAACGGTCAGACGGCGAACCGCCCCGAAAAGAACGAGAACAAGCACGTCGTCGCCCGCGTGACGTACCCCTTCCAGCTCGGGGAGCAGTACGTGGAGGTCGGCGCCTCGGGGTACGTGGGCAAGTACGTGATCAAGAAGGACCCGGAGATCGGCGGGGGTGAGGAGTTCCGCGACGCGCGGGCGCAGGCGACCTTCGTCCTGTACCCCCAGCCCTTCGGCTTGCAGGTCGAGTACAACATCGGCGTCGGCCCCGAGCTCGACGCCCGTGAGGTGCTGCAGCCCGACGGCAGCCGCGTGTTCACGGGAGAGGTGCGGGAGCAGTTCCTCCACGGCGGCTACGCCCTGGCGTCCCTCGTGCTCGGCGACTTCATCCCCTACGTGCGCGGCTTCTACTACGAGGGAGGAAAGAAGCACGAGACGAACGCGCCCAGCTACACGGTGCGCGAGGTCGAGCTCGGCGTGGAGTGGCAGGCCATCCAGGCCCTCGAGCTCGTGGGTGCCTACACGATCGCGGAGCGCACGTTCGCCGAGCCGCCCTACGAGCTCGAGTCCGGGCGCCTGTTCCGCTTCCAGCTCCAGGTGAACTACTGAGGGCGCTCAGCTCTCCTCGAGCGGCCGCTGCTCCGCCTCGGCGAGGCGTTCGAGCGCGGCGCCGAGGGCCTCCTTCGCGGCGCGGATCGACGCGCTGTCCGCCCGCCACTTGTCACGGGCGTTCTCGAGCTTCTTGGACTCGCTGGCGAGGGTGCCTTGGGTGTCGGCGAGCTCCCGCCGGGTCTTCGCGAGCTCCGCCTCGAGCTCCGCGACGCGCCCGTTGCGCTCCTCGATGGTGGCGTTCGCGGCGTCGCGCTCCTCGGTGCGAGCCGCCAGGGCCCCTTCGAGGGACGCGATCGTCGCGTCGCGGGCTTCGATGGTGGCGTTCGCGGCGTCGCGCTCCTGGGTGCGGGTCGCGAGCTCCGACTCGAGCTCGGCGATCCGCGCGTCACGCTCGGCGAGCTGCGGCTCGTACTCGGCGCGCTGGGCGGCGATCGTCGCGTCACGCTCTTCGATCAGCTTCTGCTGGTGCTCCGCGCGGAGCTTGCCCATCGCCTCTTCGTTGGCGCGGTGCAGGGCGGCCATCTTCGAGTCGTGCTCGTGCTTGAGCTCCGCCTCGCGAGCGCGGATCGCCTGCGCCTGCGCCTCCTGCGCCTCGACGGCGGCGGCGGCCAGCGCCTCCTCCTGGGCGCGCGCGGCCTTCTCCTCCGTCGCCGCCACCGCTTGTTCGACGGCCTGCGCTCGAGCCTGCTCGGCTTCTTCCCGAGCGCGCTCCAGCGCCTGGGAGTGGTCCTCGCGGAGGGCGGCTTCTCGGGCGTCGCGCGTGGCCAGGTCCGCCTCGTGCCGCTCGTGGGCCTGCCGCAGCTCCTCCCCGCGGGCGGCGAGCTCCTCGGCGAGCTTCTCGCTCTTCGCCTTGTAGTCGGACGCGCGCTTGTTGGCCTGCTCCTTGTCGGCGGTGAGCGCGTCGCGCACCTTCTCCAGCTCGGCCTTGGCGCGCTTCAGCTCGGCCTCGCTGTCCAGCAGGTCCGCCTTCTCGCGCTCGAGACCGATGTTGCGCTCGTTGAGGGAGACGACCTCCTTCTCTCTCGAGATGAGGCTGTCGCGGATCTCGAGGATCTCCTTGTCTTTGCGGTTGAGCTGCTCGCGCAGGTCGAGGAACTCCCGCGCGGTGCCGGCGGCGGCCCCGCTCTCCAGCTTCTCACGGAGCTCGTCGAGCTCCCGCTGGGCGAGCTCGAGCTCCTGGTTCTTCTTGTCGAGCTCCTGAACCTTTTGGTCGACGGCTCGATTCGCCGCGTCCAGGGACTGCGCCTGACGCTCGCTCTCCGCGCGTGCGGCGGCCCGCGCCTCGTTCAGCTCGCGCTCCAGCTCTTCGGCGCGGGCGCGCTGCTGGGCGAGCGCCTCCTCGAGCTCCCGCTGGGCGGCGAGGTCGGCGGGGGGGGGCAGGGGCGCCTCGTGGCTGGCGGCCGGCGCGCTGGGCTCCGCGATGTCCGCCTCGTCGAGCTCCGCCGAGTCCGCGGCGCTCGCGCTGCTCGCGCCGGCGCGGGTCGGCGGCGGCGGGCGCAGATCCGCGACGGGTGCGGGGGGCGCGACGGACGCGGGGCGCGGCGGCGGTGGCGGTGCCTTCGACGGCGAGGTGATCGCTCCGAAGGCGGCCTCGGTCAGCGCCTCCATGTCGTTGTCGACGTCGCCCTCCGCGTCCAGCTCGATCGCCTCCTCGATCTCGATCTCGTCTTCGATCACGAGATCGTCGCCCTCCTCCGCCGCGGGGCTCTGGAGGGGGACGAAGCTCCGGATGCGCTCGACGAGCTGGTCGACGCTGATCGGCTTGTGCAAATAATCTTCCGCGCGCGTGCGCAGCCGCTTGTGCTGCTCGAACGTCTCGTCCGTGGAGTCGCTGCTCATGATGATGAGCGGGACGTCCTTGAGCGCAGCGTTCCGCTTGAGCTTGTTGCAGACGGAGAACCCGTTCATGCGCGGCAGCTCGATCGACAGGAGGATCAGGTCGGGGCGCTGGCTCTCCGCCATCTTCATGCCCTGCTCCGCGTCGTCGACCACCGTGGTCGCGCAGCCCAAGGTGCCGAGCCCGGTCTGCAAGGTCTTGGCGAAATCGGAGTCACTCTCGAACACGAGGACGTTGGTCATGATGCAATCCGCGCTGTTGTCATTCCCGTCCGTGGACGTCGCGTCGGGGAGACGTCGAGCGTACCTGTCCTGCTTCGAAGCGGTCAAATGGCATGGGCTTTTCGCGGCGACGCGCCGGCGCTGGACACGGCGTCCGTTCACGGTCCGCTACGCACCTCGATTGACGAATGCACGTCGGCGCCAGAGTCGCACGATGTGCGCACGGTGTGCGCATTGATAGTTCGATAACTGCCGCGGGGACGCCCCGCGATCGGGCTCGGTGCGCTCGTCCGAAGCCCTCGAGAATCCGTCCCCGATACCTCCGGGGGCGTCCTGGTCCTCCCGGTGCTGGTCGAGAGACCGGCGGGCCCCGGTCACTTCTTGCGGGACGCCTTCTCCGTGTGTCCGCTCGTCCCCAGCCGTTGCGCGAGCACTCCCAGCACGTCACGCCAGGCGACGCCCCGGTGCCGCAGGCCGACGAGGACGTGATACAGCACGTCCGCGGCCTCGCTGGCGACTCGATCGTCCGTCTCCTCGGCGAGGGCGACCGTCAGCTCCTCGGCCTCCTCCCGGATCTTGGCGCCGATCTTCGGCACGCCGCCGTCGAACAGGGAGCGGGTGTAGCTCTTCTCGCCGGTGCTCTCCTTCCTGGCTTCGAGGAGGCGCTCGAGGGCGCCGAGCAGGGGCAGGGCCACCTCGGCTTCGTCGGGGGTAGGCCCCTGACCCTTCTGGGTCGGGCCTCCCTGGCTCGGCGCAGCGGCGGCGCTCAGGGGCTGGAAGAAGCAGTTGTCCCGCCCCGTGTGGCAGGAAGGGCCGACGGGGTCGCAGAGCAGGAGCACCGTGTCCCGATCGCAGTCCAGGAGCACGTCGTGGACCCGCAGCTCGTGCCCGCTGGTCTCGCCCTTGACCCAGAGCGTCTGTCGGGAGCGGCTGTAGAAGGTGGCCCGGCGCGTCCGGAGGGTGGCCTGGAGCGCCTCGGGGTTCATCCAGGCCATCATGCGGACCTCACCCGTCAGGCGGTCCTGG
Source organism: Myxococcales bacterium (assembly GCA_012514535.1). GTDB lineage: Bacteria > Myxococcota_A > Polyangia > Polyangiales > Polyangiaceae > NIC37A-2. The sequence continues at coordinate 3,630 of JAAZAA010000007.1, read as the reverse complement.
ACGATGGCGGGGATGAGGCCCTGAGGATCGAGCTTGAGGTCGGAGGGGAGGCGAACGTCCGTCACGGGAGGGGGGATAGCGGCTCACGGCGCCGACCGCGAGGGGGCCGCCCCGGGACGCTGCCCTGGGCCTCCGTGAGGGGTGTGCCCCCCAGCGCACCGCGCCGAGCTGGGGGCCTGCTCCCTCCGTTGAGATTGGATCATTGACCTTTTCCGAGATTTCGAGCCTGGCCTATCGTGTGCATGGGGATCCATCCAGTGCGTCCACCGGAGTACCTGTTCATGCGCGTTTTCCGATCCAAGGTCGGCCTCCCAACGACCACCGCCGGTTCGGCTCGACCTCGGGCGAAGACCGGGTGGAGGTGGGGCAACGGTCTGCTCGTCGCTGGCACGTTCTGCGCGGCGGTCGCCGCGGCCTTCGCGGCGGTGCCGAGCTGCTCGACGGATCGGGAGGACGGACCCAACCGCACGGACGTGACCCGCATCGTGTATGCGGTGCGTCAGCACACGGTGGTGGACGAGGACGGGGTGCGCATCGACGTGGCCGGCGGCATGGGCCAGGTCATGGACTACAAGCGCTACGTCCCCGGTGGGCGCTTGGAGGTGTTGGACCTACGCACGGGCGAGGTCGCGAACATCATCGAGGAGTTCGAGAGCGCGGACATCGCGAGCGTCGACGTGAGCTACGACGCCACGAAGGTGCTCTTCTCGATGAAGACGAGCGCCGACGATCACTATCACCTCTACTGGGCGAGCCTCGAGCGCGACGCGGAGGGACGCTTCGAGATCCACCAGCTGACCTTCGGCCCCTACGACGACATCCACGGGCTCTGGCTGCCCGGCAATCGCATCGCCTTCGTGACGGAGCAGCCGTACACGGAGATGGGCACGCGCGCCGACGAGTACAACCACGCGCGCATGGTGACCCAGATCGCCACCATCACCCTGGAGGGAGGCGACGCGGACCGGAAGCTCTGCTCGCAGAACCTCTCCCACACGGTGGAGCTGTTCTCGCTCCACGACGGCCGCCTGGGCTTCTCGCGCTGGGAGCACCTCGAGAACATCAACGACGTCAAGCTCTTCAGCATGAACCCCGACTGCACCCAGATGACGGCGCTGGCGGGGCAACACGGCAAGCCCGCCAACTCCCTGGTGCAGATGCAGGAGACCGCCACGCCGGGGGTGTTCGTGGGCATCGCCACGTCCCGGGAGAACACGATCCAGGCGGGCGCGTTGGTGCGCGTCGACGCCCGCGGTGACAACGGCCACAACGAGGAGCTCGCCGAGTACGAGGTGCTCACGCCCTCGGTGCCGCGCGGCGAAGACGCCTCCCCGGTGGGACGTTACCGCGCGCCCACCGTGTTGCCCGACGGTCGGGTGCTCACCTCTTGGGCCGAGGGCACCGTCAACGACGTCAACGAGCTCGCGCTGACGCCTCCGGACTTCGGCATCTACGTCTACGACGCCAAGTCGAGGGTCAACCAGCTCGTCAAGAACTACGCCGACACCTGGGAGCTCTACGCGAAGCCGATCATCGTGCGGGACGAGCCGCCGCCCATCGGCGCCATCCAGAACAGCCAAGATCCGACGATCCCGACGCTGCTCGGCTCGGTGGACGTCCGCCAGACCTCCCTGGGCAGCATCCACGAGGAGCGGGTGACCGGAGCGCAGTTCGGCGACGGCGTGTCCATCGACGAGGCCCTGCGTGAGGCGGTCAAGGTGCGCATCATCGAGGGCTTCTCGAGCGAAGGTGCGCCCGGGGTGACCATGTTTGGGCTGACGATGGCGGAGGGCGCCGCGCTGCTCGGCGAGGCCACCGTCCACGCGGACGGCTCCTGGAGCGCGCAGATCCCGCCCTTCATCCCCGTGCACCTGCAGGTAGTGGACGAGTTCGATCTGGCGATCCGCAACCAGACGACGTGGATCCAGGGCATGCCGGGGGAGGCCCGCGTCTGCGGTGGGTGCCACGAGGATCGCACCGAACCCTTCGCTCCCTCGGGGCAGCAGCTCGGCATCGCCTCGGGCAAGGGGCCGGAAGACTTCATGCTGCCCTGGAACGAGCGCACGGAGTACCCGTGGGCCTACGCGAACGACGCGGACGACCCCAACGAGATCCAGAAGATCCTCGAGGCGCGCTGCGTGAGCTGTCACAACGAGACCACGAACGGGTCCGAGCCGCAGACCTTCTACTCCCTGTCGATGACCCCCGTGGGCGGGGAGACGTCGACCTACGAGATCCCGCGCCTGGATCTGAGCTCCCGGCCCATCACCGTCACCTACGACGGCGAGACCAAGCCGTGGCCCGCCTCCTACGTCTCGCTGTTCTTCCCGGCTGCGCTCGACATGGCGATGGCCATGGGAGCTCAGGTGGAGGGAGAGGTGCCGCCGCGCTGGGCCGTGCCGTCCGACGCGCGGCACAGCGCCCTCATCGAGAAGCTGAACGTGACGTCGTTCCAGGACGAGTCGCGCTACGCCTGGCCCCTCGGGGAGGCTTTCAGCGACGGGCGCATCGCAGGCGGTACGCGGACGGATCACGCCGCCGAGGCCGGCCTGACGCGGGAGGAGCTGGTGAAGCTGATCCGCGCCATCGATCTCGGGGGGCAGTTCTACTCGCGGAAGAACACCGCGTTCGAACCTTACACGCTGGGTGGAGGAGACGGTCGTGACTACTGACTCGACGAGGAACGAGGCGCGCAGGTTCGCTCGAGGCGGCATGCGACGGTGGGTGAGCTCGGGGGTCGCGCTCGCGAGCTTGCTCGTCGTGTCCCTCGGGGGGGCGCGCGGCGACTCCGATCCCCACAACGTGTACTCGGGGCGCGCGGAGGTGTACCGGCAGCTCCCGGCGGAGTCCTTGGAGCGGCTGAGCACGCCGGACGCGATCCGGGCGGTGAGCTTGCCGAACATGGCGCCCTCGAAGATCTGGCGCGTGCTCGAGCACGGGGAGCGCGTCGAGTGCCTCGACTGCATCCCCCATGTGGCCAAGCTGCTCTATGCCGGTCACCCGAAGACACGGGAGATCGGCGCGTGGTGGCTGCGGCGCCGGATCTTCGGCGTGTTCGGTCCGGGGGAGGTCTACTCGCAGGTGGTGGAGACCCTGCAGGATCCCACCGCCCCCGACGAGCGTCGGGCGCATGCCGCGGAGGCCCTCGGGGAGTTCTTGACGCACGCGGGGCTCGAGCCCCTCGCCACGGCCGCCGTGTCCGACGCGTCACCGCTGGTGCGCGCGAGCGCGGTGGGCGCCCTCGCGCGGATGGGCCACCCGGGCCCCCGGGGGGAGCTGGCGACGGCCATGGGAGACGAGGACGTGCGGGTCCGGCTCGCCGCCGTCGACGCCACCGTGGGCATGAGCGGCTACTCGGACATGGACGCGGTGATCGCGCGCCTGGCGGACGAGTCCCCCGAGGTGCGTCGGCGGGCGGCCCAGGTGCTCGGCGTCGCGCGGGTCACCTCCGCCGTGCCCCACCTCCTCGAGCTCACCTCTCCCGACACGGAGCCCGACGCGCGCGTGCGCGCGGCGGCGGTGTTCTCCTTGGGGAGGATCGCCGATCCCGCCGCGAAGAGCGCCGTCCAGGCCGCGCGGGAGGACTCGGATCGGTTCGTGCGGGACGCGGCCCGCGTCGCGCTCCGTCGT
>JAAZAA010000217.1 GCA_012514535.1 Myxococcales bacterium | reverse complement strand
TCCGTCAGGGGTCGAGGGCTTCGCGGACCTTCTGGCGGAGACCGCCCGGCGTGAAGGGCTTCTGCAGGAAGGTGACGTGCTCCTCGAGGATCGCTTCGCGCACGACGGCGCGATCCGTGTAGCCGGAGGTGTAGAGGGCGCGTAGCTCCGGGTGCCGTTCCCGGAGCCGCTGGACGAGCTCGGGGCCGCCCATCTCCGGCATGACGATGTCCGTGACGACGAGATCCACGGCGCCGTCGGCGATGCTGGCGAGGGCGTTCGCGCCGTTGCTGGCGGTGGTCACGGTGTAGCCGCCGTCTTCGAGCACGCGGGCCATGGCTTCGCGCAGCGCGGGTTCGTCTTCGACGAGCAGGATCCGTTCGTTGCCGCCCGCGGGCGTCTGGCTGACCGGCTTGGGGCGTTCGACGGGGCGATCGATCCGCGGGAAGTAGAGCTTGAAGGTCGTCCCGTGCCCCGGCTCGCTGTAGACCCAGATGTGGCCGCCGCTCTGCTTCACGATGCCGAACACGGTCGAGAGCCCCAGCCCCGTGCCGCGGCCGATCTCCTTCGTCGTGAAGAAGGGCTCGAAGATGCGGGCCTGGGTCGCGACGTCCATGCCGACGCCGTTGTCACTGACCGCCACCATCACGTAGCGGCCGGGCTGGGTGTCGAGGTGCCCCGAGGTGTAGCCGCTGTCGAGCTCGACGTTGGCGGTCTCGATGGTGATGCGTCCGCCGCGGGGGAGCGCGTCGCGGGCGTTGACGACCAGGTTCATGAGGATCTGCTCGAGCTGCCCCGGGTCCACGCGGATGGCGCCGATGTCCGGGGCGAGGGCGAGGGCGAGATCGATGTCTTCGCCGATGATGCGGGAGACCATCTTCTCGACGCCGCGGATCACCTCGTCGGGCTGCAGCACCTTGGGCTGGAGCACCTGCTGGCGGCTGAAGGCGAGCAGCTGCCCGGTGAGGCGGGCAGCGCGGTTGGCCGCGTTGACGATCTGTTGGAGGTCGTCGCGCGCGCGGTCGGAGAGCTCCGACTCCCTCTGGATCAGGTGGCTGTAGGAGAGGATGACCGCGAGCAGGTTGTTGAAGTCGTGGGCGACGCCGCCCGCCAGGCTGCCGATGGCCTCGAGCTTCTGGGCTTGGCGTAGCTGGCGCTCGAGCTCCCGTTGCTCGGTGCGGTCCGCGAAGGACACGACCACGCCGACCTCGTCCTCCTGGAGGATCGGGCTGCTCACCAGGCGCGCGGGGAAGGTGGATCCGTCGGGGCGACGGAGGGTCACGTCGTCGCGGGCCTGACGCTCCTGGTCGGCGAGGGAGCGGCAGATGGCGCAGCGCGTCACGGGGTCTCCGTCGAGCGGGGGCGTGGCGTCCTGGGCTCGCTCCTGGGAGGTGCCAGCGGGGGCCGCGGCGTGGAAGAGCTCGCCGTGGTGCACGCCGCAGAGCGCGGCGGGGGCGGCGCCGAAGAGCTGGGCGCCCGCGGGGTTCATGGAGGTGATCACGCCGGCCCCGTCGACGCCGCAGATCCCTTCGCCGGCGCAGGCGAGGATGGTGTCGGCGCGCGCGTTGGCCCGGACCTCACCCGCCTGGGCGGCGGAGCGGTCCCGCTCGCTGCGCTCGAGCACGGCGCCGATGGCCGCGGAGACCCGGCTCGTGACGACGGTGATGAGCAACAGGGAGATCCCCGTGAGGGCCGCGGCGGCGATCGCCGAGTTGCCCCGGAACGTCGGCGCGACCCAGGCCATGGCCCAGGCCACGAGCAGCACGAGCCCCGCGGTGACGGGAAAAAACGCGCGGAGCAGCCGGTGGCGCACCTCGCACCCCAGAAAGGCGTTCGCCGGCCAGGTGTCGGCGCCCGCCGCGGCCACGATCGCCAACCCCGTGAACGAGAAGGCGACGCCCGTGGCGGGGGAGACGGGGATCACCGTCTGGCTCGCCTGGAAGAGCGGCTCCCGAAAGGCGTAGCCGAGCAGGATCACGAGGCCCGCCGCGGCGAGCGCCACGCCGCCTAGGGCGGAGACCTTTCGCCCCGGGAGCTTGCCGGAGCCCCGCGCGATCAGGGAGAGGGCGGCGGTCGCGAAGAGGACCGCCGTCGCCGTCGACATCACCGCGAGGGGGAAGCCGTAAAAGGCGCGGTTCTCGCCGACGCGATCCTGGAGCAGCGCCTCGAGGGGCTGGGACGGCAGCAGGGCGAGCAGGGCTACCCCGAGCACGACGAGGAGCACGAGCAGGAGACCGGGGGACAGGCGCGTCGTCGGCGTGACGCGGCCGGAGCGCGCGACGACCAGCGCCGTCCCGAGGAACGCGCAGGCGGTGCTCGGGGCCATGGGGATCGCGTCGGGCCAGAGGGTGGCGAGGGCGTGGAGCTCCGTGGCCCAGCCGATGAGGGCGAGCAGCGCGACCGCGACGACGGCCAGGGCGCTGCCGCGCACCGCGCCCCGTAGGAGCTCGGCGTCCCTCCGTTCCCCGACCCTCATTTCGTCGTCCAGCACGCCCGCACGAGTATACGTGGGGTGGCGAATCGCGACCACAGAGGTGGTCGCGCGGGGGCGCAAGGGGCGAGGCGGGTGCGGTGGCGGGGTGCGGTGGCGGGGTGCGTCGGGCGCTGTCGTGGAGCGCCAGGGGACGTGGTGTTTGCCTTGGTGCGTCGAGGCGCTGCGCCGTGCGTAATCGCCGAGCGGTATCGCCGAGCGGTATTGCTGAATCGTTTCGTCGAGAGCGGCGGGGTTCGCCCGGCGCGGTGTTGGGGCCCGCCTCAGGCGCCGGGCGGTGCGTCGGGGCCGGAGGCGAACTTCAAGCCCACGATGCCCGCCAGGATCAACGCGATGCAGACGAGGCGCAGGGCGGTCGCCGGTTCGCGGAAGAGCAGGATACCGAGGAGCGCCGTGCCGACGGTGCCGATGCCCGTCCAGACGGCGTAGGCGGTGCCGAGCGGCAAGGTGCGGACCGCGAGCCCCAGGAGCCCCATGCTCGCGACCAGCGCGATCGCGGTCGCCACCGTGGGCCAGAGCCGGGTGAACCCGTCCGTGTACTTGAGCCCGACGGCCCAGCCGACCTCGAGGAGACCCGCGACGAAGAGGATGATCCAAGCCATAGGAAGGGAGCGCTTTCTGAGGCGCAGCATAGCCCGGCGGTGACGCGGATGGGTGGTGACTCGTCGTGGTCAGCCGAGGGCGGCCGAGCGCGCGCGTCCCCGCTCGAGAGGCTGTCGGTGAGGGGCCGATGAGGCGCGTCGCGGCGTGGGGCGCGCGCGGAAAACGCCGGCAAACACCACGTAGAATGAGCTAAGCATGGATCAGGACGGGTTGGTGGCGGAACCGTGCCCCGGCCTGTTCACTGGGGGACCCATGAAGCGAGTCTTCCCCCTGCTTCTCATCTCGGTTCCCCTCGCTGCGGCATGCTCTGCCGATCTGCTGGGGGACCGTGACGATGACCCGTCCAGCGTCGGCCCCGATGGAAGCCGACCCGGGCCCGCCACACCCGATCAAGTCGCGGGCGAGCGCGCGGACATCACCCCGGCGCGCCTGCTCACCGACATCCAGTACAACAACGCCGTCGCGGCCCTCTTCGGGGTCGGCAGCGCGCCGCTCAGCGCGCAGATCGCCGCCCATGGCGACGTGTACGACAACGACGCCTCGGGCCTCACGTCCTCGCCTCGCCTCGTCGAGGCCTTCGAGGCGGCCGCGGCCCACGTGGCGTCGGAGGCGTTCGAGTCCGGGGCGGTGCGGTTCGACTGCGCCTCGGGCGAGGAGACGACGTGCATCGGTGAGTTCATCTCCCAGAACGGCCTCCGGATCTTCCGGCGACCCCCCAGCGAGGACGAGGTCGGGATCCTGACGCGGCTGTTCGCGAGCCTGCGGGCAGAGCCGATCGAGGACACGCCCGAGGCCGCGGCGGAGGGCGTGCTCACGGCGATGCTGCAGATGCCGGCTTTCCTCTTCCGCACGGAGCTGGGGGAAGGCCGCGGCGGCAGGACGCGCCTGACGGGCTTCGAGGTCGCCTCGCGGCTGTCCTTCGCCCTCACGAACTCGACCCCCGACGATGAGCTGCTGCAGGCGGCGGCGGAGGGGCTCCTCGACGAGCCGGCGGGGGTGCGGGCCGCGGCGGAGCGGCTCCTGGCCTCTCCGCAGGCGCGCCAGGGCCTGCTGCACTTCGTCGATCAGTGGCTCGGGATCCAGGACGCGCCGCGCCTGAACCGCGATCCGGAGCTCTTCCCGCAGGCGTCCACGGAGCTGGGCGCCGCCATGTACACCGAGACGCGGCTCTTCTTCGAGGATCTCTTCTGGAACCGCGACGGCGACGTCAACGACCTGTTCGCGGCGGACTACAGCTTCGTCAACGCCGACCTGGCCGAGCTCTACGGTTTGAGCGGGGAGTTCGGATCCGAGTTCGTGGAGACGCGCCTCCCCGACGAGCGCCGCGGGGTGCTCACCCAGGGGAGCTACCTGACCTCTCACAGCGTGTTCGACCGCAGCCACCCCATCGCGCGGGGCGTGTACACGCTGCGGAAGATCATGTGCTTCGATCTCGGGAGCCCGCCGAACGACGTCGGGGCGTTGCCCGAGGACCGCTCCGAGGCCCAGTCCGTGCGCGAGATGCTGAAGCAGCACGCCGCGGGGGCATGCGCGGGGTGCCACAAGATGATCGACCCCGTGGGCCTGAGCTTCGAGGCCTACGACGCCCTCGGCGTCCACCGCAGCGTCTACGACGACGGTTCGCCGGTGGAAGCGACGGCGGAGGTGCTCATCGACGACGTCTGGGTGCCCGTCGACGGCGGCGCGGATCTCTCGCTCGCCCTCGCGGAGTCGAACACCGCCGGATCCTGCTTCACGCAACAGGCGATGGCCTACATGTTGGGCCGCACCTTGAAGCGCCAGGACCTGGGGACGGTGGAGCGGATCGCGAGCGAGACCCAGAACCTCAGGGAGATCGTGTTGAACATCGTTTCTTCGGAACCGTTCCTCTATCGAGACGTTCCTGCCCAGGAGACGTGCGAATGAACTTCATCCAACGAAAGCCCTTGCCTCGGCGCGTGTTCCTGAAAGGCGCCGGAGGCGTCGTCCTGGCCCTGCCCTTCCTGGAGGCGTCCATCTCCAAGGCGCAGAACATCGAGGTCCCCAAGCGCTTCGTCGTCTGGTTCACGCCCTGCGGGGTCGGCTCGAGCTCGTACCCGACGCGCATGGACTTCACGGGCACGGCCTACGAGCCCCTGCAGCCCTTCGCCGATCGGCTGATCGTCACCCGCGGCTTCGCCATGAAGTCGATCGCCGGGCAGTCTACGCCGCCCCACCCGACGGGCTTCGGGCACATGCTGACGGGGAACCGCTGTGAGGTGCGCGGGGACGACATCCTGAGCGCCCAGAACGAGTCCATCGACCAGTTCATCGCCAACCGCATGGGCCCCACGCGTATCGCGTCGAGCCTGCACGGGGTCGTCAACGAGCGGAACATGTCCTGGGCGCGGGCGCCCAGCGGCGCTGTGAGCTCCCTGCGCGCGGAGCAGGATCCGCTCGTCGCCTTCAACCGGCTCTTCGGCGGCGTCTCGACGACACCGGAGCCCGACGAGGAGGAGGCCGGCGTGGACCGGGGGCGGCTGCGGCGCGCCTCCATCGTGGACGCGGTGCGCGAGTCCTACCGGGCGCTCAGCTGCAAGGTGGGCGGCGAGGACAAGAAGCGCCTGGAGGCGCACCTCGACTACGTGCGCGGCATGGAGCGGCAGATGGAAGGCGGCGGCGGGGTCGTCGCCGCCCAGTGCACCGTGCCCGGCGCGCCCGGTCGCTTCGACGCGCGCTCCATCTCGAGCGGGCAGCAGATCGGCCGGGCTCACCTGGAGGTCCTGGTGCGCGCCCTCGAGTGCGACATCACCCGCGTGGGCACGATGCAGTGGTACTCCCACACGGCGGTCCACGGCTCGCCCTACGGCTGGGACGGGGGTCTGCGCAGCCACCATGTCTCCTCCCACGAGGGGCGGACCGCGGGTCACGATCGGGTGTACGCCGAGGAGCTCGCGCGGTTCTTGGGGCTCTTGCAGGATGCGCGCGCGGAGGACGGGAGCTCCCTCCTCGATCACACCGTCGTGCTCTGCATCAGCGAGCTGGGCATCAGCGGCACCGTCCATCACCTGGCGGATCTGCCGATCATCATCGCCGGGAACGCGGGCGGGAAGCTGAAGACCGGGCAGTACATCGACCTCCTCGGGTCGAACCGCAACGGGTTCACGCGGGCGGCGGACTGGAAGGCGCAGCAGGCGCCGGATCAGTACTTCCGACCCTTCGACGTGTCCCACAACGACCTCTTCATCGAGCTCGCGAACGCGGTGGCGCCGGAAGGGGCCGAGCCGGTGAAGACCTTCGGGCGGGCGGACGTCTGCACCGGAGGGGTTCCCCAGATCCGCGCGTGACACGCGACGGCGCCGCCCGGAGAGCCGAGGCGGCGCCGTCGAGCTCGCGCCGGAGTGGGGCGCGCCGGGGGCGGTGCGGCGGGCGGGTGTGGCGGGAGGGTGCGCCGGGAGGGTGCGCCGGGAGGGTGCGCCGGGAGCCTCGGGTCGGGGGCTCAGGTCCGGGCGCTCGCCACCATGCGGAGCGCTCGGGCCGTGAGCTCTCGGCTGTAGGAGTCGTGGTCGTAGGCGCCTGGCGCCCAGCCGAGGAGGAAGCGGTAGAAGTCCGCCCACGCGACGGGGAAGAGCTCGCGCCACTCCGCCTCGACCGCGCTGGCGTCGACGTCGGGTCGATGCGTCGCCAGGGCCGCGCGGAGCTCCTGGAAGTAGGTCGTCAGGTGGCGCTCCGCGGTGAGCGCGCACTCGCGGGGAGTGAGACAGCTGCTCAGGAAGTAGGCGACGTCCTTGATGCCGGGGCCGCCGCCCACGTACTGGAAGTCGACGGCCGCGACGGCCTGGTCGGCCGCGGCGCGCGCCCCCGCGAGGAAGCAGAAGTTCTCGACCTTGGCGTCGCCGTGGACGAAGGTCTGGTACCGGGCGGCACGGAGGCGCGCGTCGAGGAGCGGCGCGGCCTCACGGAGGCGGCGGTCCGAGAGGACGGCGAGCTCGTCGGGGCGAGTGGCGAGGTGCCAGTAGGTCCCGACGGCCCAGAGCCCCTCCGGAGCGCGGCCCAGGAAGCGGGCGTGGAAGTGGGCGAGCCAGCGCAGGCAGCTCGCGACTTCGGGTGCGCCGAGGTGGGAGCGTCTCTCCGAAAACCCCGCGGCGTCGAGGTCCTCCAGCACGAACAGCCAGCGGCCACCCCGCGCGGAGCAGTGGAGGGCGGCGGGGACACGGCAGACGGCGTCGCACTCGGCGGCGTAGGCCCGGTACCAGCGGAGCTCGACGTCGTAGGAGCGGAGCTTGCGCGCGTGGGAGCGGCCGCCTTCGTCGCGGGGCGGCGCGACCCATTTCACGATGACGCTCGCCGGGGTCGCGGCACCGGGTGCAGCGTCCAGAGCGACGCGCCACAGCTCGCCGTAGCCGCTCCAGAGGGACTGGAGCCGGCGCGTGAAGCGCGCGCCCGAAGCGCCCAGGGCGGCGGCGATCTCCGGGGCCATCGCCTCGAGGTCCGTCGCGGGGCGCCCCCTGCGTGTGCCAGCGCTGCTCATGGGGCGACGATAGCCCAAGGGCAGGGGGGCGCACCTCCGCGGGCCCGGCGACGCGCGGGGGCGATCGAAAAAATCGCTCCCAGGGAGGGGGCGGAATGGCCCATCCTCGAGTCATGCAGCGTCACGTCCCGCGGAGCTCCAGCGGCCTCCGCTCGTCTCCTCCCGTCGCCCTGGTATTGCCCCTCTCCGTCGTCGCGGTCGCCATGTGCCTGGTCCCCGCGTGCGCGAAGGACGCCGCGACCCCGCCGCCGTCGAGCGCGAGCGGAGGAGCGGCCGGGGGTGGGGGGAGCGGTGGGAGCGGTGGGAGCGACGTGACGGAGGTGTTGCTCCTGGACGACCTCGACGACTGCGATCCGGCGCTCGAGTTCGAGGGCGTCTCGGGGACCTGGTACGCCTACAACGCCACCTGTGACGGGATGGACGGAGAGCAGGTCCCTCCGGCGGAGTGCACCGGTGAGCCCTTCGCGTTCGAGTCCGAGGGCGCCGGGTGTCGCGCGCGGACGACGGGAGGCGGCTTTCCTTTCAGCGAGGCGGACGGCTGGGGGTACGCGCTGATCGGCGTGCGCTTCGCGGCGCCCGTCGATCTGTGCGCCTTCGACGGGATCACGTTCTCCAGCGGTGGCGACGGGGTGCGGGTGAAGGTGGCGACCGTCGCGACGGCGGGCGACAGCGACCACTTCGGGGTGTCCATCGCTCCGGGCGGGACCGGGTTCGGCTGGGGGCAGCTCTCTCAGGAGGGGTGGGGCGCCCCTGCGGACTTCGACTGCGCCCAGGTGACGGGCTTCCTGTTCCAGGCGGCGGACCCGACGGAGTTCGATTTCTGGATCGACGATCTGGGGCTCCGCAGAGGCGGCGCTGGAGGCGGCGGCGGCAGCGGCGGTGCGGGCAGCGGTGGGAGCGGCGCCGTCGACTACGTGCCGCGCCCCACGGAGCCCTGCGACGACCCGGACCTGGTGTGGAAGACAGGCCGCAAGACGAACTACACCTCCTATCCCGAGCCGGGCAGCGAAGAGTGCATCGTCTACAACGGCTGCACCTGGGCGGGGCAGTTCGCGCACTGCTCGGGGGTGCGCTCGGAGGCCTGGGTGGCATCCCGGGACATCGCGGCGGTGTTCCCGGACACGGGGCTCGCGGGGCACGATCTCTGCGTGCGTTCGGGCGATCGGGTGATGGTGGTGACCGCCATCGACACCTGCGGCGATTCGGACTGCGATGGCTGCTGCACGCGGAACAAGGGGGACGCGGACGCGCTCATCGATCTCGAGAGCTACACCAACGCCCGCTGGGGACTGCCCGACGGCGCCGTGGAGTGGGCAGATCTGGGCCCGAACCCGGACGCCTGCGAGCCCTAGAGCGACAAACGGTTTGCCGAAGGCTGGCCGTTTGTCGCGACCAGAAGAAGACTAGAGCACGATCCGTGAGCAGAACTTGGGCTTGGTTGAGCCCATCAGGCCCCCCGCAAGGGGTTCGGGCCTGATGGGCGAGCTCTCCCGATGGCGAACCG
>JAAZAA010000216.1 GCA_012514535.1 Myxococcales bacterium | reverse complement strand
GGGGGGGCGATCGTGACCTCTTCGATGCTGGCGACGCCGGACCAGCCGTCGTCCACGAGCCCGTACCAGCCGTTGCTCGACTTGCTCGTGTAGAGCTCGAGATCCCCGATGAGGTGCGCGGTGCCGCTGGCGCTCAGCCCCGCCCCGAACCAGCCGAGGGGGTAGAAGGTCGCCTGCACGACGGCCGCGCCGCTGACGTCGAAGCCACGTGAAGGGATGCCCGGGCCCGCCTGACCGATGAGGCTCAGGGCGCCGATCCGACCGCCGCTCACGGTCCCCTGGATGATCGTCGCGTGGTCCTCGATGCGCGCGTCGCCCGTCACCGTGCCGCCCAGGATCTTCGCGTAGGGGCCCACGTAGACGCTCGCGGGCGTCCCGGGGGGCGCGCAGCCGCCGCCGTGGGCGTGTCGCTCGGTCCCGGCGGGGCACTCCTCGAGGGCGCCATCGCGGAACCCGGCGGGCCACGCCCCGTCGAGCTGCACCAGGTACGGGTAGCGATGGATCGCGGGATAAGGGGTGCCGTCGCTCGGGTTCGACCAGACGATCTTCTGGTACTCGGTGGGGGTCGCGACCACGACGAGGTAGAGGTGCTCCCCGGGGGTGACGCAGAAGCGCAGCTCGCCCTCGCTGCCGGCTTGCAGCGGGCTGTAGCGCGCCTCCGTGAGCTCCGGGTTCGTCGCCACGAGGCCCCAGCGCCAGCCGGAGCGCGCGCCCGCCTGGGTCACGCCGCGGAAGGAGACCGTCACGCTCTCCGCGCCCTCCTCGGGGTGCAGGCGCACGACGTTGTAGCCCCAGCGCTGGGGCGCCCAGTGGTAGGGCGACACGAAGCGGCGCGTCTCCGTCCAGTCGTCGTCGAGGGACTCCAGGCGCGTGAGGCGCAAGCGCCGATCCGTGCGCCCCTGCGTGTCTTCGATCGAGCCGTAAGAGGTTCGGTAGACGTCGCCCTGGTCGCGCCCGCCGCTGCCGTCGCTGCCCGTGGGCGGGGGATCCCGGTAGTCCCAGGTGACGTTGTGCATCGCCCACTCGCCGAACAGATCGTTCAGCTGCTCGATGTCCCAGCCCTGGCTCAGCAGGAGCTTCTGCCACGGATCGCGCTGCCCCGCGGGGGCGTCGTAGGTCCACATCTCGTTCACCGCCTCGTAGCAGTGCTTGTCCTTCAGGAACTCGAAGAACTGCCAGTTGCAGTAGCGGTTGCGCGTGGAGCCGTAGTACAGGTGCGGCGCGTTCACGAGCATGTCCGAGCAGTGCACGTCGTCGCGGTAGATCTGGTGCGGCATCCAGTTGGCGTGGCTCTCGTAGATCCAGCAGCCGGTGCCGCCGCAGTCGGGGAACCCCTGCGTGGACGCCTGGACGCCGTGCGTGAACTCGTGGGCGAGGCCCCAGTCGTCGTTGAGCGCCCCGGGCCCGACCCAGAGCCCCATGTAGCTGTTGCCGCCGCCGTTCCAGCCGCCGCCCCACAGGGGATAGTAGTCGTCGATGTGGATCGTGGCCTTCCACTTCTGCGCCGAGTCGCAGTAGGGCTCACGGAAGTAGATCGGATCGCCGAAGTAGGTGTCCCAGATGCTCTCCAGGGTGGCGAGGGCCCGCTCGACGGTCTGCGCGCTCGGCGGCGAGGCGACGCCCTGGAGCGGCGCGGGCGGCGACTGGCCCGGGGTGTACCAGTAGATGGCGAAGTGCTCGGACTCGCCCCGCAGCTGGTGGCCGTCGCTGCCGGAGGCGGGGGCCGTCCAGGTGCCCGGGGTGCAGGCGGGCGGCGAGGTCCGACAGCTGCTCGCCCAGGTGGTGTCGCGGGTGCCCGGCTCGCAGGCGCCCGGGTCGTCTCCGCCCACCACACACCGACCGCCGGAGCAGACCTCCTCGACGCCGCAGGCCTGATCGCAGCCGCCGCCCCCGCTGCCCCCGGCGCCGTCCCCGCCGTTCCCGTTGCCCCCGTTGCCCCCGTTGCCCCCGCTGCCCGGCACTCCGTCCGAGGACCCGCCCGTCGACGCTCCCCCCGCGGCGCCTTCGTCCCCGTCGCCCCCGCAAGCCCCCAGAGCGAGGGCGAGTACGCAGCCGAGGAGCGCGCGGCGGGCCCCTCCGTGGAGCCCTCCGTGAAGTTTGGCGAGCCCCCGTGGAGCGACGCAGGCCTCGGCGCCGTCGGGCTTGGTGCTGGTCGCGGTGGAGCTGGTCGCGGTGGAGCTGGTCGCTGCCTGGCACGGCCTCGGGCGTTCGGAGGGCGTCATTGGCTTTGTTGGTCGTTCGAGGGCGGCCAGATCATGCATCGAAGGGCGGGGGAGGGGGAGGGGGGCGCGTCCATCGAACGCCCCGCGGCAGGAGGTGACTGCATCCGTAGCCCGAGGGATACACGCGATGAACCGGACAACTGCTCGTCACGTCGAAACTTCTTTCTGACGGTCTCCGGTAGATCGGGAGTCGGGATGCTGGCGGCGGCGATGGTGTAAAAGCCTGCGACTCGTGCCGTCTCGGCCTCTACGGCGACGTAGCAGCTCGCCACCCGACGGCGTACGTCCTGGGTCACCTGAATCCGAAAATAGCGATCCAGCACCTGTACGCCGGAGGAGAACGCCGAGCGGTCGTGCCCGGCCAGGGCTTCGACGAGGAACGGAGCACTCACGGCTCACGAAGCAGCGCGCGACGCCGTGAAAAGGCACGCCGGAGTGCAGGCTTGGGTGCAGGGGGGCTTCGCAAGAGCCTTCGCCAGCCGCTCCTGGTCGGCCAGGGAGAACCGCACGATCTCGGCTTCCATCAGGGCTTAACGGGCTGCTTCGTGAGCTGCCGTGACCACGAAATCGGTCAGGGTGCGCCCCTGGATCTCTGCCGCACGCTTGAGGAGGGCGTGAACGCTCTTGGGTAAGCGGGCCTCCAAACGAGCCGTCGCCGACGAATGAGCCATGTCCCCAATGTACGGCAGATTGCCGGGTGTGCCCAAGCGGGCCTCATGCTGCCTCGGAACCCCCTGCGCGGCGGCGAGGCGCGCCAGGTACCGCAAGCCCAGGGCGATGGGCGACCTGCCCGGTGAGAGCCCCGCGGCCCAGGGCGCAGGCGAACCGAGCTCCGGGGGCCACCTCTCGTAGCCTCCGTGGACGGCGTGACGATCTCCGGCTTCCCAGGCCGGCCCGAGCCTCACCGACCACCGCTGAAGCCGCCGCCGACCAGAGGACTGTTCGGGCAGCTCACGCTGTCGTTCGGGTTCCCAAGCTGACGGGGCTTCACCCCGCCAGCTCAGGCCCCGGTGCGTCTTCGCTCCGCCAAGTCCGGCACCGTCCGCTCCCGCGCCCCTGCGCCAACGCTCAGCAGGCCCGCGGATGCCTCCAGACGCTCCGATGGTCCGCCCCTTCTTGCCCTTCGCTCGCCGGTTCTCCGGGTTGATGCTCCCTAGCCGCCGCCGACGCCGTCCTCGAAGCGACGCGCCTTCAGCTTCGCCTTCGTTCCGCGAAGGATGTCTGTCCTTGACGCCGGAGCAGAAGGCACATAGCAAACGCTTCTACCATGCCTTACTCCCTCGCCCTCGGTCGTCGTTCGAGTGCTAGGGCACCGTTGCGTACCACCAGCTGGTTGGTTCTTGCGGCCACAGGCACGGCCCTGGGGGGCTGTGGTCCCACCGACGAGACCGAGGAGGTGTTCAGGCAGCATGAGGAGGCGCTCACGCTGCAGGAAGAGATCCTGTTTCCTCGCGAAATGGGGCACTGGGATACTGCCGTAGCCACGTGGGGCGGCGATCTGCGCATCAACGATCGCGCCCGAGTCTTCGGAGGGGCCCTCACGAACGTATCGGCGGGCCACAGAATCTACGGGGCCGAGCCAGCGATCACGTCTCGCTTCATCGGTACGCTGTTCGCGCCGCGAACCACGATCACCCTGTACGAGAACCCTGGAGGGAATAATCACACGGGGTTCGGGCGGGTTCGGGCCCGTCCGGGAGCTCTCGCACATCGGAGCCTTCTACGGTGCCGGCTTCGAAGCACACCAGCAATCGTCGATCGTCCACGAGCCGTGGAAGGACCACTGCGTGCGACCTACCCTCGAGCTCGGCGGAGAGGTGGACTTCATCGGACACTCAGACCTCGAAGACAGCATTCGTACGCACGAAGCCCAGGGCATCACCACGGGTGATAACTCCTGGTACATGGTCGCCGGCAATCGCGTCTGGAAGTATCCGCTTGCCGGCTCCCTGCGCAGTCACATCGAAAGTAACAATTCGGTTTCTGCCGCCAACCCGTTGGGCCCGCGGACCGACGACCACCTGGGCGATCTGGTGTACGCGGACGGCAAGGTCTACGTGGCCGGACACGGTCATACGATCGTCGTCTTCGACAAGGATCTGAACTACCTCGGCATGGCCGACGCTTCGGCCCCGCATCTGGCGGAATGGTCCCTGAGGAGCGCGCTCGCCTGGATTGCTCACGACCCCGCCAGAAATCGATTCTATAGCTCGGACTTCGACATGGCGTGGTGGGCCGAGAGCTTCGAGATCGTCGATTGTACGGTCGTCTCGAACTGTGATGCGAGGACGACCGAACGGTTCGAGCTTCGAGACCCTCGGCCCGTGCACTTCGTGAAGGAAGGCACCGGCGAGCTCCAGGGCATCGCTCGCGTTCAGGGCGGCGCCGTGGCGGACCAGACCCTCTATCTCACCAGCGATGTCGCCGACGGTGGCATCGTCGCGGTCGATCTCTCGTACTTCAATGTGGATCCGACTCGGAGGGGCACAGGCCACGTACGTGGCTTCGCGCCGGTCACGATCGACAAAGGAGCGGGCGACAACTGCCGCACCGTCGTTCACACCGGGTGCGCCATCGTTGGCGGCATCGCGCTGGGACCACTGGGCGTCATTGGTGGCTGGCTCGTCTGCGACCAGGTCATCCCCCCCAAGCATTGCGAGGGCTTGAAAGAAGAGCTGCAGGGAGTCACCGTGCACAACGGCAGCCTCTATGCTGTCCTCCAGGAGAACGACGTGCCTTTCCCGGTGGGCGGCAATGACTCCCTTATCCTCAAGCGCGTCGACATCCTGGGTGATCCGAACGCGGGGGCCTGCCGCGGAGCGCTCCCTTGACGCGCGAAAGCCGGGACCCATGTGCTCGCTCAGGAAGAGCTTCCTCTTGACCGTCACCCAGGCCCTGCTGGTTTTTGTCGCTGCGATCAGCCTGACCGGGTGCTTCGAGGAAGACTGCACCTCGTCGAGCCAGTTCTATTGTGACGGGAACGTCGCCAAGAACTGCTCCGCAGAACGCCGGGCGTACCACAAGACAGATTGCGGGGCCGTGGATCTCCAGTGCGCCGTCGGCGTCACCGAAGCCTTCTGCGCCCTCTCCTCCGAACCCGACGAGCGGTGCGTCAAGCCGGCGTCGGGTTGGTGCCTCGAGGACGGCACCCAGATCAGCTGCAAAGAGGGCTTCGCGACGTCACCCTTTTCCTCCCCGTGTGAGATTTGCATCGAAGTGGAGGGTGAGTCACTGTGCCCTGCGACGGGGGTGAAAGATCCTCGCTGTCCGGACGAGCCCGGCTACAACAGCGCATGTTCAGGGAACACGAGCTTGTGGTGCCGTCACGGTTACTTGATGGGAAGCCAGGAGTGCTCCGAGGACCGAGAGTGCGCCCAGGGCGACTGCGTCTTGAAGAGCTCTCCCTGAGCCGAGCGTCTTTGTCTCCGAGAGCTCCAGTCCCAGCTCCTTCAGCAACTCTGCCCGCTTCTTGCGGTGGCGCGCGGGCGGCTCCACGGCGACCTCCGCCTCCTCGAACTCCATGCCGATGCCGAACATGATTTCCTCGAGGAGTTCCTCGTCGCACAGCTCGCGCTGTGGTCCCTCCAGGAACTCTGCCAGTGTTGCCAGCGCAGATCCGCGTTCTCCTGCTCGATGACGCGGTAACGGCGCTCGTCCGCATCGGTCGCCGCGGCGAGGGGGCTCTGGCTGAACCACGCTGCCTCGATCTCGAGGAGATGCGCCATGTCGCCTTCCTCAGCCCCCGAAGAGACGCGCGGCGCCGGGTGGAACGACCCGGTGCACCCGGACGACCAGCAGCGGGCGATCGACCCGGGGCAGCTCGTCGCAGCGGTGCACTTCCGCACCTTCAGTCGCCCGCCTGGGAGGATGCTTGCACCCGAGTTGCCTGCACCACCCATTCGAGTTCGTCGTGGGCTTCGGCCAGATCTGCTGCCCACGGCTCACCGTGCCACCGTTCGAAGGCGCACAAAGTGTGCGTGGCGCCGCTGCGGGTCCGCGAGCCAAGCGGTCACGGTGGCTGCATCTCGTCGGGGCCGCGGGGTCACTCCCGGTTTCCATGCTCCCCAGAGCGGGCCGTAGTTTGCCTCCAGGTAAGGCGCTCGTCGACCGAAGAAGGGAACGAGCGAAAGCCTCGCCTGCTGGGGGATGCAAGCCTGCCCGCAGAGGGGATGGACCATGCCGGCGCGTCGTCGCAAAACTAGCGCTTCAGCGGACAAGCTTGCGCTCGCCGCCGAAGCGCAGGATCGTTGGGCACCCCATGTTGGAAGAGGCTCTCTGGACCGGCTCGTTGCTTGCCCTTGGGAGCATGGCTCTAATGTGGAGCGCTGGCATGGCCCTCGCGCTACGTCGAAAGTATTCCGCGGCCGACCGATTTTTCATTGCCGCTGGCGTTGCGGGCTTGGGTAGCCCTGTATTGGCCGGCGTCGCCCAATGGATTTCGATCAACTACGGCCTGCCGAAGGGACCAGAGACGGTCGGAGGCGCCGTCCTGGTCGCTATTGCGGTAGTATGCGGTTCGCTCGGCTTCCTCGGCAGTGCGATCGCATCTTACTGGGTAGATGACAAGAAGTAGCGCAAACGGCCGTCGCTTGGCTTGGAGTGCCATGAACGTCGATCCACGAAAGCTCCGAAAGGCATTTGTGACCTGTTTGCCGGAGCCGGTGTCGACCTGGCAACGTCACCTGACGCCGGCCTGCGCGCCCTGATCGACTTCTACGCGAACGTGCGCGCCGACGGATACGATCCGGGGGCCGACGAGGACATGCTGCTCTTTCAATGGGGGACGTACGACTGGGGAGAGGGCGAGCGATTCGAGATCGATCTCGTTCGCCAAGTAATGGTGAACGAAGCCATTTGGCAGC
>JAAZAA010000215.1 GCA_012514535.1 Myxococcales bacterium | reverse complement strand
TGACCATCATGGCGACCATCGGGGGGGCCACGGAGAGGCCCAGCGCTTCTGGTCCGGGGTGCGGCGGCGCAGGTCGCGATATTTCCTTCCCTCGATGCACGCCCTACGATCCGCGCGCGCTGGGGCCGGGAGGCTGTTGCGATGAGTAGGGAGCCGAAGAACACAGCCCAAGGAGCCTCGTCGTCCGCGGAGGGCTCGGCGTTCGGGGTGACCACCGCCCTGGGGACCCCCGAGGCCGTGCGGGGGAGCGAGGGCGCGTCCGACGAGGGGGAGCGAGACGGAGCTCTCGAAGCGGACGAGCTCCGCGACGATTTCGATCCCAACGGGGTCGCCGTCGTGCAGTTCCCACCCGAGATGATCGCGGAGCTGCGCCGGCGGGGGCTCCCGCGGGTCCCCACGGGGGACTTCACCAAGGGGGCGAAGGAGTACGAGGAGCTGCGTCGAGCCGTCGACGCGCGTCGCCAAGAGCCCGCGCCCACCCCTGCGTCGAAGACTCCGCCGTCTCCCGACGCTCCCACGGTCGATGCTCCCGCGGTGGAGGCCCCTGCGGGAGAGACCCCTGCAAAGGAGGCCCGGAGCGCCGCCTCCGCGCCGCAGGCCCCCGCGGCGTCTCTCGAGTCCACGGCGCCGCTGCCGCCGGTAGTGCAGACCCCGGGCTCCACGCCCGCCTCGACCACGCCCGCCTCGACCAGCAAGCGCGAGTCCAGGCACCAGGGGACGAAGCTGATCATCGGCGCCGCTGTGGTGGCTCTGGGCGTGTTCGTCGCGATGAGCTGGGCACGGCGAGGCGAGGCGCCTCCGACGAAGCCCTCCGCGGCGCGAGGCCCGGAGGCGCGCGCAGAGAGCAGCTCCCCGCCCGAGCCCGCAGCGACGCCCGACACCACGCGGCGCGAGGTGCCGTCGGCGAGCGCCCGAGCTCCCAACGACGAGCCGGCGTCGCCGGGCGACTCGACGCCCACGGCCGCAGCGCCCCCGTCGACGACGCCCAGCGCCGCGGCGCGCAGCGTGACTACACCCAAGGCCGCCGTTCAGGGCGCCGCCGCCACCGATCCCGGCACCTCGAAAGGGGCGAGCTCGGCCCCAGCGACCCGCAGCGCCCCCAATGCCAGCGCCCCCAAGACCAGCGCCCCCAAGACCAGCGCCACGACCCCGAGCTCCGGGGGCGCGGCCACCAGCGCCGCACCGCCCGTCGAAGCCGCGAAGTCCGAGCGCGACAACCTCGATGCGACGGAGGCGCCCGCTCCCCGCGCCCCCGAAGCACCCCCGCGGACCTCGACGACGCAGTCCTCGGCGGCGCAGCCCGCGCCCTCGAAGGCCCCCGTTCAGCCCTTCTTCCGGCCCAAGAAATGAAGCCTCTCCTCCTCCGGTTCACTGGCGCCTTGAGTGTGTCCCTCGCGCTGCTCCCGCTGCCCGCCGGCGCGGCCCCGTCGTCGGAGCCGGCGCGCGCCGACAGCATCGAGCGCGCCCGCGACCTCTTCGAGCGGGGCATCGCCGCGTGGGACGCGAACCAGCTCGAGGAGGCCCTCGTGTTGCTGACGGAGTCCTGGGAGCTGTCGCGCTCCTTCGACGTTGGGGGCAGCCTCGGTCAGGTGGAGGAGCTGCTCGGTCGCCACCGCGACGCGGCGGAGCACCTGCACCACTCCCTACGCAACTTCCCCGTGGGGGAGAGCCGCGAGCTCCGGGCGAACATCGAGGCCACGCTCCAGAAGGCGATGGCGCAGGTGGGGAGCGTGCGGGTCCTGGTCGACGAGCCCCAGGCGCGGCTCATCGTCGACGGGGAGGACGTGGGCGAAGCCCCGGGGGACGGCTACGTCTTCGTGGAGCCCGGAGCGCACACGATCCTGGCGCGCCTCGGGGCGCGCACCTCGGAGACGCGGACGCTGGAGGTCCAAGCGGGCGGGAAGTACGTCGTGGATCTCGCGCTCGCTCCCGAAGCCATGCCGCCCGCCCGTGCTCCCGGCGCGCTGACGCAGGGGCGCTCGGGGGCGGCCGAGTGGAAGCTGCCGGTGATGTTGGGGGCGGGGGCCTTCGCGATGACGGGGCTCGGCGTCGGGACCTACTTCGCGGTCGAGCGGGGCAGGCTCGATCGCGAGTCCCGGGATCTCCGGAGTGACCTCGAGCCGGGCGCCTGCGCCGCGGTCCGCACCGGTCCGTGCGCTGATCTGGCCGCGAACGCGCGCAGCGCGGATCGCGCGCAGCGGGCGTCGGTGGCGGGTTTCGTGACGGGGGGCGTCTTCGCCGCGGGCGTCGTCGCCGCCTGGTTGCTCTGGCCCGAACGGCAGAGCTCCAGCGCTTCGTGGACCGCGCGCCCGCTGGTCGGGGCTCCGGGCCTGGGCCAGCAGGCGGGCTTTCTGGGGGCAGAGCTCAGCGGATCGTTCTGAGCGCCGGGTGAAGGATTCGAGGGAACGGAGTTGCCGATGCGATGGAACAATCTGGCCGGTCTGCTGAGTCTGGGCGTCTGCGCGGTCCTCTTCGGAGGCAATGGGTGCAGCAAGCGCACGGAGGACTGCCACTACCTCAACACCTGCGGCGGCGAGGCCAGCGGCGGCTCGGGCGCGTCGACGGGCGGCGCAGGCGGGGGCGCGCTCGGCGGCGGCGGTGGCGCCTGCGACGAGAGCTGCGCCGGTGGGGCGCCCGTGTGCGACGCGGAGTCGACGGAGTGCGTGGCGTGCACGGCGGAG
>JAAZAA010000214.1 GCA_012514535.1 Myxococcales bacterium | reverse complement strand
GCCTCAGCCCACGGCCTCTACGGGGGGCGGCGGGTGGGAGGGCAAGGAGGGATCTTCGGACGTCAGCTCCACGAAGGTCTCGCGTTGGGCGTCCCACTCGAAGAGCTCGACCTGCCCCAGATCGTAGAACCACGCGTGGATCTGGAGCTCGCCGCGCTCGTGCTTCTCGCGCACCAGGGGATAGCTCAGGAGGTTGTGGATTTGCCGTACCGTCACCGCGCGGGCCGCCTCGTCGGGGGTCTCGAAGGGGGCGACGTCTCCGGCGAGCTCGGCGGCGTGCTTCGCCCACACCCCGAGGGTCTCTAGCTCGGGGGGCACCTTCGCCGTCTTGAGCGCGCTGATGGCGCCGCAGCGGCTGTGGCCGCACACGATGATGGTGCGGACCCCGAGCACGCCGACGCCGTACTCCACGGCGGCGCCCTCTTGAGGCCACACGGCGCTGCCCGAGGGGGCCACGAGGGCGCCGATGGCGCGCACCGTGAAGAGGTCCCCCGGGTGGGCGCCGGTCAACAGCGCGGGCTCGATGCGGCTGTCGGCGCAGGTGATGAACATGGTGTGGGGGCTCTGGCCGTCCGCGAGGTGGCTGAAGAGGGCGTCGTAGTGGCCGCGCATCTCCTGGCGGAAGCGCGTGATGCCCGCCAAGAGCTGCGGGCGCGCCATCCGCACGATGGGTTTGCCGAGGACGGCGTCGAGCTCGCGATCGCTCACTGCGACCGCCTGCTTCAGCGCGCCGGGCGAGACGCCCTCCGGGAGGCGCCGCCGATTCTCGTCGGTGCGGAGGAGCCGCTCGCGCACGGTGACCGAGGGACCGAGCAGCGCCACTTGCCCGCCGCGCCCGCGCCAGAGATCCAGCAGCTCGACGAGGGCGCTCGCCCCGGTGCCGTCGACGGCCACGACGTTGCGCAGATCGAGGACGAGCCCCGGGCGGGGATCGAGATGCGTGAGGACGGCGCGCAAGCGCTCGAGCTCCAGCGAGGCGAGGAAGGTGATGGGGCCGCTGAAGTTCACCTGGTGGGGTCCGCTCGGGTCGCTGCTGCGGTGGAGCAGGGCGCGGGTGCGCGCCATCTTGATGGCCACGACGGCGAAGGCGACGGCGATGCCGAGCAAGAGCCCGGTCACCGTGCCCGTCACCAGCATGGTGACGATGGTCGCCAGGGCGAGCCAGAGGTCGAGGCCCGAGACGCGGCCCAGCGCCCACAGGGGGCGAATCGTGAGGAGCGGGATCGCCACCACCACCGCGACCCCCGTGAGGGCAGCCACCGGGACGAAGGGCAAGAGGGGCCAGGCGGCGAGCCCGAACACCAGCAGGAAGAGCGCCTGGATCAGGGCTGGTCGGGGCGAGGCCACCTTCTGGCGCACGCCGAGGTTCGAGCGAGCGACGAGCTGCGTCGCGGGGAGGCCCTGCAGGAAGCCGAGGACGAGCGTCGCCAGGCCGTTGCCGATGAGCTCCTGATCGGGGTCGGTCTTGGCCTCCGCGCCCGCGTCCGCGTGGAGACGCTCGAGGGTCACGGTGTTGATCGCGGTCGCGACGGTCATGGTCCCCCACAGCTCGAGGGCGCTCCCGAAGAGCTGCGCGAGCTCGCTCATGGGCAGGAGCGGCGCCCGCGGCCAGGGGAAGCTGGGCGCTTCATGAACGGTGGGCAGCCCGAGGCCGAGCATCGAGTTGGCGACCGTGACGAGCACCAGGGCCAACAGGGCGCCCGGAACGAATCGGATCTTGAGCGCGAGCCAGCCGAGCAGGGCCGCGCCGATGCACAGGGAGGCCACCTCCGGGACGATGTCCTCCAGCTTCAGGGCGACGGCGTCGAAGTGCGCCAGGGGCCCCGCTCCCGGCTCGACCTGCGCGCCCAGGGCGTGAGGCAGCTGTCCGAGCAGGATCGTGAGGCCGACGCCGATCACGCAGCCGCGGAGCACCGGCAGGGGCACGAAGCGGACGAAGCGCCCGACCCCGAGGGCACCGGTCAGCAGCTGCAGCAGCCCCGCGAGCACCAGCGAGGCGCCCAGCCCGTCGACCCCGTAGCGGGTGAGGATGGACGAGGCCACCAGCGCGCTCGCGAGCCCCGGTCCGGACAAGGCCACCCGCGTGCCGCCGAGGAACACGCACATCGCGCTGCCGACGATCGCGCTGAAGATCCCCGCCGAGGCGGGCGCTCCAGCGAGGCTCGCGAGCAGGATGGAGAGCGGCAGCGTGTTGGCAGCGAGCCAGCCGCCGCGCTTGATGTCGTCGGAGAGGCCGTCCCGGGAGAACAGAGGCGCCCACCGAGGGGCACAGTTGCGCACTCCAAGGTCGAACCGGGGACGAAGTAGGCGGGACCGCTCGGGCGAGGCCATGGGACGGCATGCTTCCACAACGCCCACCCCGTCGACAATCGACGCGCCGCCAGCGGTGGTTTGCTCGGGGGCCTCGGAGCGGGGAGGACGCGTCCCTGACGACCATCCTTGCTTCGATCCCCGTGAAACCGAAAATGGGCGATGGTCTAACGGTCTGCCCACTCCGCCGGAGAACTCGATGCGCCAGCTGCTCACCCTGACCCTCTTCATGAACGTCGTTGCGTGCAGCACGAGCGCCGGTGACGAGGAGGCGCTGCCCGGCGCCACGACGGGGGGCGCCTCCAGCGACGGCGGGAGCGCAGGAGCGCCACCCGACTCCACGACGGGAGGCGCCTCCGGTGGTGGCGGCCATGGCCGGGAGCCGCCCGTCCTCGG
>JAAZAA010000213.1 GCA_012514535.1 Myxococcales bacterium | reverse complement strand
TACTGGTCGTGCCGCTCGTTGTCGATCCCTACGCCTCCCGTCACCCGCAGCCAGAGGTCGACTGGAGATCCCGGCGCCGCGTGGACCTACAAGAAAGCACCGGGAAACACGGTGGACCGGAACTCCGCGGGATAATCGGTGTCGTCCCCGCGCCGCTGGTAGCCGACGGAGCCGCCGAGCGAGAGGCCCGGTACGAACGCGAAACGCGCGGAGAGGTCCACGTCCGTCGCCGACATTCCCCCGGGAACGCTCACCCCGAACCCCCACGTCCCGTCGAGGGCCCAGCGCGCCGCGTCCGGGTTGCGCACCCACAGGGCGCCCTCCGTCGCGTCGCTGCGGAACCACGCGGCGACGTCGAAGCGCGGTTTCGCGGAGGACGCCGCCCGGGGGCGCTGCTCTCCTTGCTCGATGGAGAGGGGCTCGCCGAGCTCGCCGGCTCGTGCGCGCCCGGTGCCGAGGCCCAGCGACATCAGCATCAGGGTTGCGAGGAAGGGGAGTGTCGTGCGCATGGGGGCCTTAGGCCTCGAGGTGGCTCGGCTCCCTCCGGCTGGGTCCCGAAATCCCTCTCCCAGCAACGATCCTCCGGTTGGCGCCAGAGGTCCAGACGCGCCCCGGGGCCGAAGGGGAACGTCCGATCGCGCACCATGACGTGAGGTGGCCCCGCCCACTCGCCGGGCGCGTGGAGCGTCATCCGCTCGCCGCGGATCTCGACCTCGAGCCAGTGACCGCGGTAGCGCAGCCGCAGCTTCAGCCCCTCCAGATCGTCCGCGAGGCACGGGTTGAACCGGAGCCCGTCATCGAGCACCTCCAGGCCGGTCTGGCCCAGCTGGATCAGATCGACCGTGCCGGCCATGGCGCCCAGGTGGATGCCCTCGGGCGTGGTGCCCCCCTGGACGTCCGCGATGTCGCTCTCGAGCGCTTCCTCGAGCAGCTCCCAGGAACGCGGCCGGTCGGATCGCGCCAGCACCCAGGAGTGCACGACCTGGCTGAGGGTCGAGCCGTTCGAGGTGCGAGCGAGATAATACTCGATGGTGCGCGGGATCGTCTCTCGCGAGAACGGGTAGTCGAGCTGAGCGAAGAGCTCCGCCAGCTCCTCCGCCGAGAAGAGAAAGAACAACATCAGCACGTCGGCCTGCTTGGAGGCCTTGTAGCGGTTGACCGTGTCGCCCTCGGCCTCGAGCAGACGATCCAACCGGCGGATGTCGCCGTACTTACGCCGATACCCCTCCCAGTCGAACTCTTCGAGCTGCTCGTAGCCCTCGAACTGCTCGGGGATGCCGTCGTGAAAAGGGACGAACAACTTCCGGCTGATCCGCTCCCACGTGCGCAGCTCCTCCTCGCCCAGGTGGAGCTTCTCGTACAGCTCGCGGCACCGGCTGGCGCCGACCTGCTTCAACACATCCAGAGCCCGCCGAAGCACCCAGGCCACCATGACGTTGGTGTAGGCGTTGTTGTTCACACCAGGCTCGTCCGACCAGGGGTAGCGATCGTGAAACTCGTCCGGCCCCATCACGCCACGGATCTCGTACCGCTGCCGTCCTTCGTCCCAGGTCGCCGCGCTGGCCCAGAAGCGAGCGATCTCGAGGAGCATCTCGGCGCCGTAGGAGGACAGGAACTCCCGATCGTGCGTCACCTGGTAGTAGCGCCAGACGTTGTAGGCGATGGCCACGTTGACGTGCCGCTGCAGGTGCGTGTTGTCCGGTATCCAGCGCCCCGACTTCGGGTTGAGGTGGAGCTGCTGGCTCTCCTCGCGCCCGTCGCTACCGCTCTGCCAAGGGTACATGGCGCCCGCGAAGCCCGCCTCCCGCGCCAGGCGCCGCGCTGCGTCCAGGCGTCGGTGGCGATAGCGGAGCAACGAGCGGGTGACCTCCGGGATCCGGAAGGTCAGGAAGGGGAAGATGAACAGCTCGTCCCAGAAGATGTGGCCGCGGTACGCCTCGCCGTGGAGCCCGCGCGCCGGCACGCCGACGTCGAGGTCGGCGCTGTGGGTGGAGACGGTCTGCAACAGATGAAAAATGTGCAGCCGCAGGATCATCTGCATGCGCTCCTCCCCCTCGAGTAGCACGTCGCAGCGCCCCCACAGGTGCGCCCACGCCAGCGTGTGCTCCGCGGCCAGCTCGGCGAAGCACCCCGCCTCGGCGATCGCCTCTGCGGCCGCCGTCACCGGCTCGGAGATGGCGCGATCCCGGCCAGTGTACAGCGCGACGACCTTCTCGACGCGGACCGGCTCGCCCGCGGTCACGTCCAGCGACAGCTCCTGGGCGACGTAGCTCTCCTCCTCGTGGACCCTCCGCTCGACCTCGAGCTGCGTGTCCCCCCGATAGACGCGCGTGCGGGCCGCCTCGGCGACGGTGAGCCGCGACTGCCGGGTCTCCACCACGAGCTGCATCGCGTCCGGCCCCAGCGCGCGAGCTCCCTTCGGCACGAGGTGCGTGCTGCTGAGCTCGCGATAACGCGCGACGCCCGCGTTGATGACCTGGCCGTCGAGCGCCGAGCGCACGGTGATGCGCCCCGACCAGCCGTGGGGCGTGAGCACCCACTCGATCGCGGCGAGGTGCGGGGAACCCATGTGCACCAGGCGCCGGACGGTGAGGCTGCTCTCTCGCCCTGCGCGGTCGCGGAAGCGGATCGACCGACGGAGCAGCCCCGCGCGCAGGTCGAGCTCCTGACAGTACTCGAGGAGCTCGACCGCCATCAGATTGAACCAGTCGCCGCCCTCCGGCTGGAAGCAGAGCGGCAACCAGTTCGGCATGTTGACCAGATCTTCGTTCTCGATGGTGCGGCCGGCGATGTCGGTCGTCAGACGATCGTAACCGCCGGCCAGGTAGGTGCCCGGGTAGTGGACTTCGCCGGCCTCCACCTCCTCGCCCGCACCCCGGGTGGCGAAGTAGCCGTTGCCGAGGGTGCACAGCGCCTCCCGGAGCCCTTCCTCCGCCGGATCGAAGCCCCGGTAGACCAGCGTCCAATCACTCACCGAGTCACCACCTCGAGCAGCGCATGTAGAAAACGACCGACCGCGTCCGGATCGTCGAGTCGATAGTGAGCGAGGGTCCGCTGCGGCTGCGGCGCCACCAGCACGCCGACACCGCCGCGCTCGCACAGCATGGCGAAGGCGTCCTCGTCGGTCTCGTCGTCCCCGAGGTACAGGGGCAGCACGTCGGGACCGTTCAGCCCGAGGCCGTCCAACAACCAGGCGACCGCGCCCCCCTTGTCCCAGGGCAGCCGGACCCTGAGCTCGTAGACCTTCTTGCCCCCGGTGCGGCGCAGCCTGTCGGAGGCCTCGGCCAG